>CAZRHZ010000028.1:18598-22191 GCA_964599995.1 uncultured Anaerolinea sp. | reverse complement strand
AAATTCGAATCCAATGAACGACCGTCCAGAAGTCTCTAGACGTGTGAGAACCAACAGCCCCGGTGACTCACCGGGGCTGTTTTGTTGTTACTCCTTGTCTTTCAACACGTAACCCATCCCTCTTACCGTGTAGATCAACCTGGGTTCTCCATGGCTTTCCAGTTTTTCCCTCAAATAACGGATGTATACGTCCAGCACGTTGCTTTCACCGCCAAAATCATAGCCCCACACCCGGTCGAAGATGCGATCGCGGGTCAACACCTGGCGTGGGTGGCGGATGAACATTTCAAGTAGATCGTACTCTTTGGCAGTCAGATGGATGGTGCGGTTCCCACGCATCGCCTGGCGTGTGGAGGTATCCAGAATGAGATCCTCAAATGTGAAGACTGGCGTTTGTTCCATTTGGGTTCGCCGCAGAATGGCCCGCACCCGCGCCAATAATTCTTCCACTTGGTAAGGTTTCACCATGTAATCGTCTGCGCCGGCATCCAGTCCAAGTACCCGATCCTCTGTGGCTTCTTTGCCGGTCAGCATTAATATGGGAAGTGAACTTGTCTGTCTGATCCTGCGGCAGACTTCCAGTCCGTCCATGCCTGGCAGTAGCCAGTCCAACACCACCAGGGTGGGCGTGCTTTTGTTAAATTTTTCCAGACCACTCAAACCATCTTGAGCGATCTCCACTTGATAACCTTCTTTAACCAACGCGTGACGTAAAATATCGGAAAATTGGGCATCGTCCTCGATGAGCAATATTTTAACCGTCATCTATCCTCCATTTACGTTTGCAGATACGGATAATTACATAATTATTGCACATTTTTTAAGATTTTTAATCCTTTAATTTCATATTGTGCAACCATCTGCGTCGAAATGATCTTTAACAAGGTTATAATTTGCTCATGAATCTTGTCACGACAAAGCCGCCCGTGTGGATCGATACAGCCAACTCATTGTTAAAAGCCTTCGATGCCATGCGATCTCAACCACGTATCGCAGTTGATACAGAATCGAACAGCCTGTTTGCCTATCAGGAAAAGGTGTGCCTGATCCAGATCTCCACACCGGAGACCGATTATATTATTGACCCCCTGGCTGTCAAAGATCTTGCGCTTTTGGGTGAACTGTTTAAGAATCCTGACCAGGAAAAGATCTTTCACGCCTCCGAGTATGACCTACTATGCCTCAAACGCGATTATCATTTCACCTTTGCCAATATTTTTGATACCATGATCGCGGCCCGCGTTCTGGGTGAACCATTGGTGGGTCTGGGCTCACTGCTCGAGAAATATTTCGCCATCCTGTTGAACAAGAAATATCAACGCGCCAATTGGGGTTTACGCCCGCTCTCAACGGAAATGCTGGATTACGCCCGAGAAGATACGCACTATCTCTTTGCGCTACGCGACCAGCTTGATTCGCAATTGATCGAGCAAGAACTTTCCGATCTGGCGCGCGAAGATTTCGAAACCATGTGCAGGGTTCAAGCCCACCCCGGATCCAACAATCACTCCGAGTGTTGGAAGGTGGCCGGAGCCTCGCGAATCGACCCAAGACAGGCCGCAATTTTAAATGAACTTTGCTTGTACCGCGATGAACAGGCCAAAAAAGCGGACCTGCCACATTTTAAGGTTTTTTCCAACCAACTGCTGCTTGATTTGAGCCAACTAAAACCAACCTCAACAGAAGAATTACAAACAGTTCCGCACTGCACCGAAAGGATCATCCAGCGCCATGGAAGCGGCTTATTAACAGCCATTGCGCGCGGTGTTGAAGCCCAGCCCGTGATCAGGCAAAAAACCGTACGTCCTGATGACGCCTACATCGCCAGGATCGAATGTTTGAAAGAGTGGCGAAAGAAAACCGCCAAAGAGCTGAAAGTGGAATCAGACGTTGTGCTGCCCAGGGATCTTGTTGAGCAAATCGCTGGCGCCGACCCCGCGCAGCTTTCTGATCTTCAGAAAGTCATGCGCGATGCACCGGTTCGTTTTGCACGTTTTGGAGATCAAATTATCCGCGAATTACACACCGAGGTGAAAGCATGAAGATTACATTTGACGGCGCTGCACAAACGGTTACCGGCTCAAAACACCTGATCGAGGTCAATGGCAGAAAGATCCTTCTGGATTGCGGCCTTTTTCAAGGCAAACGCAGCGATAGTTACGAAAAGAACCAGAACTTCGAGTTCGATCCTGCTGAGATCGATTGTGTCATTCTGTCGCACGCGCACATCGACCACAGCGGAAACCTGCCCAACCTGGTCAAGAATGGTTTTCGCGGTCCGATCTATGCCACCCCCCCCACCGTGACCCTCGGCAACATCATGCTGCAAGATGCTGCCCACATCCAGGAACAAGACGCTTTATATGTTAACAAAAAACGCGCAGCCCGCGGCGAACCGGCCATCGAACCCCTCTACACCATCGCAGACGCCATTGAAGCCATAGAGCATTATTACCCCGTCAAATATGACGAACCCTTCTCCCCCGTGCCGGGTGTGACGGTCCGCTTTAAAAATGCCGGGCACATTCTTGGCTCGGCGGCCATCCGCATTGATGCGCAAGAGAATGGCAGCCACAAAAGCCTTTGGTTCTCGGGCGACATCGGTCGTAAAGACCTGCCGTTGCTTCCCGAACCGGTGTTACCCTCAGATGTGGACTACCTGATGATGGAGTGCACTTACGGCGACGAAAACCACGACAGCGTGGAATCAGCCTATGAGAAATTCAAAGAAGTGGTGCTGAAGACCGTCAAACGCGGTGGTAAGGTCATCATCCCGGCTTTCGCGGTTGGCCGTACGCAAGAGATCGTCTATTTCCTCAATATGATGTTCTCTGAAAAACTGCTGCGCCCGCTGCCAGTCTTCGTCGATAGCCCCCTGGCGGTAGCCGCGTCGAAGATCTTCAAGCAATACCCCGAGTATTTCGATGAAGAAACCTTTGATTTCATAAAAAAAGAGAAACATCCTGCGCTGGATTTCAACGATCTGCGCTTCGTCAGTTCAGTGGATGAATCTAAAAGCATCAACGATAAAACAGGACCGATGGTCATCATTTCCGCGTCGGGCATGGCAGAGGCTGGTCGCATTCTGCACCACCTCAAGAACAACATTGAAGACAAGGCCAACACGGTCATGATCGTCGGCTGGCAAGCGCCCAATACCCTTGGTCGGCGCCTGGTGGACAGGGAACGTAAAGTGAGGATCTTTGGCGAGGAATACGAGCTGCGCGCTGAAGTGGCCGTCGTCAACGGCTTGTCTGCCCATGCTGGTCAGGACTATTTGCTCAAATACGCCTCAGCAGTGAAGGGACGCGTGAAAAAGGTCTTTTTGGTACACGGTGAAGAGGAAGCCGCCGCGGTCTTTCAGACCAAACTCAAAGAGGTCGGCGTTGGACCGGTGGAGTATCCAATTTATCAGCAACAGGTGGAAATCTAGCCCTTTTCGGTTATAATTTTGCCATTCGGAGAGGTGCCGCAGTGGCTGAACGGGGCGGTCTCGAAAACCGTTATGGCTGTATAGCCATCGTGGGTTCGAATCCCACCCTCTCCGCCATGTATGAGCCGCATTTGCCAATTCTGGTAAAGGCGGTTTTTTT
>CAZRHZ010000028.1:0-18498 GCA_964599995.1 uncultured Anaerolinea sp. | reverse complement strand
CTTCTTCCCCACACCGTATAGATCAACAACCCGATAAACAATGGGATCGTCCCGAGCAGGAACATGTTGGCATATCCATAGACTTGAGAGATCATCCCATTGATAATGGTTCCCAATCCGCTGCCCGCATCAATCCCCAAGAAATAGGTGCTGATCGCCAGCCCCCTGCATTCCGGCTTCGCCTTAATGACCGCCAGCGCCTGGCAGGCAGAAGTCAGCGTGCCATAGCCGAGCCCATATAGAAAAGCGGTAACCATAAACAGAATGGGAGTCTCCGCATAAAACAAAACCACCATTGACCCTACCAGCGCGAGGATGCTGGGAATGATCACAATGGCATACCCCCTGCGGTCAGCCAGTTTTCCGTTGATCAGTCGGGATAATAAAACAGCCACCGATTGGACGGCGAAGAAAAAGCCGATGTTGCCAATCCCCCGCTCAGCTGCGTAAAGCGCCAGATAAGTGTTGATCGAACTGATCACAATGCCAATAAAGAAGATCAAGCTCGCGGGAATCAGCGCGGACTTTTCAAGGATTAATGAAAAGAATCGCTTATTCTGTCCTGCTGGAATGGGCAAATGCTTTTCAAGGTTGGCTTTTTTTCGATAAAACCCCACGAATAACAAACCACCAAGCGCCACAAAACCGGCTGCCACCCCAAAGACCACCTGGGCATTGAAAGCATTGAGCAGGGCAAGACCCAGCGCAGGCCCCACCGACATTCCCAGCACCATGCCGAGACCGTAATACCCCATACCCTCGCCCATGCGCGAGTCTGGCACATTCTCGCTGACCAGCGCACCAAAAGCGGTCGTGGACAGTCCCATGCCGATACCATGCAGCAATCGGGCAATGACGATGCCCGGGATCGAATGGATCAGAATATAGCCAAGGAACGAAACGCACAACAACAGCAGACCAGCGAGAAAGATCTTCCCTTTGTCATAGCGGTCAGTGATATACCCCGAAATGGGGCGCACAAGCATGGCTGAAATAAGGAATATCGAAGAAAGAAGCCCAACCAAACCCAGATCGTTCAAAAGGTTCTTGACGTAGATCGGGAAAGTCGGATTAACGATAAAGAAACTGGTGGAGATCAGACAGTTGGCCACCAGGATGGCGACATAATTCCTGTTCCATAATCTTTGTGGGATAGAACTGTATTCCATTTCAAACATCCTGACCGGTAATCATGATAATCAAAACCCGAGGGTTCCTTTTATATTAACCAAAAGAGCCGCAGGTTCCCAAACGGTGATCATAAGAAGTGGCACTCCTCATGAATGATTTCCACTGATTGACTTGTGTAAAAATGTGTTGGATTGAGCAGCGATACAGCAAGTCTACGAAATACCAAGATCACTTAATGCGTACATCTACTCGAACACTATCAACCATCAGAAACGACTTCTGCCTGTTGAAACACTGCATTATAGTACTGATAATCGAAACCGTAAATATTCACGAACGGAAATATGACCTTCTCGTCTCAGGTCTTTTTCGAACAAGGTTCCTGCTGAATCCTGATGAGGCCCAACCTTTTCTTGAGCGGTCCGGTTAAATCACCCGTGAGATCGCCATGAGGGTCACGAACTCCAACAGCACTATGAAAACCCACCACGAGAATATTTTATACAAGCTTGAAGGAAGCAGCCACTTAAAAATCATCACTCAGGCACAAACCCTCGGTCTGGTTTCGAATTATTCTTTCCAACCCTCATTATCAAAACCCTCCGCCTGCGAACCCCTTTGATAGCGCAGAAAGACAACTTTTATATGCATTTTATTAATTATCTACTATTTTTATCTTATTTATTGTATTATTATTGTATAATAAAAAATATAACATAAAGAGGAGGAAGAATGGAAATCAAAGGAAAGGTCTTCGTTGTCACCGGCGGAGCGAACGGTATAGGCAGGGAAGTGGTTCTCGGCTTGGTTCGAAAAGGGGCTCGCGTGGCCGCCGTAGATATTGATGAGGCGGGTCTCCAATATACCCGTACACTCGCCGGGGAATTAGCTGAAAAAATTTCGACACACATGGTAAACATTGCTGACCAAAAAGCAGTCGAAGCTTTACCTGATCAGGTGATCGCCGCGCATGGCAGTGTGGACGGATTGGTCAACAACGCCGGCATCATTCAACCCTTCGTTAAGGTGGCTGATCTGACCTACCCCCAGATTGAAAGAGTCATGAACGTGAACTTTTACGGTTTACTTTACATGACCAAGACCTTCTTGCCACACCTACGTGCGCGGCCAATTGCCCATCTTGTCAACCTGTCCAGCATGGGTGGTTTTTTACCGGTACCCGGCCAGACCATTTACGGCGCTTCAAAAGCAGCCGTAATGCTCTTTACAGAAGGATTGCGGTCCGAATTGTTGGACACTAACGTTCATGTCACAGTGGTTTTCCCCGGAGCGGTGAAGACGAACATTGCCGCTAATTCCGGTTTGATGACCAAGGAAGAACAAAAGAAAATGGACACGGGCGAGATGAAAATGACCGCCCCGGACCAGGCCGCTCATTTGATCATCGAAGGCATCGAAAAAGACAAGTACCGTGTGCTGGTTGGAAGTGATTCAAAATTCATGGACTTTTTGCGCAGACTGAACCCCCAGGGTGCAGCCAAATTCATATACAAGCAAATGAAATCCCTGCTCAAATAGCTCCTTCTGCGCACAGTACCTGAAAACGCGCCTAATCCATCTTGGAGTGTACGTATTACCCATTAATAAACTTGGCGTCAATCTTTTATCCCAGCCGCCCCCATCAAGGCACGGTCCACTTCAAGGGCCGCAGCTCGTCCCTCCTGGATGGCCCACACGACCAGGCTCTGCCCCCTGCGCGCGTCACCTGCCGCGAACACACCAGGAATGTTGGTGGCGTGACTCAGGTTTTCAGTCTTGATGTTGCTACGGGTATCTCTTTCAACTTCCAGAGAATCCAGCAGACCGCTCTCAGGGCCAAGAAATCCCATCGCGATTAACACCAGTTGAGCCGGCCAGGTTTTTTCAGTTCCCGGGATTTCACGAAATGAAATCCGTCCCTGCCCATCTTTCATCCATTCAACCTGCACCGTGTGGACTTCATTTACATTTCCATGTTCATCACCCACAAAACGTTTGGTTAAAGTACTGAATTGCCGGGGATCGCTATCAAAGACCATCATGGCTTCTTCGTGCCCATAATCGGTTCTCTTGATCCTTGGCCATTCAGGCCACGGATTGTTCGTCAAGCGTGCTCCGGGGGGTTCAGGTAATATTTCCAACTGGGTCACACTGCGGCAGCCATGCCTCAAGGAGGTTCCCACGCAATCGGTTCCCGTATCGCCACCGCCGATCACCAGCACATCTTTGTTGCGCGCAGAGATGGTGACACCATCTGATCCGCGTCCTCCTCCACCCAACAGATTTCGCGTGTTCGCCCGCAGAAAATCCATGGCAAAAGTCACACCCTTGAGGCCGCGTCCCTCAACCGCCAGGTCGCGGGGTTGGGTAGCACCGCAGCACAACACTACCGCGTCGTGATCCTTAAGTAACTGATCCGTGGGGTAATTCAAACCCACATTCACGTTGACGCGAAAAGACACACCCTCTTCTTGAAGTAAATCCAGCCTGCGCTGCACGATCTGCTTTTCCAGTTTCATGTTGGGGATCCCATATACTAGCAAGCCACCCGGCCGGTCTTCACGCTCAAAAACCGTCACGGTATGCCCGGCCCGGTTGAGAAGGTCGGCGCAAGCCAGACCCGAGGGACCTGAGCCCACCACAGCCACTTTCTTTCCGGTTCGGAGGATGGGCCGCTGGGGATGGATCCATCCCTCTTCAAACCCTTTTTCAATGATCGCCCCTTCAATACACTTGATCCCAACGGGTGAGTAGTTGAGCCCCAAAGTGCATGACCCTTCACAAGGAGCGGGGCACACCCGGCTGGTGAATTCCGGAAAGTTATTGGTCTTCAATAAACGCTCCAAAGCCTGCCGCCATAACCCGCGATAGACCAGATCGTTCCATTCCGGGATCAAATTGTGCAGCGGACAACCTGACGCCATGCCGTTGAGCAGGATCCCTGAATGGCAAAAAGGTGTGCCGCAATCCATGCAGCGCGCTGCCTGCTGCTGCAAGGTTTCTATGCCAAGAGGCTGATGAAATTCCTTCCAATACAAGATGCGCTCGTTCGGGTCAGACTCTGTCTGATTTACTCGTTCAAACTCCATGAATCCAGTGGGTTTCGCCATGTTGTTTTCTCACTTCCCGTTTTGCAATGCCGGTGCCTTATGACTTCGTTCAAAAGCAACTCTGATCGCCTCTTCTCCAGACAAACCGCTCGCCTTTACTTCTTCGAGTGCGAGAAGCATGCGCTGATAATCTTGAGGAAGGACTTTTACGAATAGCGGAAGGATCACGCTCCATTGATCCAGTATGCGTTGGGCAAAGGGACTGCCCGTGAACAGTAGATGCTTGTTTATGGATGCTTTGATCTCAGAAATTTCAAAATCGTCCACCAGAGACAGCAACGAAACCATGTCCAGGTTGCATCTGGAGCTGAAGCCGCCATCCCAGTCGATCACGTAAGCCACACCGCCCGACATGCCTGCGCCAAAATTGCGGCCGGTTTTTCCGAGTACGATCACCCGGCCGCCGGTCATATATTCGCAGCCGTGATCTCCCACGCCTTCCACCACGGCGTGCGCGCCGCTATTGCGCACACAAAAACGTTCGCCCGCCAGGCCATTGATGAATATCTCGCCGGAAGTGGCCCCATAAAAAGCCACATTCCCGACCAAAATATTTTCTTCGGGGGTAAACCTGGATGCCCTGGGTGGGTAGACGATGATGCGCCCTCCCGATAAACCCTTCCCGATGTAATCGTTCGAATCCCCCTCCAACTCAAGGGTCATGCCATGCGGGATGAAAGCCCCAAAACTCAACCCTGCCGATCCATAGAAATGCATCCGAATGGTATCATCCGGCAAACCTGCCGCGCCATAGCGTCGGGTGATCTCGCTGCCCACCTGCGCACCAATCACTCTGTGAACATTACGCACCGGTATTTCAATGCTTACCCGTTCCCCACGTTCGAGCGCGGGTGCGCATAATTCCAAAAGGATCTTCTGATCCAGGGATTTTTGCAGATGATGTTCCTGCACCGAAGAACAGTGCCGGTCAAACACCTCATTGGCTTCTGGTACATGAAACAAAGGAGAAAGATCCAGACCGCTGGCTTTCCAATGGTTGGCTGCCTGCCGGGTTTCCAGTTTTTCAGTATGTCCGATCATTTCATTTATGTTGCGAAAACCCAATATTGACATCCATTCGCGCACTTCACGGGCAATGAAATACATGAAATTCACCACAAAATCCGGGCTTCCCTTGAAATTCTTGCGCAGTTCAGGGTTTTGCGTAGCGATACCGGTCGAGCAGGTATCCAGATGGCACACCCGCATCATGGCGCAACCTAATGCCACCAGCGGCGCGCTGGCAAATCCGAATTCCTCCGCCCCCAGCAATGCTGCGACCACCACATCCCGGCCAGTTTTTAGTTGACCATCGGTCTCGATGGTGATGCGGCTGCGCAAATGGTTCAAAACCAGGGTTTGATGGGTTTCAGCGACACCTAATTCCCATGGCAAGCCGGCATGTTTAATGCTCGTTTGCGGCGAAGCACCTGTTCCACCATCATGCCCGCTGATCAGCACCACATCCGCGCGCGCCTTGGCCACCCCTGCCGCGATCGTTCCCACCCCCACCTCTGAAACAAGTTTGACGTTGATCCTGGCCTGGGGGTTCACGTTCTTAAGATCATTGATCAACTGCGCCAGGTCTTCAATGGAGTAGATATCGTGATGCGGAGGAGGTGAAATGAGCCCCACCCCCGGCGTGGAATGGCGCGTTTTGGCGATCTCGGGATAAACCTTCTTTCCAGGAAGCTGCCCACCTTCTCCCGGTTTGGCTCCCTGTGCCATTTTGATCTGCAGTTCGCGCGCGTTCACCAGATAAGAACTGGTCACCCCAAAACGCCCCGAAGCCACCTGCTTGATGGCGCTGTTGCGTGATTCCTCTCCCTGGCCGCTTTCATATCGCGACGGATCCTCGCCTCCCTCTCCGGTATTGCTTTTACCACCAATGCGGTTCATGGCAACCGCCAGGGCTTCGTGGGTTTCCTTGCTGATCGACCCGTAAGACATGGCGCCCGTTTTGAACCGCTTGACAATGGATTCCACCGATTCAACCTCATCAAGGGGCAGAGGCGTTTCACAGGGCATGAGGTTCAGCAATCCCCGCAGGGTGGCGATGTGCTTTGATTGGTCATTGATCAATGCAGAATACTTTTTAAATAATTCGTAATCGTTGTTGCGGCAAGCCTGTTGAAGCAAATAGACGGTTTCAGGGTTGAACAGGTGAACCTCGCCATCGTCGCGCCACTGATATTGTCCTCCCGATTCGAGGCTGTCCCTGTCGAGGATGCGGGGTGAAAAGGATTGCTCATGCCGCAGGACGGCTTCTTTCGCGATGATATCAATGCCGATTCCAGCAATGCGCGATGGGGTTCCATTAAAATATTTATCCACCAGTCCCGAGTTCAACCCAACTGCCTCAAAAATTTGCGCGCCGCAGTAGCTTTGGATGGTGGAGATTCCCATTTTGGAGATCACCTTGACCAAACCCTTGATCACCGCTTTACGATAATTTTGAGCCGCTTCGCGATAATCGGTTCCGGTCAGCAATCCCTGTTTGATCATGTCTCTAATCGTGTCAAAAGCCAAATAAGGATTGACTGCCACAGCCCCATACCCGACCAGCATGGCAAAGTGATGGACTTCGCGCGGTTCGGCTGATTCCACGATCAACCCGATGTGGGTGCGCGTTCCTTTCTGGATCAAATGGTGGTGCAAACCTGATACAGCCAGCAAAGCCGGGATGGGAGCGTGCTCTTCGTCTATTCCGCGGTCTGACAGGATCAAAATATTGGCTTCGTCCCTGGCAATGATCTCATCCGCCCGCGAGAACAGGTTCTGCAGGGCATCTTCGAGACCTTGTCCGCCTTCAACCGGGTTGAACAGGATGGGCAGCGTCATTGATTGAAAATGCAAGCGATTGAGATTTCGAAGCTTTTCCAGTTTCTCATTGGTCAAAATGGGATTCTTTAATTTAATCTGACGGCAGTTTTCGGGTCGGGGTTCAAGTAGATTCTGTTCCGAACCGATCATCACTTCGGTGCCAGTAACGATCTCTTCGCGGATCGCGTCGATGGGGGGATTGGTTACCTGCGCGAAAAGCTGCTTGAAGTAATCATAGATCAAGACCGGTTTATCAGATAATACTGCCAGCGGTGTATCGTTGCCCATCGAACCGATCGGCTCTTCGCCATTTTTAGCCATGGGACTGATGATCATTCGCAGGTCTTCATAGGTATAACCGAAAACGCGCTGGCGTTGAACCAACTCAGCGTGGGGATCCCCCCGATGCTGCCCCATCAACTCTTCCAAGCTTTTTGAATCGGGCAGGTCTTCGAGATTGATCATGTATTCATTCAGCCATTTCCGATATGGCCTGGCCAAACAGATTTTCTGCTTGATCTCATCATCGCTGATGATGCGGCCTTCTTCTGTGTCGACCCACAACATGCGGCCCGGTTCCAGTCTGCCCTTCTTGACCACGTTCTCGGGTGGGATATCCAAAACACCCACTTCAGAAGCCAGGATCACCCGGTCATCATCGGTCACGTAATACCGCGACGGCCGCAATCCGTTCCGATCCAGGCAGGCACCAATGCCAACCCCATCGGTAAAGACCATGGATGCAGGCCCGTCCCAGGGTTCTATGAGCGTGCTGTGATATTCATAAAAAGCCTTCTTCTCATCACTCATGCTCTCGTGCTTCGACCAGGGTTCTGGGATCATCATCATCATGGCTTCAGGCAGTGTCCGCCCGGCCATGATCAACAGTTCGAGCACGTTATCGAAGATTCCCGAATCCGAACCGTCCGGGTTGATGACCGGCAGCACTTTGGGCATATCCAATCCGAAATGATCCGAATGAAATTTTCCCTGCTGCGAATTAAACCAGTTGATGTTCCCACGCAGGGTGTTGATCTCGCCGTTATGCGCCAACATGCGATAGGGATGAGCACGATCCCATGAGGGGAATGTATTGGTTGAAAAACGAGAATGGACCATGGCCATGGCCGTGACCATGTCAGGTTCCGCCAGTTCCGGATAGTAGCTGCCCACTTGTTTGGAGGTCAACATACCCTTGTAGATCAGGGTCTTATACGACATGCTGCAGATATAGAAAGATTTTCCGTTGGGATCATCTGAATATCTGATGGCTTGCTCTACCCGTTTTCGGATCAGGTAGAGTTTGCGTTCAAAAGACATGCGATCCCTGATATTGCTGTCGCGGCCGATGAATATTTGCCTGACCACTGGCTGCGAGGCGCACGCGGTGGCTCCCAGTGTACTATCATCGGTATTAACTGTCCGCCAACCCAATACCTGCTGGCCTTCTTCTCGCACGATGTTTTCCAGGATTGATTCATGCCTTTGACGCGCTGCCAGTTCCTGAGACAGGAATACCATACCCACCCCGTAATAGCGCGGCTCGGGAAGCTTAAATCCCAGATCAAAGCACGCCCTCTGCAGGAATTGGTGTGGCATCTGGATCAAGATCCCCGCCCCATCCCCTGTATCAGACTCAGAGCCTGTTGCTCCGCGGTGAGCCAGGTTTTCCAGAATCGTTAACCCTTGTTCAATGATCGCGTGAGAAGCAATACCCTTGATATTCACCACAAAGCCGGTGCCGCAGGCATCATGTTCGTAAAAAGGATCATAGAGTCCTTGTTTTCTTGGAATCCTGGGGGAATTCGATGACTTGGTAGCCGACATGGAAAAATCCTTTTAATGAAAATAATGTCTGAAAATTAATGCGACAAAACAACCTGCTGCCAGGTTTGAAACTAATTACATATTGGCATTACGAAGGTTGGATATTTAATGCGAATTTGGCATCAGCCAGCCAATAATTCCTTAAACGCCGCATACATCATTAGCGCGTAATGAAGTATTTATAGCACTTTTGAAATTTGATTCAATCGATTTTGAGAAATTATTAATTAATTGTTCGGGGTCATGTTCGACGCTCAGGCAAACCCATCCCGATGGACAATGCCCTGCTGCCAGGCGTAGACCGCGGCCTGTGTGCGGTCAGCCATGTGAAGCTTGCTCAAGATGTTGCTCACATGCCCCTTGACCGTGTTTTCGCTGATCACCAGCTTTTCGGCAATCTGGCTGTTCGACAACCCGCTCGCGATCAGCTTCAGCACATCGGTTTCACGTTCAGTTAATTCGGTGAAGAGGGGCTCGGAGTCTGCGCTTTCGCCGCGAATATTTTGCAAAACCCGTGAGGCAACACGCGGATGCAAAGTAACCTCTCCTTGAACCGCCCGTTTCAATGCCTCCACGAGTTTATCCATCTTCATGTCTTTTAATATGTAAGAAATCGCTCCGGCTTTCAACGCCGGAAAAATATTGGCATCCTCGTGATATGAGGTCAGTATGACCACCTGGGTACGCGGGCTGACCAGCTTGATGCGCCGGATGGTTTCGACACCATCCAGTCCTGGCATGATCAAATCTAGAAGCACCACATCGGGGATCTTTTCTGAGATGACTTTGACAGCGTCCTCTCCACAGCACGCCTCACCCACTACCTGAAACTCATTCAACGTCTCAAGGTAGGCTCGCACGCCGTTGCGCACTACTTCGTGATCATCCACCAGTATGATCGTGATCGGATTTGTCATTTCATTCTCCTTCACCCATTGGGTGTGGTTTGATCGGGGCGCTCAGTGACAGACAGGTGCCGTTGCCGGCTGCGCTTTCAATTCTAACACTTCCGCCCAGTGCTTCGATGCGTTCGCGTATGGTGCGCAGCCCCATTCCCATTTGCCTGGTCAACGGGTCAAAGCCAACACCATTATCGCGGATCTCTGCTTCAATCTTATTCTCAAAATAGTAAACGCTGATCTGCACAGACGAGGCTTTGCTGTGACGGGCAATATTCGACAGCGCTTCTTGAATGCTGCGGTAAACCGCCTGTTCCATTTCAATGGGTAACCGTCGGTCATTTTCAATCGACAGGAATGCTTCAATTCCGCTGCGAGCCTCCCAATCAAAAACGTAACCCCGCAATGTCAGCGCCAATCCCTTTTCCTTAAGCGCAAGTGGGTACATTTCCTGGATCAAGAAGGTGAGTTCTTCGATCACCTCGTATACCAGGTTCTCAGCTTCGCGTAAATTCTCTTTCGCACGTTGAGGATTCTTGGCGAGAATACCGTTGGCGGTTCCCAACTGGGCCAGGGCAGCGAAGGCTTTCTGTTTGGCACTGTCGTGCAGTTCACGCGCTAGCCGGTTACGCTCTTCCACCACGGCCAGTTCCTTTGTCTTTTCAAACAGGCGTTCGATCTCGCGGGTGCGTTCGGCCACCTGTTGTTCCAGTTTTCTGGTGTTCGCCCGGATGCTGGCGTTCCTGGCCAGAAAAACACCACCGATCAAACCGATCACCAATACGCCCAAACTGATCCGGAACCACACGGTTTGCCAGAAGGCGGGGATCACCCGCACGATCAACGAGTACCCCTTTTTGTTCCAGACCCCGTCTTCATTCGAGCCTTTCAATTGCAGGGTATACATCCCACCCGACAGATTGGTATAGCGCCCCTCTCGAGTGGAGCTGGCGTCTTGCCATTGGTCTTCGTATCCCAACAGCCGGTAAGCCAATTGGTTCTCAGCCGGGTCTGCAAAGCTTAAGGGTACGAAGGAAAATTCGAAACTGGTATAAGGCCAGCGCAGGGTGATCTCACCTGTCCCTTCTGAGATAGGTTCGATTGGAACGTGCAAACCATTCTGCGTGACTGAAAGGAGGATCACCGGGGGGACGAACTTGCTGGCGTAAATCGTGAGGGGCACGAAGCTGGTCAGGCCATTCACCCCGCCAAAATACATGCGTCCATCGGCAGATTGTGCATATGCGTTCATATTAAACTCGTTGCCCTGCAACCCGTCAGATTCGTTGTAATTCACGAAGGTCTGCTTGACAGGATCGAAACACGAAAGACCTTTATTAGTACTCAGCCATAATCTGCCCGCAATATCCTCGAGGATGCCGTAGACCACGTTACTGGGCAGCCCATCCGTGTCGGTGTAGCGAACAAAGGTGTTCGAGGCGGAATCCAGCAGGTTCAACCCACCTCCGTCTGTCCCGACCCAGACCCGACCTTGTCGATCCTGATAAACCGAAAGCACTGAATCGCTGCTCAGGGTTGTGGGGTCGTCTGGATCATTGCGATACTCAACAAACTCGCCCGTTTCCAAATTATAACGATCCAACCCGTTCATGAAGGTTCCGATCCACAGGTTGTTTGAATGATCGATGTAGACTTTTACGATGATCGAATCACTGATGCCCAATGGCTCGCTCTCAGTGTGCATATAATGGATGAATTGGTCGTTTACCCGGTCGTATCTGACCAATCCAGTATTGGTTCCCATCCAGAGATCCCCATTTTGATCTTCCACGATGTCATACACAATCCCCTCAATTGAATGGGCAGCATCGGCATCGCTGTTGGCATAATGGATGAAATCCCCTTTCCCCAGATTGAGGCGGTCCAGCCCGACACTCGTACCCACCCAAAGAACACCTTTGCTGTCTTTGAAGACCGACCAAACAGCGTTGCTTGCCAGGCTGCCGTCATCGTTCGGATTGTGCTGATAGCTGTAAAATCGGTCGAAAGACGGTGAAAGACGATTAAGCCCACCATCCGCCGTGGCGATCCACACAAATCCCTGTTGATCAACGTATATTTTGAATACAATGTTTCCGCTAATCGAATATGGATTTTGGCTGCTGGAATGAAAATAGGTAAAACGGTTCATGCCGCGGTAATACTTATCAATATACCCGCCGTATGTGCTTACCCAAAGCACATCATCCCGGCTTTCAAAGATCGCCAGAACCGAATTGGTGCTCAGGCTCTTTGAATCCCGCGGGTCGTGGCTGAAATGATTGAAATTATTGCGACGCGAGTTAAAAACATCCAATCCAGCGTCGGTGCCAAGCCACAGGTTACCGGTGCGGTCAAGCGCCATGACATGTATGGAATTATCAGCCAACGATTTGGGATCGTTCTCAAAATGCTTGTAATGCACAAAATTTCCACTGGAAGGCGCGAATAATTCCAACCCCGAATCGGTACCCACCCATAAATTACCATTATCAGCAGGAAGTATCCCGCGCACGGTGTCACTCGTGATCGACTGCGAAATGGCCGGGTCGTTCTTAAAAACAGTAAAGGCATCCGTCGAAGGATCAAGTTGGACAAGTCCGTTCCCGTTCGTTCCAATCCACAAGACCCCACCACTGCCCTCCAGAATGGCAGTGATGCTCATCTGGGTGGAGGATTGGTCAAGGGGGCTATTGGGAATGTCGAAATCATAATGCTTGAATTCGCCTGTTTCCACGTCCAGGCGGTCCAATCCCTCCAAGGTGCCCACCCACAATTGATCCTGGTTGGACAAATACAACACGTTCACTCGATTGTTCACAAGACTGGTTGGATTGTTCTCGTCATGCAAAAAGCGAGTAAATTTTCCAGTTCCCGCATCGTAATAATTGACCCCGCCTTGCCGGGTTCCGACCCACAAGTTACCTGATCCGACAGGGAGGATGCAGGTGACCCAACGGTCGCTCAAGCTATACGGATCCCCTTCGTCTGGCTGAAACGTGACGAACGTATACCCATCATACCGTTTTAATCCATCTTCCGCCCCAAACCACATGAATCCAGTTGTATCCTGAGTGACAGCATAGATGGCACTGCGCGACAGATCCTGGTCGGAGTCGATTTTTGAAAAACGGATGCTGCTGGGGACCTCATCACTCAAGTAAGAGGGCACGATCGTCTGCGGGTTGATCAAAACTATGGGTGTGGGTGCCGGTGAAGTCGTATCAGGTTCTATTGATCCACATCCGCCTAGTAAAAGAAAGAAACCCACGAACACAACACAAAGCACCACCGCGGTAAAGGTGGTTCTTTTGGACGAAAGAAGGACTGGCATCATAAATCTGGGCACAATCACAATTATACGGTCTTGAGAGTCTTTTATCTATTCTTTCAGTATATTCAACTGATAAACACTTTGCATGGAACCATGGGGTTAATTTATGGCCTCCTGTTGAACAACCCTGGCTGAGTGAAAAACCATCCTGGAGAATGGTGTGCCTGACAATTTGGCCATTTGTTGTTCACCACCTACCCGGATAGGGTTCAAATCCCCTACTGCGGTATGTACTGAAACCCACCTTTGGGTTCGTGCATAATGAGGGCATTTTGGTAAGATTGAAACGCATCAAACTGAACTTTCAAAGATCCATTGACACCGGTGGTTCAAGAAAGTGTCCCGATTGCGCCGACTTGCATTATTTCTCCTCCTTAAGGTCGGAACGATTTCACAAAACAAAAGCGAATTTTCCAGGAATGGCCGGCGGGTATTATTCACGGGCAAAACCGCCATCAAGTGGAAACAAGGTCATTGGAAGGCGCGAAAATTCAATTGATCTGTGGGCGCAGAAGTTGGATTTATGGTGAGTGTGACAGGGACACTTTTTTGACCGCTGGATAGAGCAAAAAGAACTGCTTAATCAATAAAGCCCTGACGGTGAAACCGGTCAGGGCTTTTCGTATTGGGCTTAAGTTTACATTGCGACGGCGACTTCGATGGGCTCGGCCATCCCCTCAAGGATGGTTTCCAGCGACATGGTGTGCACGCAGCGTCCGCGGGTATGGAAGAATTCGCAATCGCATTGCCACTTGCCATTTTCGTACTTGACATCATGAGAATTGTTGTCACCCTTGACAGTCACCGAGAAAGAGCGGAATTCAAAACGGCTCCTTTCTTGGGCATAGCGTTTTGCTTTTTCGATCTTGCCGATCATGCTGTAATCCATTTGCTGTCGTTCTCCTTTATTATGAAGGATGGTGGATAACAAAAGGCACGCAGAATACACCGCGTGCCTTAATCTTTTACCTCAGTTTTTCTTGCGCCGAAAACTCGCATATTGATCAATGACTCCTGTTGATTAAATATTAGCCCTTATTACCCGGTTTGTCAACAAACAAACCTGACGATTCCCCTACGATTTTTAACCTCGATAATTCTCCATTAATAAAGGACTCATTCAGTGTTCCAGTATCTGCGTTCGGCCGAGGTTTGTGCGATAATTAGGCTTAGAATAGCGTAAAAGATGGTGCAACCCACTATCGGGAGTGATGCAAGATCATGTCTTCACATTGTGTACTCGTTGTCGATCACGACTCGAAATCAATTCATCTGCTGCGTCAAATCATGTCCTCGGCTGGGTATGAAGTGCTCAGCACCAACAAGATCGATCGCGCGCTGCAAATGGCGGCTGAGGAGCAACCACTGCTGATCATTTCGGAGTTCGATCTGCAAACTGAATCAGACGGACTCACTCTGATCCGCCGCCTGCGTGAATTCTCTGAAACCCCGCTGATCATCCTCTCCGAAAGGGCTGAAACAGCTGCGGTGTTGTTCGCCTTCGAAGCAGGTGCAGATGATTTCATCGCCAAACCTTACGATCCCAAAATCCTTCTGGCCCGTGTTAAGGCCATCCTGAAACGCTGCAGCAACATCCCCATCACCACCAACATGCTTACGGTCGCCAATATTTCGATCAATCTCTCTTCACATCAGGTCATGGTGGATGATCATATTGTCGCCCTCACCCAGACGGAATACCGCCTGCTGGTTGAATTGGCCAGGCACGCCGGCCAGGTTCTGTCGCATAAACAGCTGCTTGTTTCGGTCTGGGGCCCGCAATACACTCAAGAGATCGACTATCTGCGATCTTATATCCACACCCTGCGCCGAAAACTTGGTTCCGCACCCTCCCAGAATTCGCTCATCGTCAGCTTGTCAGGCGTCGGCTACATGCTCGATACCCACAACGCTGAAATTTCAGGAAACTAGACCATGAAAAACGAAAAACCTTTTAACCTGTTCGAGATGGCGCAAAAACAATTTGACCGCTGTGCCGGCCTGTTGGATCTGGATGCCCCGGTGAGGGAATTCTTACGCCTGCCGATGCGCGAATACCAGTTTAGTCTGCCGGTAAAACTCGACAATGGTGAAACCCAGATCCTGCGCGGATACCACGTGCAGTTTAACGACAGCCGCGGCCCCACCAAAGGCGGGGTTCGTTTTCACCCGTTTGAAACGCTGGATACCATTCGCGCTCTTGGCATGTGGATGACCTGGAAATGCGCCATCGTCAATCTGCCGTTGGGCGGCAGCAGCAGCGGGGTGGCTTGCGATCCTCACGGCTTGAGCCCCGCTGAGGTTGAACGAATCTGCCGAGGATTTGTACGCAAGATCGCCCATCATACCGGGCCTGACTTTGATGTGCTCGGTCCAGACATCATGACCGGCCCACAGCAGATGCTGTGGATGCTGGATGAATATGAAGCCATTGTGGGGCATAAAAGTCCTGGCTTTGTCACAGGAAAACCCGTCCACCAGGCCGGGTCGCATGGCCGCAAAGAAGCCCCCGGCTACGGAGTCATGATCACCGTGCGCGAAGCCCTGAAAGATCTGGGTATACCCATTGAAAAAACCCGCGCCAGCATTCAGGGATTTGGTCTGGTCGGCATGCATGCCGCCAAACTCTACAGCCAGATGGGCGGCACCATCCAATGCGTGGCGTGCTGGGATCAGCGCGATCAATCCACCTACGCTTTTCGCAAAAAGGAAGGAGTCGATTTTGCCCAGTTGGCTGCCATCACGAACCGTTTCGGCGAGATCGACAGAGCACAGGCGGTTTCACTTGGTTACGAGTGTCTGCCTGGTGACAGTTGGCTGGAACAAGACGTCGATATCCTGGTTCCCGCTGCCGTTGAGAACCAGATTCGCAGCGACAATATTGGCCGCATCAGCCCGCAGGTGAAGATCATCGCAGAAGCCGCCAACGGCCCCACCAACCCGGATGCTGACCCTGAACTGAACGAACGCGGTATCCTGATAATTCCAGATATCCTCGCCAATTCAGGCGGCGTGATCTGCAGCTACTTCGAGCAGGTTCAGTCCAATATGAACTATTTCTGGACCAAGGATGAAGTGCTGAGCAAACTCGACACAATCATGACCTCAGCCTACATGGACGTGATCAACTTCTCACGCAAGAATAAACAAACTGCGAGAGATGCCGCCTACATGCTTGCCGTGGATCGGGTGGCGCGCGCCTGTCTTGATCGTGGTTTAATTTAACCTCTCCGGTTTTTCATGATTCCGATCGCTGACCATTTTCAACTGCTTACCATGCGCCGCACCTCTGAACTGCCGCAGGCTTCGCTTGCGGGCAGAGAGGAATTGGGCGGCAAAGCGCAGGGTCTGCTCTCGGTTCATCAAACCCTCCTTGAAATTGACCGCACCAGTTTTCCAGAGATCAAGATCGACATCCCCGAGTTGATCGTGCTCGGCACCAGCGTTTTTGAAGCATTCATGCTGCAGAACGACCTGCTGGAAGTCGCGCTTTCTGATAGTTCCGACGCCCGCATCGCCAACGCATTTCAACGAGCCGACTTGCCCTTCGAAATCCTTGGGCAGTTGCGCTCCATTTCTGATACGTGGATCACCCCTCTGGCAATCCGCTCCTCCGGTCTACTAGAAGACCTCACCCACCGCCCGTTCGCCGGTGTCTACCAGACCAAGATGATCCCCAATAATCAATCCGACCCCGACACGCGCTTTGCCAGGCTGGTCGAGGCGGTCAAGTTCGTGTGGGCATCCACTTACTTCAAGATCGCCAAGGATTACTGTAAAGCGACCAACCTGGATATCCGCGAAGAGAAAATGGCGGTCATCTTGCAGGAAGTGATCGGCAAACGACATCAAAACCGCTTTTACCCCGAACTTTCGGGGGTCGCGCGTTCTTACAACTATTATCCTCTCAAGCCTGCGACGCCTGAAGACGGTGTGGTGAACCTGGCGCTGGGGTTGGGAAAAACCATCGTGGACGGCGGCCGCTGCTGGATCTATTCACCTGCCTACCCTGAAATGCCGCCGCCTTACAACTCCAATGAAGAACTGCTCAACGAAACCCAGACCGATTTCTGGATGATCAACATGGGTGAGCCTGAGGACTATGACCCGATCAACGAGACCGAATTCATCCAGACCGAAAACCTGATGACTGCTGAAAAAGACGGAACGCTGGTCTCTTTGGTATCCACCTACGATCCTCAATCTGAACGCATGTTCATAGGTACGGGCAGCAAAGGGATCAGGGTTTTGACCTTTTCACCCCTGTTGGTAATGAAGGAGTTTTCTTTCAACTCCTTGATCATGCAGATGCTCTCAAGCTGCGAAAATAGCCTGAATATTCCAGTGGAGATCGAGTTCGCCATGACCTTTGACCCTCCGCGTTTCGGGTTTCTGCAGGTGCGGCCCATGCTGGTACCCGAGGGCGATTTTGATATCCCTGATCTCGAAATGAACGGTGCGACGACTCTGGCGGCTTCTGAGTCGGTGCTAGGCAACGGATTGCTGGAGGGAGTGAGCGATATCGTGTTCGTCGTCCCCGATCGGTTCGATCTGAAGTACTCCCAGCGCATTGCAGAAGAGATCGCCGCCCACAATCAAGCTCTGCTGGCTGAAGGCCGCAGCTACCTCTTGATTGTATTTGGCCGTTTGGGCACCAAAGACCCCTGGCTGGGCATCCCGGTGACCTGGGGGCAGATTTGCGGTGCCAGTGTCATCATCGAGGCCACTCAACCCAATGTGCGCGTTGAATTAAGCCAGGGTTCCCATTATTTTCACAACATCATCAACCTGGGGGTCAAGCACTTTTCCATGCCATTCTCTAGCACTTACTCCATTGATTGGAATTGGCTGAACCAACAGCCGGTCGAATCCTCCATGGATTTTACCTGCCGCGTACGGTTGACCAATGGGCTGCACGTCAAAGTGGACGGCCGCCGTGGGCGGGGTACGATCCTCCATTCGTAGTATCAGCCAGATTTCTCGCATTTTTTAATTATTTTTAAATTTTTTCCTTAGCATTTTTCATGAAATCTTCATGCGAAATATGCTATATATTTTTAGATTAAATCCCATTTGGAGCACTCATTATGTCTCTGATCGAAGATGTCATCGCCCGGCTTGGGGAAAAAGAAGCCAGCCAACCGGAATTTTTACAGGCAGTTCAAGAGGTTCTTCACTCCATAGAACCCACGGTTCAAAAGAATCCAGATTTTGTGAAAGCCAAGATCTACGACCGCATCGTGATTCCAGATCGTGCCATCCTTTTCCGCGTACCCTGGGTTGACGACCAGGGTGAGGTGCAGATCAACCGCGGATTTCGCATTCAGTTCAACAACGCCATCGGCCCTTACAAAGGCGGGCTGCGTTTTCACCC
>CAZRHZ010000027.1:0-22289 GCA_964599995.1 uncultured Anaerolinea sp. | reverse complement strand
CCACTCGAGCGAACTCCAGGAACTTCTTTGAATCAATGGCACTGCACACCATTGGATAGTGATCTTCCAATCCCAGGATCTTGGCCAGGTCATGAGCAGTGAAGGTCACCCGCTTTTCGCCCTTGACGCGCGCAGGAATGACAAATTTGGCTTTTGCGCTCTTGCGAATGGCGTCACTTTTGGAGCTTTTTTTGCTTTCCGATTTCGAGGCGGGTTTCTTGAACCACTTCTTGAGAAATTCGAACATGTGCTGGCTCCTGGGATGAAAATCTGGATGTCGAACAATTCAACTAGTATACCTTCAATTCTCACAAACCTGTGCAGGACAAGGCGTCACAAATCTTCCTGATCACCGATTGCTGATTACTCGTCCCAATTTTCCCGCTTGACCTTACGAACAAATGTACTATAATTAAGACAAACTACAATAAAAAAACGAGATGCACTATAATTAACTATCTGCATTTGAGGAGAACATCCGATGGCCAAAAGAAATCCCGAAAAAAACGTGTTTGACACTTTCGATAAATCCGAACCGATGAGCGACGCTAAGCGCGCCGTGCTCGACAAAGCCCTCGGAGATATCGTGAAACGCTACGGTGAAGGCTCGATCATGCGCCTGGGTGAAGCCCACCAGCTCGAAGTAGACGTGATCCCTACCGGCTCTCTGTCGCTGGATCTCGCCCTCGGGGTCGGCGGCATTCCCCGCGGACGCATCACCGAGATCTACGGCCCTGAATCCTCGGGCAAGACCACGCTTTGTTTGCACTGTGTGGCTGAAGCCCAAAAGTTGGGGGGCACCGTTGCCTTTATCGACATGGAGCACGCCCTCGACCCCGCCTACGCGGCCAAGTTGGGCGTGGATATTGAAGCCTTGCTGGTCTCTCAACCAGACACCGGCGAACAGGCTCTTGAGATCTGCGAAACCCTGGTGCGCTCCGGCGCGATCGACCTGGTGGTGATCGACTCGGTGGCCGCCCTCGTACCACGTGCCGAGATCGAAGGCGACATGGGTGACGCCAGCATGGGCATGCAGGCCAGATTGATGTCTCAGGCTTTGCGCAAGCTCTCGGGCGCCATCAACCAGACCAAGACCACCGTCATCTTTACCAATCAACTGCGCCAGAAGATCGGCGTGATGTTCGGCAACCCCGAAACTACCCCCGGCGGCCTGGCACTCAAGTTCTATGCCTCGGTGCGCCTCGACACGCGCCGCATCCAATCCATCAAAGTTGGTGCGGAGATTGTCGGCAACCGCACCCGCGTGCGCGTGGTCAAGAACAAGGTCGCGGCTCCCTTCCGCACCGCGGAATTCGACATCATGTACAACGAGGGCATCTCCAAGGTCGGTGACATCGTGGATCTCGCCACCGCTCTCGAGGTCATCACCAAACGCGGTGCTTTCTTCTCATACAACGACATGCGCCTCGGCCAGGGTCGCGAGAACGCCAAGGAATTCCTCAAACAGAACATCGAGTTATGCAAAGAGATCGAAAAGACCGTGCGCGAGCGCGCCATGGGCGGTGAACTGCCGCTCGATTTTGCAGCTTCGGGCGGTGATTCCTCTGAGGGTGAAGACTGATCCATTATGGTCATAAACAAAGGGAGTCCGGTTTTCCTATTCCTGTGCGTGGCAGTCCTGCTGACCATGTTAGGTTCAGGCTGCTCACCGAAACGTTCGGTACCCGTTGAAGACCAGCCTCCCCTGTATAAAGCGCCCACCCTGCTGCCCACCTCTGCCGTGGCAGCCCAGCCAACCCCCACCCCTCAGACTGATGGCGCACAGGTCACGGCTTGCACTGACCTTCTTGTGTATATTGATGACGTTACCTACCCGGATGGCACAGAAGTGAAACCGGGTGAGACCATCGATAAACAATGGAAAGTAAAGAACGGCGGCACCTGCAACTGGGACGCAGCCTACACCCTCCAGTTGATCGGTGGAGAAAGCCTTGGTGCGGATTCCACGCAAGCCCTAGTTCCCGCACGCAACGGTATCGAGACGGTCATTTCCATTCAGTTTACCGCACCGCTCGAAGAAGGCCGCTACACCACTCAGTGGAAAGCTTTTAATAACTACGGCCAGGCTTTTGGTGACATGCTCTATATGGACGTCTACGTGGTTCAGGAATGAACGGATTCTTCTTCAGGTAGAAACATGTCTGTGGTCTCATCGAGCAAACGCAGCCCTTTCGTGATCATCTTGATCCCGCTGATCATGGGGATGCTAACCGTGACCTTCTTCGCTGTCCGCACCCAGGGATTTGGCTTTTTTGCTCCCCCCATCGCCACGCTGGCACCCACCAGCACCATCCGATATTACGGCAGCGACCCGCAGCTCACGTCCACCCAAACCCCCTTCCAGCCCCTGCCCACTAACACACCTCTGCCCACCGCGACCTTCACCTTTACGCCTACACCCACCAGCACTCATACACCTACGGCCACCTCCACACCCTGGCCAACCAACACGCCGCTGCCCCCCACAGCCATCCCGCCCACCAGTACTTCATCGGATGGATTGCCAACTACATTTTTAATCTCCGGTGTCGTCACCTACGGTCAATCCCACACTCTTTCCTGTGAAGCACGCACCGCCGTGGATTGGGCGGCTTTCTATGGTGTTTCCATCGGTGAGAATGAATTCCAGGCGGGG
The DNA here is from genome assembly GCA_964599995.1 of uncultured Anaerolinea sp. GTDB lineage: Bacteria > Chloroflexota > Anaerolineae > Anaerolineales > Anaerolineaceae > UBA6107. The sequence goes on along the minus strand of CAZRHZ010000027.1, from coordinate 19,633 downwards.
TTGCCCACTTCGGATAATCCCGACAAAGGTTTTGTCGGCAGCGTGGATGGAGCGCAGGGTCAGATCCCGCCCAACGACTACGGCGTACACGCCGCCCCAGTGGCGGCCCTGCTACGCGACTACGGTGTATCCGCACAAGCCAACAAGGGAGTGTCGCTCTACGAACTGCGCCGCCAGATCTCGTCTGGTAATCCAGTCATTGCCTGGGTGGTGGGCAACACGTGGTCGGGTTATCCGGTCAGCTATACCGCCTCAGACGGCAGCACGACCACCGTGGCTTACAGCGAACACGTTGTGATCCTGATTGGATATGACGAGTATGGTTACCAGATACTGGACGGAAATTACTCCTACTGGCGATCCACAGCGACCTTCGCCAGTTCCTTCGCTGCTCTCGATAACATGGCCATCACTCGCCCATAAAAAATACAGCGAAACCTTTCGGTCTCGCTGCAAATTTCTCAAACAGAAAAAACTAGGTGCCTTCCTGCCATGAGCCGAGGTATTTCACCTGTTCGGGGGTCAGGGTATCGATCGAGACACCCATGGCCGCCAGCTTGAGTGCGGCGATCTTCTGATCGATCTCTTCCGGAACGGAATAGACCTTCTTCTCGAGTTTCGCGGCGTTCTTGGTCAAATATTCAAGGCTGAGGGCCTGGTTCGCGAAAGACATATCCATCACCGAGGCGGGGTGGCCTTCGGCGGCTGCCAGGTTAATCAGGCGACCTTCTCCGAGGATGTAGATGCGGCGTCCGTCTTTGGTGGCGTATTCGTCCACAAACGGACGTACGAGACGTTTGCTCTTTGACATCTTCTCGAGGGAGGGGATGTTGATCTCCACGTTAAAGTGGCCAGAATTACAAACAATGGCGTTGTCTTTCATCACCTCAAAGTGATGCTCGTCAATAACATTGATGTCGCCGGTCAGGGTGACAAATATGTCACCGATCTTGGCTGCGTCTTCCATCTTCATCACACGGTAGCCATCCATGACGGCTTCCAGGGCCTTGAGGGGATCAACTTCGGTCACGATAACGTTAGCGCCCATGCCGCGCGCACGGCTGGCAAGTCCGCGTCCGCACCAACCATAGCCGCCCACAACGAGGGTCTTGCCGGCCAGCAGAATGTTGGTGGCGCGTACAATTCCATCAATGGTCGATTGGCCCGTGCCGTAGCGGTTATCGAAAAAGTGCTTGGTCAAGGCATCATTAATGGCCACGATCGGGAAGTTTAAGGCCCCATCGGCTGCCATGGCGTGCAAACGGATCACGCCCGTGGTGGTCTCTTCAGTGCCAGCCACCACACCCGCCAGCATTTCGCGGCGGTTGGTGTGCAACACGTTGACCAGGTCAGCGCCGTCGTCCATAGTGAAATGCGGTTTGTGGTCGATGGCTGCGTTAATGTGTTTGTAATAGGTAACGTTATCTTCACCCTTGATCGCGTACACCGGGATCTCATCATGGGTAACCAGTGAAGCTGCAGTCTCATCCTGTGTTGAAAGTGGATTGGAAGCAGTCAGCACCACATCCGCACCACCGGCTTGAAGTGTTTTCATTAAATTGGCAGTCTCAGTGGTTACATGAAGGCAGGCTGAAATGCGCATGCCTTTCAACGGCTGTTCCTTGGCAAAGCGTTCTTTGATCTGGCGCAGAACGGGCATCTCTTTTTCAGCCCAATCGATCTTGAGTCTTCCACCTTCCGCAAGTTTTACATCTTTAACGTCATAATTCGGCATTTTTCCTCCAAATATTGTTATTTCAAAATATCCAACGCACCCTGGTCATTAAAATGTTTGCGGTAGCGTTCGACAAATTCGACAGGGGTATAAAAGTGTTTTTGAGTGCCTTTTTGTTCCAGGCAGTAGGTCGCGGCCAGCGCGCCCATTTGGCCACAAGTTTGCAGGTCAAGACCAAGACGGTACCCGCGCAGGAAGCCGCCTCGAAAGGCATCTCCCACCCCGGTAGGATCAACGATCTGATCGGCGGGTACGATCGGGATACGGTATTCTTTGCCACCTGACTTGATGCTGGCGCCTTTTTCACCCTGGGTGACCACCAGCAGTTTGACACAGCCTTCCATGTCTTCGGCGCACAATTCTGTGTGTTTCTGCAGCAGTTCAAATTCATACTCGTTGCAGAAGACGGCGTGCGCGTTCTGAACCCCCCGCCGCAGATCTTCATGCGGATTGCGGGCTACTTGCTGGGAAGGATCGAACAGGTAAGGGATGCCCAATTCGATGCATTCTTCAACATATTTTTTCATGGCCACTGGATCGTTCGGTGATATGACCACGTAATCTGCTTCACCCTTTTTCATTTCATTCAGCGAAAGGGTGGCAGAATCAGCCATTGCGCCTGTGTAGAAACTAGCGATCTGGTTATTCTCGAGATCCGTGTTAACGAAAAACGAAGCGGTAAATTTGTCAGGGATGACCCTGATAAAGCGGGTGTCAATTTTGTGCGAATCCAGCCAATGGCGATATTCCTCAAAGTCTTCACCCGCGGCGGCGAACACGACCGGTTTTTCACCCAAAAGCGCCAGGGTATAGGCGATGTTAGGCGCGACGCCTCCCCGCTGGCGGGTCATGGAATCGACCAAAAAGGACAAACTGATCTTGTCGAGTTTATCCGGCAAAATGTTCTCGCGGAAGTAACCCGGAAAGGTCATGAGATAGTCGTACGCTACAGAACCAGTGATTACAATTGACATGTTTTAGCCATCCAAAGAAGTATTATAAACGCAACTGACCAGATTTTGCTGAAATGGGGGTCTGATGACCCCATTTTCGGTGACCAATGCGGTGATCAACTCATGCGGTGTCACATCAAAAGCGGGATTTTTGGCTTTCGCATTACGTGGAACGACCGGTTCACCATGCAGTTCGATCCCCAACACCTCGTTGGCGTGGCGCTCTTCGATCGGGACCACATCGCCGCTGGAAATGCTGAGATCGAGTGTGGAAAGTGGGAAGACACTGTAGACCGGAACGCCGTTGGCGTGTGCGGCCAGGCTTAACATATAGGTTCCGACTTTGTTCACCACGTCGCCATTGGCAGCCACGCGATCCGCACCAAAGAACACTTTTTGCACATTACCGCTGCGTAAAAAGTAACCGGCGGCATTATCCGTGATGATCTCGTAGGGGATGCCATACTGTTCGCATTCCCAGGCGGTCAGGCGTGCCCCCTGCAAGCGAGGACGGGTTTCATCAACCAACAAGTGAACCCTTTTTCCTTGTTCGTGCGCGAAACGGATCGCGCCAAGCGCAGTGCCCCAATCCACCACAGCCAGCGAGCCAGTGTTGCAGTGGTGGATGATCGTGTCTCCATCTTCGATCAAGCTCGCGCCGTTCTCAGCCAGCCTGCGGTTGACATTCACATCTTCTTCCGCCATGCGATTAGCTTCAGCCAGGATCCTTTCGGGTAGTTCTGAATCAGAGAAGGAAACATCTTCAACCAACTTCAAAATCCGCTTAATCCCCCAGGAGAGATTCACTGCCGTCGGACGCGAAGCCATCAAACGCTGCGCGGCCTTTTCAAGTTCTGGCCGTGTATTATGTCCGGCATCCAGGGCGGCTAGAGCCATACCATAGGCTCCGGCCACAGCCAGAGCCGGTGCGCCGCGGATGGCCATGCTTTGGATGGCTCCGATCATTTCATCGAGATTTTTACATTCTAAATACTCGAACCTGCGCGGTAGAACGCGCTGGTCGATCATGCGAACCAGATTTTTCTCGGGGATCCATTCGATCGTACGCAATCTCACACCAAAAAACGCCCTCGTGGGAGAGCGTTCCTTCCCACCAAGTTTAGCATGATTTTGAAGCGCTGACAATATTACGCACCATATTATTAAACCAAAGCAGGAATGTCCCGTTATTCATTTGTCCTGCGATTTTCGGCGTCAGTGCACGCTATTGACACATTTTTCATCCTCCGGTATAAATTTTTTATGTCCAAATCTTTGCGAATTACCTTGATCACTGCTCTGCTGTGCATGGCTGCCTGTACGGCGAATCCTGCTGCAACTCAGACTCCGCAGCCCGGAGTTTCATCCATCCCTGCCACACCCATTCCTACCGCCACTCCCACGCCTACACCCGAAGTCAGATTTTTGAATGGGGAAGAATACATGCACACAGGGGATTACGACTCTGCCTACATCGAATTTCAACTCACCAGTACGCAGACCTCCGATCCGGAACTGGTGGTTTCTTCGCTTCTTGGTATGGGTCGCGCGCTGCTGCAAAAAAAGGATTATTCAGGAGCCTACTCACAGTTCACCTTCTTATTAAATAATTATCCAGCCAGTGAAACCCGGGATCGATCCTATTTCTTCCTCGCCAAAGCCTATGAAGCGCTGGATCAACCCAGGCTGGCCGCGGATGCTTACATCAGCTATCTGGATGCCATTTCCGGTGTGCTCGATAGCGAGATCAACGAAATGCTGGGCGATGCCTTTATAGAGGATGGGGATTATGCAAGCGCGGTATCTGCTTACGAAACTTCGTTGACCAATGTTTCTGCGAATGCTTATGATGCCCTGCAGATCAAACTCGCGCAAGCCGTCTCACTAGCGGGCAATAACGATCAGGCAATTTCCATTTATCTATCTCTTCTCGAAACCAGTCAGAGCAGTTATACCAAATCCCAGTCCAACTTCCTTTTGGGTCAAATCTATTATTCAATGGGTATGCCCGAACAGGCTTACGCGCGTTTTCAAGATAACGTCATGAAGTATCCGGAGTATTACGATTCATATTCCGGCCTGGTCACTTTGGTCAATGATGGACAATCTGTTGATCTTCTTCAGCGCGGAATCACGGACTACTACGCGGAACAATATGGAGTGGCAGCCACTACCTTGGAAGAATATATCCTCACCAATCCCAACCATACCGCTGAAGCACACTATTATAAAGCCTTGAGCCTTTACGAGACCGGTGATTACGAAGCCGAGATCGCCCAATGGGATGAAGTCATCGCTGAACACAGTTATGAAACCGATTACTATTACAGCGCTTTCGATGAGAAATCTTATACGCAGTGGCTAGCGATGAACGAGTTCCAGCAAGCGGCTGAAACCTGCCTGACCTATGTGGCATCCGTGCCAACCTCGCCGGACGCTCCGCTCATGCTGGACAAGGCCGCCCGCATCTATGTGGACGGCGGCTACCTGGTCAATGGCGCACAGGCTTACGAGCGGTTGTTCAATGAATACCCAGGGTCTGAGAAAGCCTATCCCGGCCTGTTCAAAGCGGGAATCCTCTACTATCGCGCTCAGGATTACAAAAAAGCCCAGTTGACCTTTCAACGGTTGATCGTGCTGACCGAAAATCCATCAGAGATCGCGGCTGCCAACCTGTGGGTGGCCAAAAGCCTCGAAAAACAAGGAGATCTCTCTCAAGCCGCGGAATACTATCACAAAGCAGCCAATGCGGATCCAGATGGTTATTATGGTCTCCGCGCTAATCAGATCATCAATGGACAGTCACCCTTTCCGAGCATTCAAAACATCGATCTGGGGATCGATCTCGCCAGTGAAAGACAGAAAGCGGATCGCTGGATGCGCAACACTTTCCAATTGGACTTGAATGTCGATCTGTCGTCTTTCGCTGAATTGACCGCTAACACCCACTGGCAGCGGGCTGAAACCTTTTACTTGCTCGATATGCGTGAAGAAGCCCGACTCGAATATGAAGCCCTGCGGGTCAGCCTGGAAGGCGATGCGCTGAACACCTACCGCTTGTTGAAACGACTGGTGGAGCGGGGTTTTTACAATTCAGCCACCTACGCCAGCCGGCATATCCTCGACCTGGCGGGACTGAGCCAGAGTGAAACCCTGACGGTTCCGCCTGTTTACTTCAACCATATCCGTTTTGGCACTTTCTACCGCGAGATCATCGTTTCAACGGCGCTTGAGCACGGCATCGATCCCATGCTGATTTTCAGCCTGATCAGGCAGGAAAGCATGTTTGACAGCAGCATCACATCCTCGGCCGGTGCAATCGGCCTCATGCAGATGCTGCCCGATACCGGAGCCGAGACCGCTGACTTGTATGGCTGGCCACAAAATTTCAGCGCTGCAGATCTGAACCGACCGATGATCAACGTTCGATTGGGAACCCATTACTTCCGCAGGTGGTTGGATTATTACGATGGCAGTTATTACGCCGCTTTATCGTCTTACAACGCGGGCCCCAATTACACCATGCGCTACGTCGAATTGTCCGGTGGTGATATCGACTTTTTCCTTGAACTGCTCACCAAAAGTGAAACCAGAGATTACATCATGTCCATCGTCGAGAATTTCCAGATCTACGAAAACATCTACTCAAGAGAGTAAGCCACAAATTCAAAACGACCTCCCAAGATTTGGGAGGTCGTTAGATCTTAAGCTTTTTGGGTTACTTGCGATTCTTCAACGCTGCCTGTGCGGCCGCCAGTCTGGCGACAGGAACACGGAACGGTGAGCAGGAAACGTAGTTATTGCCGATGCGATGGCAGAATTCGATGGAATCAGGATCGCCGCCGTGTTCACCGCAAATACCCACTTCCAGGGCAACGCGTTGTTCACGGCCGTCTTCCACAGCCATCTTCATCAACTTGCCCACGCCATCCTGGTCGATGGTTTGGAAGGGATTCTTGGGCAGAATGCCTTCTTCAACATACTTGACAAGGAAATTGCGCTCGGCATCGTCACGGCTGTAGCCAAAGGTCATTTGGGTCAGGTCGTTCGTTCCAAAGGAGAAGAACTCGGCCAGACCGGCGATCTCTTTCGCGGTCACAGCGGCGCGCGGGATCTCAATCATGGTGCCAAATTTGTACGGGAAGGTGACTTTCTTCTCTTCCATGACGGTCTTGGCGATGCGCTCAAGACGTGGTTGGATCCACTTGAGCTCGTTGATGTGTCCGGTGAGCGGGATCATCACTTCCGGTTTGGCGTGCACACCGCGCAGGGTGCAATCCGCGGCGGCTTCGAAGATGGCGCGAACCTGCATTTCAACGATCAGAGGCATGGCGATGGAAAGGCGCACACCGCGCAGACCCATCATGGGGTTGCTTTCGTGCAAATTGTTGACTGCCTCAAGCATTTCCTCTTTTTGTTTCAAGCCCTTGGTCACACCCTTGACGCGCATGGTGATGACCTCTTCCAACAGGGTTTCCTGTGAGGGGAGGAACTCATGCAGCGGGGGATCGATCAGGCGGATGATGACGGGATATCCGTCCATGGCGGTGAAGAGGCCGTCGAAATCGGATCTCTGGAAGGGCAGCAGTTCATCCAGGGCTGCCTTGCGGATCTCCTCGTTCTTGGCCAGGATCATGCGCTGCACGATCGGCAGACGGGCGGGTTCAAAGAACATGTGCTCGGTGCGGCACAGGCCGATGCCCTTAGCGCCATAAGAGCGGGCGCGCTGTGCATCCTTCGGATAATCAGCGTTTGCCCAAACCTGCAGACCGGTAGTCGGCCAGCCCTTGGGTGCTTCACGGATGCCCTTCTTTTCGCAGATCTCATCAGCCCAGGTGAGCAGCTTCAACAGGTCGGTCTGTTCGTCAAGGGTTGCGGCGGTCAGATCGAGTTTTCCGGTGAAAACTTCGCCGGTGGTTCCATCAAGGGAGATCCATTCACCTTCTTTGACCGTCTTACCGTTGACGTTCATGGTGCGTTTGTCGAGGTCAATGACCACGGAGGAAGCGCCCACAATGCAGGGTACGCCAAACTGGCGCGCAACCACGGCGGCGTGTGAAGTGGCTCCACCTTCACTGGTTAAGATACCCTGAGCGGCCAGCATACCGTGCACGTCATCCGGTTTGGTGAAGGGGCGAACCATGATGGTCTGCTGTTTTTCTTCTTTGGCTTTCTTCTCGGTCAGATCAGCATCGAAGTAAATTTGTCCGACAGCGGCACCGGGAGAGGCGTTCACGCCGGAAGCGTAGAAGCGGCCTTCTTTTTTGGCTTTGGATTTGGTTTCAACCGTGAACTGCGGGTGCAGCAGGGTATCCACATCCGCAGGGGTGACGCGTTTGATGGCTTCTTCCTTGGTGATCAGTTTCTCTTCGACCATGTCCACGGCGATCTTGACTGCAGCAGTGGAAGTGCGTTTTCCGTTACGGCACTGCAGCATCCACAGGCGGCCGTGCTCGATGGTGAATTCAACGTCCTGCATGTCGTGATAGTGTTTTTCCAACTTGGCCACGATCTGAAGGAATTGTTTATTGGCGGCCGGGAGAGCGTCTCCGAGAGTCTCGATCTTCTCAGTGTTGCGGATGCCCGCAACCACATCTTCACCCTGGGCGTTCAGCAAGTAATCACCATAGAGCTTGCGTTCACCGGTGGCTGGGTTGCGGGTAAAGGCTACGCCGGTTCCTGAATCGTTGCCCATGTTGCCAAACACCATGGTCACGATGTTGACGGCGGTGCCCAGGCTGTCGGGGATGTTGGTGGCGCGGCGATAATCAATGGCGCGCTTGCCATTCCAGGAACGGAAGACGGCTTCAGTGGCCAGTTTTAACTGTTCGAGGGGTTCCTGCGGGAAATCAAAACCTTTTTCTTTTTTGACGACAGCTTTGAAAGTCTCAACAAGCACCTTAAGGTCATCAGCAGTCAGTTCGGTATCCATCTTGACGCCTTTGGCCTTTTTAGCGGCTTCCAGGGGATGTTCGAATGCGTCATCGTCAATTCCGAGCACAACGGAGCCAAACATCTGGACCAAGCGCCGGTATGAGTCGTAAACAAAGCGTTCGTTACCGGTCAATTTGACCATGCCTTTGGCGGTCACGTCGTTCAAACCGATGTTCAGCACGGTATCCATCATGCCAGGCATGGAGAATTTTGCGCCTGATCGGCAGGAAACCAGCAGAGGATTCTCAGCATTACCAAATTTCTTGCCGGAATCTTTTTCGGTGACTTTTAACGCCTCAAGCATTTGATCCCACATCCCGGCCGGGAATTTGGTGTTGCCTTGATAGGCGTTGCAGGCTTCAGTTGTCACGGTGAATCCAGGAGGAACCGGCAAACCAATACGAGCCATTTCAGCCAGGTTGGCGCCTTTGCCGCCAAGAAGACCGCGCACCTTGTCCCAATCACCGCCCACATAACTCTCGGCTTCCTTAATTTCGTTGAATAAGTAAACCCATTTCTTACCAGCCATTTTTATCCTCCAGATAAAATAAAATCAATTCAACCCGCCATGGCGGGAAATTTACAGCAAATATAAAATTTTACCATGCTTTTCATTGGCAGGTTTTCTTTTTTAAGTCAGGGGATGGTTGCATTATTGTAAATTAGTTGAAAGGTAAAAAAGCACCCGATTATCAGATAATAAAGAAAGAAGACCTTTTGGGAGAGTTTATGAAAATACTCGTCATTGATGACGATCCCGCAATGACTGATTTGCTTAAATTGGTGCTGGCGTCTACTGAGGCTGACGTAATCTCAGCCAACTCAGGCGCAGAAGGATTGCGCAAGCTGAGAGAGGACTCCCCATCTATCGTGATCCTAGATCTGATGATGCCTGACATGGATGGTTGGCAGATCACCGCGCAAATTCGCACATTCAGCTCTGTTCCGATCATGATCCTATCAGTGATCGACAATCCAGGCATGGTGGCGCGCGCTCTGGATGCTGGTGCAGACGATTATCTGATCAAACCAGCGGCCAGGAATGTGCTCATCGCTCATATCAATAACCTGACAAGGCGCAGTAAGGTCGCGGAAGGCGAATTCGTTCCGCTGCGTGTCAACGCGGAGCCTTCTGTTCTCTAGTTTTTTTCCGTTAACTTTTAAGCATATTTGGGTGCAGCTGACTTTCAACCCACTCGAGCGCTTCGCTTCTGGTTTGAATGACTGCTGCGGCCTGTTCTTCACGCAAGCCGTCGAGCAGCTTGCCAATTAACGGTCCAGGAATCAGATCAAACTCGAACATCAGATCCCTGCCGGTTAGCAGCAACTTGGGATTGACGCTTTCAGGCTGATTGAACCAGGCATCCAATAGTTTTGCGCACAGCTCAATGGCAGAGATCCAACGGTCTTCCTTAAACTCGGATGAAAGGACGCTGGCCTGTTCCACCATAGAAAGCAGGCACAGATCGATCCCGTGCCCTGCAAGAGGTTGATAATAGTGGTAAATGTTCCGGCGGTCGACACTACTTTTCGACAATAATTGATGGAATTTTTGACGGTTCGTCAATAAGCAAGAAAGATGCTCTTCCTCATCCCGAGATAGAGCCAGTTCATCCGCGATCCCTTCGCATCTGACCGGGTCCAAATCCCAAAGTAAAGCAGCCAATCCGTTCAAACCGTTTCGCGAGCGATCAGATTGATTGACTTTGGCCAAATGCTCTTTTACCTGCTGCCGGTAGGGTTTGAGCCCTGCCACAAAAGAAGAGAGCAGGAAGTGGTCGGCACTTCCTGGTTGCAAAGTACCAAGCCAGTATGAGGATAAATTGGAATAACTGCGTAATCGCGCGTTCGACCTTTGAAAATCTGGAAGATCCTTCAACCCAACATATGGGAGTATCCCAAAATGGGCGAGCAGCTCCAGACCCACCGCAGCGCGTTCGCCATCCAATATTTTAAACAATTCATCCCGTTTTCGTTCTTCCGAAATGGATCCTAATTTTCCAGCGGTTTGCTTCATTAGTTGGGAGGTCGGTGCTTCGATGTGAAGATCCAACATCACTGAATAACGAATGGCACGGATCACCCTTAAGGGATCGTCTGCGAAACTGGTCTCTTTGCATGGCCGCAGCCTTTTTTCAACCAGGTCGCTTCCACCCTTCATTGGATCGCGCACATCAACCGGGTCGGCCAGATCCACCGCCATCGCGTTGAACGTAAAATCGCGCTCCTGCAAGTCGTCAAGTAAAGATGAACCGCGCATTTGGGCAAAATCAAAAACGATCCGTTCCCGATTGCCATTTAGAATGACTCGGCAGGTGTTTCGTTGCTCATCCAGCATGAAAAACGATCCGCCCACGCGATCAGCCAGTTTTCGGGCAATCCCGCGCGTGTCGCCATCACAAAGAATATCAATATCCTGGCTTGCTCTGCCAAGCAGCGCGTCGCGTACTGCTCCGCCAACCAGGTAATATTTCTCTCCCGGTTGGAAAAGCGGTTGTATCAGATTGACACCTTGTGGAAGATTGATCAAATTACCCTTTAATCAACGGCTTGGTATTTATCGAGGTCAACCACACCGATGAATGGCAGATTTCGATAATAATCATCAATATCCAGGCCATAGCCAAACACGAACTTGTTGGGGATGGAAAAACCGGTGTATTTCACAGGGACAAAAACCTCACGCCGGTCAGCCTTGTCAAGCAGTGTGCAAACGCACAGGCTGGCGGGTTTGCGCGTGGATAATAATTCAAGTACCGCCGCGATGGTGTGGCCGCTGTCAATGATGTCTTCCACCAGGATCACGTGCCGATCCTTGATATCGATGTTCAGATCCAGGGTAATCCTCACATGTCCGCTGGATTCGCGGTTGCCGACGCCGTAAGAGGAAACCGCCATGAATTCAATGGCATGTGGGATGCTGATCCTGCGCATCAGGTCGGTCAGGAACAACACACCTCCCCGTAAAATGCAGATCAGCAACAAATTATCCTGCTCCTCGAAATCATGGCTGATCTCAGCCCCCATCTCAGCGATGCGGTGCTGCAGTTTATCCTCAGGGATCAAGACTTCACCGATAAAATCGCGATAATCTCTCATTTTTACTCCAGTAAATCGCCCAATTATTTCTTCGGGATCTCGTGATGCTCGCGGCAGCGCGCTTCATACATTTCAGATGCGCCCACGATGATGATCGGATCATCATAGCGCGCGGGTTTGCCGTTGACCAGACGCTGTGATCGGCTGGCAGGCTCGCCACATACCATGCAGATCGCCTGCAGCTTGGTCACCTGCTCGGCTCTCGCCATGATCATTGGCATACTGCCAAAAGGCTCCGCCTTGAAGTTCAGGTCCAGACCGGCCACGATCACGCGCAGACCGCGTTCAGCCAGTTTCTCAACCACATCTTCAATCAGGGTATCGAAAAATTGTGCTTCGTCAATGCCTACCACGGTGGTGTCTGGGGCGAGCATTTCGAGTATTTGAGAAGCGTATTGAACGGGCGTGGCGTCAAACATGGAGCCAGCATGAGAGGTGACCTTTTCAACCCCATAACGAAGATCGATCACGGGTTTGAAAACCTGTACCTTTTGTTTGGCAATGGTGGCCCTTCTGAGTCTTCTGATCAGTTCGTCTGTCTTTCCACAAAACATGGAACCGCAAATGACCTCGACACTACCCATTTTATGCTGCATCGATACCCCTCCGGGAATTGGATTATTACTCATTCTACCTTAATCCATGTGAATCTTGCTCGATGAAATAGAAAACACCTCCGGAAGGTTCCGGAGGTGTAGAAGTTTCAGTTACGACTAGACCACGATTTCTTCTGCAGCCGTGGGCAGGTCGTAGCCCATCTGGCGCAGGCTTTTCTTCATGTCGATCAAGGATTTGCGGCCAAAACCTTCGATCGCCAGCATGGCGGCTTCGCCTTCGGCCAATTTGGCAAGAAGTTTGCCAACATTATCGATCCCGGCTTTTTCAAGGGCTTCAACAGCACGAGCGGGCAGACCGATTTCCTTGACGGAACGTTCGGGCGAAACCTTTGAAGTCTCGCGAGCTTTTTTCTCTTCCACATAATCCTGGCGAGCTTGCAGCTTCTTGTAGAAGCGATCAACCTGGCCTTCGATATCGATCATGCGCTGTTGCTGACCGGTGAAGAACGGATGACACTTGGAGCAAACCTCAGTGTGGATTTCTTTTTTGGTTGATCCGGTCGTCCAAGTATTGCCACAAGAGCAAACCACTTTGGCATCCGGGTAGTACGTCGGGTGAATCCCTTTTCTCATTTCGCTGACCTTCCTGAGTTGTATATTTTTACAATTGTCGTTTTCAGACGGATTTGTAAAAACCTGGGGTTATTCAGAGACAGCCTTTTTTACGTGAACCTGTTTCTGACCGTTGGGCAGGGTGTCATATTCCACCACGCCTTGTGCAACAGCGAACAATGTATCATCAGTTCCGACCATCACGTTCAGGCCGGGTTTGATCTTGGTTCCGCGCTGGCGAACCAGGATGTTACCTGATAACACTTTCTCCCCGGCAAATTTCTTAATGCCGAGTCTCTGTGCATTGCTGTCGCGACCATTACGACTAGAGCCACCACCTTTTTTATGAGCCATTCTTCCTACTCCACTTTAATTGATTCGATTTTCAAACGGGTGTAATACTGACGATGACCAGTCTTCACTCGAATCCGTTTTTTAGGTTGATATTTAAAGATGGTCAATTTTGGCCCTTTTACATGATCAACCGCTTTTGTGATAATTTTGGCGCCCTTGATGGTCGGTGTTCCAACAGTAACTTTGTCGTCTTCCGTCACTAAAAGGACTTTATCCAGAATTACCTCTGTACCGATTTCGGTGCCGAGCATCAGATCCACATCCACTGTGGCACCTTCGACGACGCGATATTGCTTGCCGCCACTTTCTACTATTGCATATTTCATGATCAGATTCTCCAATCTTCACTTCGCCGTTTTCTCGCGTATTCCGCCAGTTCCCGGGGAAGTTGGGGACAAATTTGCCTTCGATAAGAAGGCAGACGCTATTATAAAGGCAGCCGTTCAAGCTGTCAATGACATCTATATCAAAATAAATGCCTTTTTACTTTTGCGAGCGTTTTCCAATGGATTGAGAGTAAGAATCCAGCATCTCCTGGGTCAATCCAAGCAGTCCGCGCATCTGTTTCTGGGTCTCTTCATTCACCATTTGCAGGGTATCGTTGAGATCCTGCGACAGATCTTCCAACGCCACCAACCTGTCAAGAATGCGCGTGAGCTGACGCTCATCTTCGCGCTGCTCTTCTTCACGACTGAGCGTATAGTTGACCCACCGCTTCTGATCGTCCGCTTTGAAGGTCACCCACTCCTGTCTGAAGCGTTCCTCAGACAAACGGTTCATTTCAGTGATCTCGTTGATGCGCCGATTGAAACGTTCGTTTATCTCCTCAAATTCCGCCTGTGAACGTTTGACCGAACGATGCGTCTCTTCCAATTCCAGCAACTGGGTATTGAATTCGCTCCCCAGTTGATCAAGGTCGTTAAACCTTTTTTGCCAATCCTTCCAGACGTTGTCCTTTTCAACCTGGCTCAAACTTTGTTTCTCAATAAACGCAAGTTGATCTTGTTTCCTTTGTACTTCAGTGGCCTGGATCTCGTTCAATCTGGATTCGAGTTTGCGGATCAATTCTTTGTGCAACTCAACAATGTTCCGATCCTCTTCGATGCGGCTTCTGAGCGCATTGGTCTCAAGTTGAATATCGGTTATACGTTTATTTTCCACGGACAGATCGCTGATCATGGATCTGAGCTGGCGTTGTTGGTCTTCATCCGCGTTCTGGAGTTCGGTTTGTTTTTTGAAAGCCTCATCCACTTTTTGGCTGATGCGCAGTTCCTCTTCGACTCGCAGCTGCAGGGTTTTCTTGATCTCTGTGATGCTTTTTACATCGGTTTGGTACTCAAGCATTTTTTTGTTGATCTGGTCGACATCCTCTTTACGCTGTTTTTCGAGTTTGGTCTCAGTAGACCCCGCCTTTTTCTCGATTTCCGTGATCTTTTTTAAGATTTCTGTCCGGTAAGTGGCAAACTCGGCATCCGCTTTTTCAACGCGGGCTGCGACCTTTTTATTGTTCTTGACTTCAATGTTTAATGCACCAATCTGAGCGTCATACTTGGAATAAGTATCCTTGACAGCCAGGATCGCATCAGAAAGTTCAGCCAAAGCCTTCTTGTCTTTCTGTCTTTCTGAATCAAGCCAATTTATTCGTTTTTCCAGTTCGTCAATTTCCATGGTTTTTGACCCTTTTTTGATTTTCTGAAAACAGGATAATCTTACCTTAAGATTGGTAAATTTATGAAGAGCGGCGCAATCTGGTCTCGTAAAAGATTGGGGAAAATTCCCATAACGATCAGAAGACACAATCCAATTAGCAAAAAGACGATTTGGACCGGGCTCTCATGTCTCTCCCAAGTTAGTGATACAGGTTTTGTGAGCTGAGCGATCAAGCGTAAAACAGCGATCATAAAAATGATCACACCGATCAATGCGCCCACCGCAAAGGAGGCATTCGAGAGGTTCAACTGCTCAAAGATCGCCAACCGAGACGGAAAACTTCCAAGCAGCGGAGTACCACTCACAGACAACAGCGAAACGATCAGCGTGACGGAGGTGAAGGGATATTTGCGGATCATTCCCGTCAAACCATCCAGGTCGGGGATGATGCCATTGATCGAAAATATCGACAAGCTGAGTGCAATCAAGGCCAGGTTGACCAAACGCGGCAAGAACGAAATGAACAGCGTCAATACGCTGACCTCAGATTGCAGGCTGACAGCCAGCAGTGCAAAACCACTCTCCAAAAGGACGGCGTAGCCCAACAACCGACGGGTATCTTTTTCCACCATAGCCCACAAGCCGGTGGAGATCACCATGATGGTCCCGATCAATCCCAGAACCGGTTGAATATATTGTGATTCTCTCAGCCAGACCAAGCCAGAAATAAAATCCAGCATGATCAACATAGTCACCACAGGGAACATGCCCAGCACAAATCCGCTGATCAGCGGATGGATATCCCTGGAAAATTCTGGAACCCAACTCTGAAATGGCACAACACCCAGCCAGAAAACAAAACCGATCCCCAAAAAGAGGACTGCCTGAAGCAGGCGGGCAGTGTCAGATGGGCTGGCTTGAATGCCGCTTAAGAGCCATCCGCCAAACAGGATCAGCGGCATGGCCAGCGACTGGTAAACAATGAACCTCATCACTCCCCTGCCCGCCGGTTTTCCTGGCTGCAAGAACAACGGGGTCGAGATCAAGACCGCAATTTCGACCAGAATGGCTGAATACAGGAAGGGTTCCACAGCCAGCGCGCTGGTCAGGATCGAAATCACCGCCAGCCCAATCGGAATAAAACGCGTCGTGACCCGCGTGATCCTTGCCACGCCAAACCAGACAGCGCTGAAGAAATAAACAAAGACCAGAAAGAATTTGTCTTGGTTTGTTAGGGAGAAAGATCTGCCAAAAACTGCCAGGGTTGTTTTTACTTCAATCGAAAATGGGCCAATTTTCCAAATGCCGCCAAAATTCTGAAAAAAGGCGAACAAGGCCAGCAATACACACAGGCTGATGCTGAAAATCGAGACGATTTTAACCTTTTTTTGCTGCCAGTAGAGCACGATCGCCACCAGCAGTGGGAAAAGGATGTAAAGGACGGGAGTGCTCATTCTGCACCCCCTTCGAATTGATTGATGATCAGATAGCTGCCAATCAGTGCTACCAACAAGGTGATGAATGCCAATAAACCATTGACCAGCAGCGAGGTTTCATTTGCTGAATAGATCAACTCGAATCCATAGAAAAACATGATGATCGCCAAAAAGATGCGGTGCGGTTCGTGCGTGATTCCCAGTTGAAACAAGCCGAAGGCAATCATAAGCAGTGAAGCCAAACCGATCTCCACGGGGATGGCCAGATAGTTGGAAACCCGGCTCACGATAAAGATCACGATCACGTTGAGTAAAGATAAACCCGCCATCCGAAAGATCGACTCCGCCCTTCCGATTTGCAGGCCGGGTTCATGGTGTCTGTTCATGGAGATCCCCAGGATCACTAGCGACATAAGGCCCGTCAATACTTTCACCAGCGAGAAGGTAAATGACCAGTATTGAGCGGTAATCGAAAAAGCCGAGAGAAAGATCAACGCATAATACAGAATGATCCTCTGCCATTGATGAGCGCGCAGGATCAAATAACAGGTGATGCCAAGTACAAGTACCGGGAGAAGGTTGATCCAGTTATCCATCAGGGAATTATCTCTCCAATCAAGACTGAAGAAATGAGAACCAGGAACAAGAGTTCCCAAAGCAAACCGCCGTCTCCTTCGAGTAAATTAATGAAGAATTTCACAACCTCCGCCACAAGGTTGTAAACCCATTTCAAGAATGGAGTTACCCATTCGAACTTAAAAAAGAGGTTGAAAGAACCCCAAATTTTCTTAAGTGGGGCAATGAAACGGTTCTGCTGCAACCGTTTGAAAAATTGAAGGCCAATCCGCTTGCGGATCACGAAACCGGTGAGCAAGACAAACCCCGAACAAATAATGGACGCAATCCATTTGGAGGAGACCTGTTCGATCACGGAGGCATTCCAAATCAACAAAATACAAGGGAGTAAAACGAGAACGGATAACCCGATCGAATAGAACAACTTCATCCAAAGCTCTTTGCCACTTTCGTTTTCCCTTCGGCTCAGGAAAAATCTGAAAAATCCCAGCCAGATGAGAGTGTAAGAGATCGACAGAAGAATATCCGAGATCATTCGATTCGGGCTGAGCAGAATATCCCATAGGGTGGCTGTGGGAGTGTACGGAAAGCCCACCAGAAGCAAAAAGCACAGCACCCCCAACACTCTTACCGCCTTCATCGAATAAGACCGGAGAAAAATGAAACCACCCCCAATAACCATGATCATGCTGGACGTGATGCATCCAGCTGTCTGCCCTTTAAGAAATGACAGCAGAACGAGGCATGAAAAGAAAAGCAGCCAGTAGGGTCGGCCAGTCAATTCATCTTTGGATGTGATCCATTTGACTGCTGCGTACAATGCGGAAAACACTGCGATGACGAAGAAGAAATTGTTCGCCGTGATCAACTGCGCTTGTGGAGGAATCTGCGTAAGGAAAGCGAAAATAGACAGTGGAGAAACAAAACGCAGCACGGTTCCCATACTGCGCTGGATGGGAAGATTTTCGGTCAAGGAAATATGGATCGGTAGCACCCCCAACCTCAAAGTGGCTCCCATCAGCAGGAACCCATATGCCATACCCGTATACTGTGAATTATCAGAGATCAAGGAGTGTGCATTGGTTGAAACCAGCACGCCAACGATCATGATCGTGCCGATCAAGCGCGCGCCAAATTCAAGGATGGCCGCGGATTGAACCTTGGGCTGGTTGATCAACCGGATCAGCAAACCGAATTCCACGATATCGATGATCGTCCAGGTGATCACGGCGGCCAAGAATGTCTGGGAATAGATCGAAAGCAGTCCAACTGCGGTCAGGATCATGGAACCGGTCCACGTGGTCAGGTGGTTTCCCTGTTCAAGTCGGATGGTGTCGGTAAAAACCACCCCGACCAACAACGAGATCAACAGAAAAGCAAAAACCCAGGTGTTGGTGGATATCTTGAAAATCAACAGATCAGAGCTAATCCCTTGCGGACTCCAATCTGCGATGTTTATACCCTCGGGCATGGCAATGCGGAGCACGATGTAGAGAACCCAGATGAACAGCACCGATCCAGCAGCCGCCAGCCAGGTGGACCCGGCTGACAATTTATACCTGCCAAGCAGGTAGATGGCAGTGGCGAAGACCACCAATAGCAAGATTGGGATCAAGGTCAGCATGACAACTCGAGCGATTGGGATGAGAAAACACTGCGATGCAGGAATCTTCCCCTGCCAGGTCGACCCAGCCAATTTCCGCGATCAACGATCAATTCGCCGCGCGAGAACACCTGAACCGGGTACCCTTTCAATTTCCAGCCTTCATAAAGATTGTAGTCGGTGCGCTGCTGCGACCAGGCTAAACCAAAATCCACTTCTTTTTCAGGATCCCAGATCACCAGGTCAGCATCCGACCCCACTTTCAAGGTTCCCTTTTGGGGGTAAACACCGAAAAGCTGCGCGGGATTGGTACAGGTCAGCCGTACAAACTCAGCGGGGGTGAATTCACCTGACGAAACCATCTTCGTCCACAGAACAGGCATGCGGTCCCCGATTCCCGGCAAACCGTTGGGGATCTTGGTGAAATCGCCCTTCCCCAATTCCTTGCCGGGGATGGCCACCGCTTTACCCTCATACTGGATGGGTTTTGTGCCATCGAAAAAAAACGGACAGTGGTCGGTCGCGATGGTCTGGATGATGCCCTGCTTCAATCCGTTCCATAACCGTTTTTGATCAGCGGTCGATCGAACCGGCGGAGAGCAGATCCATTTAGCGCCATCCGGTCTGCGTAGATCGTCTTCGCTGAAGAACAGGTACTGCGGGCAGGTTTCGCCAAAGACCTGTAGTCCGTTTTGTCTCGCGTAATCCAATTGATCCACCTCGCCGGCTGCGTTCATATGCACAATATACAAAGGCGCGTCAGCCACGGCAGACAGCGCTGCTGCCTTCGCTACGTTTGCCACGGCACCCCAGGCCGGGCGTGTCTTCGCGTGCCACTCCGGAGAAAGGTGCCCCTGCTCAAGGGCTTCCTTGACCAGGATCTCGATGGTGTCACCATCTTCAGCGTGAAGCATGGTGAGAATTTTGGCATCCCGGGCGATGCGCATGACTTTGAAAATATCCCCGTCAGAGAGGCGTAAACGGTCATTGTAGGCGGTGAAAACCTTGATGCTGGTCACACCCGCCTTGACCAGCTGCGGGATGCTGCGTTCCACCTCGGGGCTGAAATGGGTGACGTTGGCGTGGAACCCATAATCGATCGCTACTTTTTTATCCGCTTTGGC
>CAZRHZ010000026.1:21533-22878 GCA_964599995.1 uncultured Anaerolinea sp. | reverse complement strand
CCTTTCGCCCCAGAAGAGGATCCTCCTCCCTGGTTCGAAGCTAGTGTCGCGGTTTGGAATTCTTTGATGAGTGCAAGCGTATCGTGATCCCTGGTTATGTCTGTAGACTTTTTTTTCATTTACCAAACTCAAAAACTTCCAGTACTGCACTGCTGGATTATGAGTTTTGCGGTTTGTCCATCTCCTACAGCATACGCGCGCTGCGCTGAAATTGATATAAAGGCGAACTAAAAAAACAATAAACGCGTTTTCACGCGTGGCGCGTTGCAGATGAAGGAAAATTCCCGCTGCAAAAACCTCTTGGCCATCGATTTTGCAAACTGAAATCAAAAGAAGGTTGTACAATTAT
The DNA here is from genome assembly GCA_964599995.1 of uncultured Anaerolinea sp. Taxonomy (GTDB): domain Bacteria; phylum Chloroflexota; class Anaerolineae; order Anaerolineales; family Anaerolineaceae; genus UBA6107. Next base: position 22,529 of record CAZRHZ010000026.1, on the reverse strand, counting down.
GACCATGATCTATGATGTGCTGATTGTTCTGCTCATTCTCCTCTTTTGTTGTCTTTTGCTTTCGTTATCCATAACTCGAAAACAGAAGCAAAAGGTTTTCAGCAGCCCAGACGACTATGGATTGGAGTACAGCACCGTTTATTTTCCTTCCACAGACGGCATCACCTTGACCGGGTGGTGGATCCCGGCGGAGAATTCGACACGTACGATCATCTTCTTGCACGGTTATGCCGGCAGTATGGATCCCGACCTTCAATATGCACCGGCTTTTCATGAACACGGCTTTAACGTGCTCACCTTTGACTTCCGTGCTCACGGGCGCAGCGGAGGCAACCAAACCAGCCTGGGTGCCATCGAAGTGCAAGATGCCATGGGTGCCTGTGATTTTGCCAGGCAGAACAACAGCTGGTCGGTCGGGCTGATGGGATTTTCAATGGGAGGTCGAACCGCCTTACTGACAGCCGCCCGGTGTAAAGACCTGGCCGCGGTCGTCTCGGATGGTGGACCTTTGCGATTGACCACCGCCATTTCAGAAAAGCTCAAGGAAAGTAAAATCCCCGCCTGGGCGGCCGCCATTCTCTCGGGCATGTGCCTGACGGGCGCTTCGCTGCGGCTTGCCACAAATCTCTTCTGGAACGAGCCATTGGTGCTGGCCGAGAGGATCGCATCCACACCCACCCTGCTCATCCACGCCGACCTGGACCCTTACACGCGAATGGATGAACTGGACAAGATGGTGGCAAAATCACGCTCCAAGATCAAAGTGTGGCGCATCGCGGGTGCCAAACACCGTGAGGGAGACCTGACCGACCCTGAAGGGTACCGCCAGCGCGTGGTTGCCTTTTTTGAACAAAGCATGAAACAAGACTAAACCTCACAGGAGCACATCATGAAACGTGTTAGCGGTTGGTATCTCTTCGTACTCAACGCTTACTGGATCGGCCTTTCATTCATGTGGAATAGCTTGCACGTCACCATTTTACCGGCGGTGCTGCT
>CAZRHZ010000026.1:3473-21433 GCA_964599995.1 uncultured Anaerolinea sp. | reverse complement strand
TGCCTGACGAAGTGCCGGCTTCACAGTTGGGCATGGCCAGCGGCATCAAGACCACCCTCGATATGGCGGGCATCATCCTGTCCTCGCTGCTGATGGGCTTCTTGATCTCTTCCAAAGATCCGGATCCGACCCTTTCAACCATTGTCATCATCAGCCTGCTCGTCGTGTTCGGCGGCATTACCCTGATCTTTTCGAAGGAGAAATCCACCTTCGTGGCTGAGCGCACCAAAATCGACTGGAAAGCGCTGGTTAAATCGGTGTTTTTCTTCAAGGCCGAGGGGGATCGCAATTATTGGCGCTTGATCTTCAGCCGTTTCCTCTATCTGGTCGGAATTTATGGTTTTCAGACCTTCGCGCAATATTTCATCCGTGACAAGTTCCCCGACCAGGACCCCATCCAGTTCACCCAGTTTGTGATGGGTTCCTTCGTGATCGTGTTGATCATTTTCTCGCTGCTATCCGGCCGCTGGAGCGACAAGATTGGCCGCAAGCGTTTACAGATCGTCTCTTCCTTCATTGGTGCAGTCGGGGCAGTCATGATGATCTTCGCTTCAAGCCCCGCGCAGTTGATCGGCTTCGGCAGCGTGCTGGGGGCAGGGATGGGCATTTTCCTCGCCACCAACTGGGCGCTGGCCAACCAGATGGCTCCAAAAGGGGACGTGGGCAAGTTTATCGGTTTGACCAACCTGGCTACCGCCGGTTCCGCGGCCATCGCTAGACTGGAGGGTCCCATGCTCGATGGGCTTAACAATGCAGACCCCGGAGCCTGGTGGGGTTGGACGGCCCTCTTCGCAGTCTCGGCGGTGCTGATGTTATGGTCCGCGCTGGCCATGCGTAAGATCCCTGAGATCAAGGTGGAACCTGAGACCACTTCGACTCCGGCAGCCTGAAATCTGAACCTATCCTTTATAATCGAGGTATGAAATCCAGAACCCTTAAATTGACGCAAGGTGAGGTGAAGTCACCCATCTACCTGCCGGACGCCACCTTTGGTGTGGTGCGCTCGGTGGATTCTGAGGACCTGATAGCAGTGGGCGTGGAAGCGCTGGTGATGAACACCTTTCACCTGATGCAAAAACCGGGTTCATCCACCATCCAGTCGCTGGGTGGGCTGCACAAGATGTGCAACTGGCCGCGCAACATTGTCACGGATTCAGGTGGCTTTCAGGCTTATTCCCTGATCCGGCAGAACCCGAAATTTGGCAGCATTCACGAGGGCGGCATCACGTTTCAGCCGGAGGGCAGCGCGCGCAAGTTCCAGCTCTCGCCCGAAAAGACCGTGCAGCTTCAGATGGCTTATGACTCAGATGTGGTGATCTGCCTGGACGACTGCACCCACGTGGACGAGGACGAGGCCGCACAAGTCAAGTCGGTGGAGCGCACCATTGCCTGGGCGAAGAAATCCAAAAAAGAATTCAAGCGGCTGGTCGAACAGAAGAAACTGAGCGAAGAGACCCGTCCGCGCCTGTTTGGCGTTGTGCAGGGCGGGGGATCGAAGGAACTGCGCAAACGCTGCGCGGAGGCCCTGCTCGAGATCGGTTTTGACGGTTTCGGGTTCGGCGGCTGGCCGCTGGATAAGAACAGCCACTTGCTGACCGACATCATTGGTTATACGCGCGAACTGATCCCGGAGGAATATCCCATGCACGCGCTTGGCATCGGACACCCCGAGAACGTGTTGGCTTGTTTTGATCTGGGCTACGATATTTTCGACTGCGCCATGCCCACCCGCGACGCGCGTCACGGACGATTGTTCACTTTCAACCAGGGCGGCGATTCCGCGCAAAGCGGGCTGACGGGCGATTGGTTCAGCTACCAATATATCAACGACGAACAGCACATCAAGGCCGACCGGCCGATCAGCCAATTCTGCGATTGCCCGTGCTGTGCGAAATATTCAGCCGGTTATCTGCATCACCTTTTCAAGCAGGGTGACACCCTTTTCTTCCGGTTGGCGACCCTGCACAACCTGCGCTTCATGGTGCAGCTTTGCCAGCGCATCCAGCGAAGGGCGGCCTGATGGCCGAACCACACGAAACCCTCGACGAACTGGTGCGTCTGGTGCAGGCCTCAGACAAATACAGCCACATCTCGGTTGATCTGGTGCGCGAGCTGGGCAAAAAGGAATTGTCCAAGCGCCGCAACCTGAAGGAAGCGGTCAAAGAGACGCGCAACAAGCTGCATCAGATCGGGGCCTCCTACCAGGAAAAACCCGTTCCCTACGCGGACTGGATGACCAAAATGCGCGATCTGCCGCATGACCTGCATGCACCCGAGAGCGTCCGTTTCATCAACAATTGTTTGCCGCTGCACTCTTCCACAGCGGAACGCATTTCCATTTTATCCACCTTTTTCAAAGAGACACTGGTTGAACTGGGTCCCGTGCGTTCGATCCTCGACCTGGCCTGCGGGCTGACCCCGCTGACCCTCCCGTGTATGCCTGTCAGCGCTGAGATCGAATACCACGCCTGCGACATCTATCAGGATATGACCAGTTTTCTTAACTTATTTTTTGCGCATTACGCGGTCAAGGGTTCTGCGTTCGTGTGCGACCTGACCGCTGCCACCCCGCCCATTGAAGCGCAGGTGGCTTTTTTACTCAAGACCATCCCCTGCCTGGACCAGGTGGATAAGTCAGCCGCCGGCAGGCTGCTGCGCGAATTGAAAACGAGTGCCATTCTTGTATCTTTTCCAGCCCACAGCCTGGGGGGACGTTCCAAGGGCATGTTGAAGAACTACGAAGCCCGCTTTTGGCAGTTGGTGGAGGGCGAAGCCTGGAAGATTACGCGCTTCGAATTCACTGGCGAGCTAGCTTTTTTGATCCGGAAGTGAAGCATGGCCAAGCGTAAAAAGAAACCCGTTTCTCAAACCCTCACAACGGAAGAACAGCTCTCCGCGCAGATGGAGTCCTTCCGTTCTTTGCTTTCAGCAGAAGAGTACGCTGAACTGCAGCGCGAGGTGGAACGTCCGCTGCCTCTCGCCATTCGATTGAACCCGTTGAAAGGTACAAGTGGTCTACATGAGAAACTGGAAAAACGCTACGGCTGGCGTTTGACCCCCATCCCATTTTGTTCGGAAGGCTACCGCGTTGAACCCGGGCAGGGTCCGTTGGTCAGCGCCGTACTAGAACACAAGACCGGGCAATATTACATCCAGGAGGCGGCCTCCATGCTGCCTGTGGAATTGTTCACCCCACAGGGGACGGATGACCTGCTCACGCTCGACCTGGCAGCCTCGCCGGGCGGCAAGACCACCCACCTGGTGGCGAAGCAGAAAGACGAAGGTCTGGTGATGGCCAACGATTCCAGCCAGGGGCGCATCCAGGCTTTGAAAGTGGTGCTGCAGCATTGGGGTGCCACCAACACGGTCGTGACGCGTTTTCCAGGTGAGAAGTTCGGCACGTGGTTCCCCAACGCCTTTGACCGCGCGTTGATCGACGCGCCCTGCAGCATGCAGGGGCTGCGCACCGCGGATTCTCACGATTCGCGGCCGGTCACCGAAAAAGAAAGCCGGGCACTTGCCAAGCGTCAGGCCGCTCTGTTGACCAGTGCGCTGCAAGCCGTCAGGGTGGGCGGGGAGGTGGTTTACTCCACCTGCACGCTGCTTCCGCAGGAGGACGAGGGAGTGGTTGAGCAGGTCATCAAAGAATGGGGCGGTTCCGTGACTTTAATGGACGCGCAGGATGCTTTGCCCAAACCAGCGCCAGGCGTCCAGGCAGTGGACGGGCAGCGATTTGCCGCGGACATGTCCAAAGTTGTGCGCCTGTGGCCTCACCGCCACCAAACCGCCGGCTTCTTTGCCTGTTTGTTCAAGAAGACTGGTGAAATGAAAACCAAAGCAGTCCTACCCCCTGAGCACTCGATGGAGGCGGCGGGCTTCTTTGAACTCACACTGAACGAAACGCAAAAATTTGCGCGGGAATTCACGGAATCCACGGGTTTCGCTTTGTTGGATTACCTTGAATCCGAAGGACGTACTCTGGTCAGGCGGGATCAGCGCGTCTTTCTCTTTCCGAGACTGTTGCTCGAGCGATTTCGTGGCCTGCCGGTGCAGTCCGCGGGCATACTGCTGGGCGAGGCCGAGAGCGAGGGCTTTGTGCCCTCCAATGAGTGGGCCTTGAGGTTTGGTTCAGGCTGTGCAAAGATCGTCATGCGCCTGGATGAGGAACATTTTCTACGTTTTTGCGGGGGAGAGGACCTGACGGGTATCGTCGATCCGGTGAAATCTGCAACAACCATCCGCGTGGTCATGGATGAGCAGGGCAGGCTGGCCGGGCGGGGGAAAATGGTTGGCGGAACGTTAAAGAACTTGTCAGCCAGGTATTTGTCGTAATTGGATTATCCCAATTCGTAGATCACCAGACCGGATGCGAGCATGGCGGCGGTCTCCATGCGCAGGATGCGCTTGCCAAGGCTCGCTGAGCGATAACCGTTCCTGCGGGCGAGTTCCACTTCTTCAGCAGAAAAGCCGCCTTCCGGGCCGACGATTATCACCACCTCGCGGCCTTTGAATCCGTGCAGCAACGTCTTGAGGGTTGTCTGACTCTCGTCTTCCCACAGCACCAGTTTCAAGGCGTCCGCGGGTTGCGCGACTGCAAGTGCGTCGGAATATTTCATCGCAGGCAGCAGGGATGGGATCCTTCCACGGTGGCTTTGTTCAGCCGCTTCGGTCAGGATTTTCCGCCAGCGCAGCAGTTTGTCTTCCACATCCTGCGGCTTCTGGATGAGGGTTCTGCAGGTGACGACCGGCAGGATGGCGGAGACACCGAGCTCGGTGCACTTTTGCAGGATCAACTCAAGTTTTTCACGCTGGGTCAAGCCAAGGATCAGGGTTAATCGGGTTTGCGGTTCACTTTCAGAGAGGTGTTTGTCTATAACCAGGATACTGCAGCCCTGGTGATCCACCTGCTGCAAAACCGCGGGATATTCAAAACCGTGGTTGTCGAGTAGCACGATTTCTTCCCCTGGTTTCAGACGCAGTACGCGCGCGATTTGGTGCGCGATGTTGTCCGGCAACGGGATTACAGCCTGCACAACTGGCTCATTTTCAACAAAGAATCGATGCATGTTCACTCCATCAATGGATCGTGCTACTTCGATTATACTAGTGCTGTGTCAAATGGATTTCTGTGTTTTCGCGAGGCTTGTAAATTTTTTAATATACACTGAAATCAGGTCTCACAATTTGACACAGTACGGGTGCTGTGGCCAATGTCTTTTTTGTTTTCGCGAGGCTGTTTTTGTCCAAATCGCTATAGTGAATTCAAAATTTGCATTTTAACTTCATATTTGGAATATTCTGTAATTAAAAGGGAAACCTGCATGAAAGAACAAATACGAGCCTATAAATACATTGATCTGGTCATGGCCTTGTTCGTGACCGTGTTGATCGTCAGCAACATCGCCTCCTCCGCCAAGATAGTGGATTGGGGAGTTGCCTTGTTCGGCCTGCCGCTGGCGTTCGACGCCGGCACGATCCTCTTTCCGATCAGTTACATCTTCGGGGACGTGCTGACCGAGGTTTACGGCTTCAAGCGCTCACGCCGCGTGATCTGGACGGGTTTTGGTTGTCTCGCGCTGACTGCGGGGGTGCTCATGCTGGTGCGGATCATGCCGGGCGAAGCCACCTGGATGGGGCAAACCGGTCAGCAGGCCTATAACAACGTGCTGGGGGGCATCAGTACCGGCGGACTCGTGGCAGCCAGCCTGGCAGCCTACCTGGCTGGTGAATTTACCAATTCGGTCATTTTGGCAAAATTGAAAGTGGCCACCAAAGGCCGCTGGCTGTGGATGCGTACTATCAGTAGCACCCTGGTAGGTGAAGGCATCGACTCGCTGATCTTCATCGCGGTGGCCTGCCTGTTCAACGTTTTTCCGTGGAGCTTGTTCTTCACGCTGGTGGTCGCAAATTACATCTTCAAATGCCTGATCGAGATCTTAATGACCCCCGTCACCTATTGGGTGGTATCAAAGCTGAAAAAGCTGGAGAAGGAAGATTTCTACGACGATCAGACCCGTTTCAACTTAATCGGCAAATAACTTGGGTACAGGAATTCGTTATTTATCTTCGCTACCGCCGATCACGACGGAGAATTCTCCGCGCAGATCTGCGGTTTGAAGGTCAGTGATTAACTGGCTGAGGCTGCCGCGCAGCAATGTTTCGAATTTCTTGGTCAAGTCGTTGGCCACCACGGCCGGCCGGTCGCCGTAAACTTCAAGAGCATCCTGAAGGAAGGCGATCAGGCGGTGCGGGCTCTCGTAGAACACCAGCGTGTGTGGCGAATCCTTGTCGATCTCCAGCCAGCGTTTGCGCGGACCGCTTTTGCGCGGCGGAAAACCGCGAAAGGTGAAACTGTGCACCGGCAATCCCGAGAGGGTCAGCGCCATGATCAGGGCGGTCGGGCCGGGAACGGCCGAGATCTCAAGCCCCTGGGCGATGGCGCTGCGCACCAGGATGAACCCCGGATCGGAGATGGAGGGGGTGCCCGCATCAGTGACCAGCGCCACGTTCTTGCCTGAAAGCAAAATTTCCATCACCTTGGGCAAGGCGCGCTGTTCGTTATCTTCGCGGAAAGAGAGCTGGGGTTTCTTGATGCCAAAATGCGTGAGCAGGAATCCGGTCTTACGCGTATCCTCGCTGACCACCACATCGGCTTGCTCAAGGGCTGCCAAAGCCCTTTGTGAAATATCTCCCAGGTTTCCGATGGGTGTTGAAACGAGTGTCAGCATGGTCATTCCTCTCTGAGGGAAGTATAACATGTCTGCACTTTCACACAAATTTAATGTTTTGACTTGAATTCCAAAATTATACTGTTATAATACTATTAGATTACTTGTATATTTACTTTTAACGCCGAAAAAACGGGCGATGGGGAATTCTCAAACGGATTCAAGTAATTCAGAAGTAACTTGTCTGTCCGTGAATGGTTGAGGAGCGCAATGATAGCCAGCAAAGTAAAAATTACTGATGAGAACGCAGTGCGCAGCGGTGTTGACCTGGATGAATTGGAACCGATCAACCGACGTAGAATCCTGGTGGTAGACGATGAGCCAGATACCATCACCCTCTTAAAACATATTTTCATCAACGAAGGTTTCAACGTCGCTGGAGCCTTAAGCGGCAAAGAAGCCATTAAGAAGATCAACGACATCAATCCCTCGATCATTTTGCTTGACCTGTTAATGCCCGAGATGGACGGCAAACAGACTCTGGATGCGATCCACAAGATCAACGACATTCCCGTCATCGTTTTATCAGCGGTGAACTCAAAGGAAGAGATCGTCAATCTGCTGCAAAAAGGTGCAGATGACTACATCACCAAACCTTTTAACAGTGCGGAAGTAACCGCTCGTGTGAACGCTGTCTTACGGCGGGCAGAGAAACCCATGGTGTTGAACGTGCTGTCCTTCCCAAGTGTGGATCTGATCATCGATCTCGAGACTTACGAAGTAACCTATAAAGGCAGCATCATCCAGTTGACAGGTAAGATGTTTGAAGTACTCTCCTTGTTGGCCAAATCTGCCCCAAAAGTGGTCAACTATCAGGAACTTACCGAGAAGGTATGGGGTGAGAATACAGCCTCGGTTCGAAATCGTTTGAAATACTTGATCTATTTACTCCGGCAGGAATTTCTTAAAATTGATGATAACGTTGAACTAATCGAAAACATTGACCGGTTGGGGTACAAACTGATCACGGGCGATTAACGAAACCAAACGCTTGATTACAACAAAAAAGACGTTAAAATGAGATTGAATACATGTTTTTCTCATTGCCTATTTGCGACCTGACGCGGAAGCAGAAGCAAGCTGTTCTGGCTCGGTTTGAATAAGCCTTTACCATTAAGAAGTGGGAATGGTGATTTCCCGTCAATGGGAGAATGATGGAACGCTTATGTCGACACAGTCAATAGCAGTAAAAGAGGGGGTAGATCTGGATGTAACGACGCCTGGCAATCGACCGCGCATTCTGATGATCGATGATGAACCCGATAATATCACCTTGTTGAAGCACGTTTTTCAGTTGACGGGATTTGACGTGAGTGGGGCATTCAGTGGCAGAGAAGCCTTGAGCAAGATCAATGAGGTTAAACCGAATTTGATCTTGTTGGATATCATGATGCCCAACATGGATGGCTGGGAAACCTATCAGCAATTGCGAAAAATATGCGACCTGCCGGTGATCGTTGTCTCTGCCGCCAAACAGACCGATTTTGTAGTGAAAGCGCTTCAAATGGGCGTCGACGATTACGTGACCAAACCGTTCGATCACGCTGAGATCGTGGCACGGGTAAAAAGTGTGCTGCGGCGGAGCGGCAAGAAATGCAGTAATAACCGTTTGGGATTTTCGTTGATCGAATTGATCCTGGATCTCGATTCTCAAGAAATCTTTTACAAGGGCGAGCATATCCAACTGACCGGGAGGATGTTCGAGGTCTTGCTTTTGCTCGCCAAGAACGCCCCCAAGGTAATGACTTATGAAGAGATCACAAACGAGATCTGGGGAGAAACCTCGCTTTCTGCGCACAATCGCCTGAAATACCTGGTCTATCTGTTGCGTCAGGAATTCATGCGCATTGACGAACATACACAGGTGATCAAGAACGTGGACAGGGTGGGATACAAGCTGATCACCGAGGAATAACCCGTTTTAAATGTGTTCCCTTGTAGACTGACTTGACGGGTTATAATCGGTTCAGGAGCGAACATGACATCGAACCCAACCCGTGACAGGTTAACTTCAGATACACCCACTCCCAGGCCTCAACGCAGGCCCGAGTGGATTCGCGTGCAGGCGCCCAATGGCGAGACATATTCCCAGTTGCAAGAATTGATGCGCAGGAAAGAACTACATACCGTTTGCGAGGAAGCGGCATGCCCGAATATGGGCGAGTGCTGGGGCAGCGGAACAGCCACCTTCCTCATCCTCGGGGACGTGTGCACACGCGCCTGCCGTTTTTGCGATATCAAGCACGGCAGACCCGGAGAACTGGATTGGGATGAACCTGAGCGCGTGGCGCAGGCCGTCAAAGCCATGAACCTTAAACACGCTGTGATCACCTCGGTAAACCGCGATGAGCGCGAAGACGGCGGCGCGCCGATCTTCGCGGCCATCATCCGCCGGATTCGCGAACTGCTGCCGGGATGCTCGGTCGAGGTTTTAATCCCGGATTTCAAGGCCAACCAGGCCGCGCTTAAAATGGTCATGGACGCGCGGCCAGAGATTTTAAACCACAATGTCGAAACTGTGCCCTCGCTTTTCAAGAAAGTACAGCCCCAGGACCACTATGAGTGGTCAGAATCGGTGCTGCGCAGCGCGAAAGAGATGGACCCCGAGGTATTGACCAAAAGCGGTATCATGCTCGGGTTGGGCGAGACCACCGAAGAGGTCATGGCAGTCATGCGCGATCTGCGCGATTGGGGCGTGGATATTTTGACCATCGGCCAATACCTTCAGCCCAGCCGGCAGCATCTGCCGATCGAGAAATATTACACATTGGATGAATTCGCTGCTTTCAAAAAATTCGGGTTGGAAATCGGCTTCAAATGGGTGGAAAGCGCCCCGCTGGTGCGGTCATCCTACCACGCGGTGGAACAGGTGCGTGCATTAAGTAAGGTGCATAGTTCTCTTTATGCTTCGTAAATAAAAAGGGATGAGGTTTAAGGCCTCATCCCTTTTTCTACAGTTTCAGAACCGCTTGAACCGCCAGTTCGAACAACAAGCGCCGGGCATCTTTGCGTTGATACCATTCGCGGCTATCCCAACCTTCCGGAACGACCAGGTCACCAGCATAAACCACCTGACCGAACACGATCTCGCGGAATTGAGCCACGGCGAAAAAGGCGGCGGCTTCCATTTCAACCACGTCGCAGCCTTCAGCCACACGGTTCATTCGACGGCCTTTGGTCTCGCGGTAGATGGCATCAGTAGTCCAGGTTTTTGCCATCAAATATCGAAAATTATTTTCCTTGAAGGTCTTCTCAAGGGCTTCCACCGCTTTGAGATGCGGTTTCACTTCGCGTGCCGGTTCAAGATAATGATACGAGGTGCCTTCGTCGCGCACCGCGGAGGTGAGGATGATGGGATGCCCGGGTTCGATCTCCCGGTTGATCACGCCGCATGCACCGCAGGCGATGTATTTGGTGACCCCAACCGCGATCAATTCCTCCAGAAAACCGGCCGCCAGCGGAGCCCCCACTCCCGGATGAAAAACGACGACCGGTTTCTGGTATTTGTTATAAGAATAAACCGGGTGCATCCCGATTTCTGAGCGCAGATCACCCAGGCGGGTAAGTTCACCCGCGTCCACCAGTTCCTGCAGCACGTCATAGAAGAAACACAACACGCCGCGATTCGGGATTGGACCGTTTTTCGCGAAATGATACGGATCAGGCATCAAAATGGCTGCCCGGTCGTCGTCAAATTCGAGGATGGGTGGGTTCTGTGTCATTAGTTTGTTTACTCGTTTGCCAGAACAATGATCTTGTCGTTCTCGGTGAAGATGACCTTTTCGGATTTATCCGGGTTGAGGTGGATGCCGTAAGAAACTGAGGAGTTGCGCGCGTCAGCTACGATGCGGTAACCAAGGGCGGTCTCCCCCTTGGCGCGAGCCGATTCGATCACCGTGTAGAAGTTCACTGGTTTTCCGGACTCAACGTAGCTGCTGATGGGTTTCAGGTAAATCTCGGAGCCATCCGGATCGAAAATGTCCTGGAAGACTGAATTGAGCGATTTATTCTCCGAGACCTGGGCCATCATCAAGCTGATCAGTTTATCACTGACAATGAAGTCATCGGCTTGCGAGACTTCGGCCAGGTTGCGGTTGCGGATATCCAGCATCTCGCTGACGATGGAGAAATCTTGATCCTTCTTCTCGGCGATGTCTCGCAGGTGCAGCAGGGTGATCATGGTGCGGGCATCGGCTTTTTGTACTTCCAGAGCGTCGGAATAGCACAGGAGGATGATATGGCCAAAAGAATCTAGTTGAAGGGATTCCAGTTTCTTGCGGTCGGTGATATCGCCTTCAGTGAAGATCATTTTCTGATTCGATAGCTCAGAGGAAAGCTCGTTCAGTTTTTCTCCGATCCCTTCACCCACCGCCATTACCGTGATGGAAGATCCCTTGGGTACGTAGTTGTCTAGCTCGCGGATGATCGAAGGTGCTTTCCAGTTCCAACCCATCAGGAGGGTTTTCTCGGGTTTCGGGGCGGGGGTTTTTGCGTTCTTGATCAGTTCATTTTGCACGCTGGCTTTGCCATCCATGAGGATCTTGTCGTCGTCTTCAGCGATCAGAACCAGTTTGTCTGTTTCAGTGATTCGCGTGTCCATGGGTGGATTTAACTGCGCGGGTTTGCCCGGGCTCACAATGCCCATTAACCCGTTCTTGTTGAACAACGAAAGTAGTTCGCCATAAGTCTTGCCAGCCAGTTCAGGGAAGGATTGCAGGTAGATCTCGTCCCCGCCAAAATCCATCAGTTCGGTGTACACCACAGACAGGCCGGATTGACGGCAGGTCTGGGCGATGATGCGCGAGACGATTTCTCCAGTCTGGATGATCTCTAATTCATCTTTACCGACGATGCGGGCTACCTCAGAGTTGCGCACATCGCGGATCTCGGCGATGATGTGGAAGGGTTCAGGGCGTCGTTCGGGATGATTAGTGATGGCCAGGATGATCTTGATCACCTCGGCGTCAGGATCTTCACTAGCGTCGGGCGAGAGCACGATGATGGATTTGGATGCATTCAACGAAATGATGCTCAGGTCAGTCACTTCCATTGGACTGCCCGAGCGGCACACGATATGCGTGGAGCCGGTCTTGCCAACACGATCTTTGAGCGACTCTTCCATTTCGACCTTGTCAAGCTCGCTCATGATGGCGATGCAGGAAGATTTTTGATTCTCATTGGCTGCCATCAGCTCAGGCACGATCGTGTAAATTTGTTCCGTCCATCCAAGGATGACGGTGTGGTTTTCTTCCAACAGGCGGGAGCGGCCTTTGCGCAGGTCATCCAACTTCGATTCGATCGCTGAAGACAGGATACCGATCAAGGTGCTGATCACAAAGATACCGCCCAGAGTAACCACGAGCATCGCGATACGGAAGCCCCATCCGGCGTCGCCGCCCATGGTGCCTGCGTCCAATGTGCGCATCAGGTTCAGCCAGAAAGCTTCAAAGAATCCAAGCGGTTGCTCGCCTTGCGGAGCGATCTTGAACACAGTCACGACTAGTGCCATCACCCCAATGATGACCACTGAGAGAACCGCCAGCCAGAAGATTAACGCGCCAGAGCCCTTTGAGAAGGTATTATCAACCGCGTACTTTAATCGTTCCTTGAATGAGACCTTACTTTTCATTGCTTCCTCCAAACTTAAGAATAAATTCTTTAACAGCGTCCTTCGCGATCCAGCGGGCTGAGGGGCTATCCTGCAGCAGGATGCGGTTCGCACAAGAGGCTGCCTCTGATCTTAATGTGGGGCGGTACTTTCCGATGTTACGCAGCGCCCAATTGACTGCTTTTTTAACGAAATTGCGGTTGTCACTTGCGGCGGCTTCGATCAAGGCGAAATAACCGCGCACGACCTCATCCGGGATGTCTTTGCGATGAACGGTCAAGGCGGCAATCATGGCAAAGGCCGCCCGTTTGACGAATTCCTCTTCACGCACTGCCCAGCGTGGAATCACTTCCAACATGCGTGGGGCGTGGATGAACAGTTCGTCCGTTACCACGTCGCATACATCCCACGAGTCGAATTGGCTCACCCAGGTTTCCATTTGGGTGAGGGTCACTTTTTCTGGCTCGTCGATCATGGCGGCCACCATGCGCGCTTCGTGGATGCCGCTCTGCCACAATTCCAGCGCCAGTTCGTGATTGCGGATGCCCTTCGCAACCTTGCGCAGATCGTAAAGCGAGACCCCCAGGCGTTCCTCTCCGCAGATGCCAAAACGTGTCTGGCTTGACAGCGTGTCAGGGTCAGCCAGAGAATGCAGGGTGACGATCAGTTCTTCAGCTACCGGAGCGGCAGGGCACATAGTCCATCCAAAAAAGAATTATCCTAATTTTATTACAAGAGGCGGAATTTCTAATAACAAAAATGTGTGCCGTGAAAAACTCATTGGAAATTAAAGGCTGTGTTTAACCGACAGGATTGCGTTCAGGTGATTTGAGTCATTTCCTGCGCAGGGTCAGGGCATGCACTTCAGAATCGCCCGCGAAATACTGGATCCTTTGATGCGCAGCGTCCATTTCGACCCAGCCATCGGATACTTCCACTTTGGCTCCGTGCGGATATTGGAAAGCGGGGAAGAAAACCTCGCTGGGTTGTTGGTTGGACGGATCCCCCCGAAATCGCAAGGTGTAAGTGCCTGACTTCAGGTCGAAGCGTGATTCGAGCGGTTCGCCCGCCAGCGCCATCGGGAAGGGCCGGATCACTGCCTCAAGGGTGCGTCCGCCTGAGTTAAGATCCTGTTTGTCACCCTGTTGGTCCCGGCTGAAGATGGAAAGGTCTTCGTCGTTCCACAGGTCACCGCGCAGGTTCGAGTTATCTGCCGTGTAGTTCCACAGGGTATAGTGCAGCAAGTTGGCTTCCATCAGGCGCATGCAGCGGTCCATGGCTTTGACGTGCTGCGAGTAATTGCCGTTCCGAAAGGCCTTCTTGTGATCCAGGTCGAACGGGATGCCGAACTCCCCAATCAGGGTGGGGATGTTCCCCAGCTTCTCATGCGTGTGCCTTTTCAAGTCAGCCAGTTGCTGGATGTAGGCATGTTCCACCTTTTTTGTCCCGAAGGTGGTTTCCTGCGTGACCTCGTTGAATCCGATGAACGAATAGAAGGATTTAAAGAAAAGCAGCGGGCTGTCGTACCAATGCGGTGCGTTGACCAGGTTCATCCGCTCCGCTTCTTTCCATTCGGGCGGGATCTTGTTCGTTTCCGTCTCGATGAAGCCGATCCACTCGGGTTTGACCGAACGCATGGTCTCGATCATCCTGAGCATGTAAGGCTTGAGGTAATCCTGAATGAACTGCACCGGCCTGCCATTAACGCTTGCAAAGTAATTTGGTTTCAACAGCATGGGGTTCCCCGCCGGGTCGACCTCCCAGACGCCGTTCTGCTTCCAGACGCACTCGCGTCCCGGCAGCCATGCGGATACTTTATCGGGGTTGAGCGTGACTGTGCCTTGAGAAAAAGTGCCGATGGCGTTCCGTTTCAGGCGTTTGACCTTTTGCGGGTGACCCGAACCTAGTAGGATCGACTGCCAGGGGGTGGGCACCACGCCAAAATCCACCTCACCGTAAAGCGGACGCAGGTCTTTCAAGCCGATATATCCGCGTTGGGGCTCATTGAAGGTATCAAACCCCAGCACGCAGTCCAGGTCTTTCACCTTCTCGGCCACTTTGCACATCGCGGCGAAGAAATGGTTCTGCAAATACTCTTGAATGGGATGCCCTTCGACCAGTGATTTTGGAGCGAAGTCGTTGCCCGCGAAGAACAGCGTGAACATCGTGGCCGCGGCCAGTTTGTAGGCATTGGTCGGCCACACCATACGCGGAAAGGGATCGCCGTGCGTCTGGTGGACAATGGCTGCACCTGTCTCTTTGAAATGGTGCATGTCGAAGCCCGCGGCCTCAAGCACCCAGCCCGGCGCGCCGTCTCCACCGCAGAAACGGGAGAAGACATCTTGATGAGGATCAATGAAAACGTGAAAACCGTGTTCACCGGCTTTTTTCACTACCTGATAGAAATACTCGAGGTATTCCTGATCGTATTGGCCTGGACCGGCGTGTTCCACCGCCTCCCAGGTGATCAGAAAGCGAAGGCAGTTGAAGCCCCACGCGTTCAGGCGGGAATAGTGTTCATCGGCTTCTTCCAAAGGGAAAGGTCTGCCCACAAAGGAGACGTCACGATGGTCAAAGAACCCCTCAGGGTTCCAGGTGGCTCCGTTGGGCCGGGTTGGCAGCTTGCTGCTGCCGCCCAGGTTGACGCCGCGCAGCATCACGCTTCTGCTGTTGTCATCGATGAACCACGCACCTTTGGTTTTCAGCATGTTCCCTCTTCCGCTATATTGGATTATCTCTTCGTCGCGATGCGGTTGATCAAAGCGGTGATCCCCGCCAGGATGGGCGTGAGCACACTGATGACCAACACCTGGATCAGGGAGATCAGGCACATGAAACTGGTCAGATAATCGGGCAGCGTCCAGGTGACCAGCAGCCCATTCAGCAGGTAGCTGGCGAGGGCTGGCAGGCCTACCACGAAAACGACAGTCAGTCCCAGCCACAGGGTTTTAAGTCCGTTTTGTCCGGGCTGACCCGTGAAGGTTTTGTTATTCAGGTTGACCAGCAGCCAGACCAGCACCAAAGCCACCGCCGAGGTGATGCCCACATAGAGGATCAGGTCGGTCTGGCTGATGATGGAGCTCAGCGAGTAAACTTTTTGGTCAATGAGCAGGTAGCGGAGGTTGAAGAGAGCCACAAAGACCAGACCGGCCGCGACCCAGGTCAGCGAGCCGTTCTTTTTCTGTCTGGCCAACGCAGTGACAGCTACAGCCAGCAGGATGGCCACGGGCAGGGCGCGTTTGAAGCGGTCTTTGAAGAGCTCTTTGGCGCGCAGCGTTTTGAGGATGGCTTGATATTCGCTCACCTCGGAGGAATCGGGCAGGTTCAGGGTGGCTGCATCAATACCCAAACCAGCAGCGTAGTTGGTCACCAATTGAGATTGCTGTCCTTTGGTGGCGTTTGGCAGGGCAGCCAACACGTCCTCGGGCAGGGCGAGCATGGCAGCGTACACTTCACCCTGGGTGGAAGCGGGCAGGTTGCTTCCGATCAAGGCCGCAAGGGTGGGTGCCACATCCACCATCTGGATGTCAGTATATTGCCCGGGGAGCACGCCCGAGCCCACGATCACGAAGGGTTCCAGCAGACAGATTGGATCTTGTCCGCCATGGCCGCCGGCATCGATCTGGCCGTGGTCGCTTAAGACCACCAGGGTATCCTTCGAGAAGTCCAGCGTGGCGACGATTTGCGCCAGCATATCGTCGGTGCGTGCCGCGGCGGCGTTCCAGTTCTCTGAGCGGGGGCCGCCCTCATGGTGGCCGGCGTAGTCGACCTGGTCGAGGTGGATCAGCACGAAATTCGCTTCGCCATTTTCGAGCCAGGGAAGTGCGGCTGCCATCACATCCAGGTCCGCGCTGTGATCTTCGCCGGGAGTGTAAAAACTGAAGTCAACATCAGACTGAGGGATGAGCTTTTCAAACCAATAATAGCCTGAAACGGCCGTCTTCCACCCGGCGCGGTGGGCCAGGCTGAACAGGTTGTCTTGCGTGAAGGTGGGAATGTCCTCGTAATCCAGGTTAAGGGCAGGCCCGTCGTTGATCTCAGGCCAGGCACCGGTCAGGATCGTGGAGTACCCAGGCTCTGAAAAAGAAGAGGGTCTGCTGTGCATCAATGCATAAGCGCCTGTTTCTCTCAAACTGTTCAGGGTGGGCATCACTTCGGTTTTAAGCGAGGTATCGTAGCGCAGGGCGTCGATCAACACGATCACAACCCGTTCGGTCGATGGGGTTCCCAGTGCTTCGCCGGGGACGGGGGGATTGTCTTTGAGCACAGAGCGGTAATTGAAATTCGACTCGATCGATCCCATCGCCCAAAAATAGGCG
Organism: uncultured Anaerolinea sp.; assembly: GCA_964599995.1. Taxonomy (GTDB): domain Bacteria; phylum Chloroflexota; class Anaerolineae; order Anaerolineales; family Anaerolineaceae; genus UBA6107. The sequence continues at coordinate 4,778 of CAZRHZ010000026.1, read as the reverse complement.
CCAGCTGCGATTCCCAATAACACCACGATCCCGATGATCCACTGCAAGGTTTTCTTCATCTTCATCCTCTTCGCCCAAACCAAGATAAAAAGACACCAACACGAACCCCCAAGTTTTCTTATTTTAAATCATTTCGACAGAATGTGAGAAAAACTACTGCTTTCCTAAGGGTCAAATCCTCTCAAACATCCCGTGTCAGAGAGGATCGGAAAAATGATACAAGAATACCAAAAAGGATTCTTTCAACAATTTTAAGGTCTGGAATTATTCAATACTTGTGATCAAATTTTGTTCAAAGTCCAGAAGATATGAGTGACTTTCATCTGTTTCGCTGATTGTCGAAAAGTGAACCGATCCTGATTCGTCCCAGGCAAAGGAGCCTTTAATACAAGTAGAAAATGGCGAAAGTGGATTATCTTCAGTTACCAATTCCGACGTGTGATCAATGACTTTTAATTCCTGCGTGGTCATGTCGTATGAGTAAAACAACAGTTGGGGAGGATCCACGGTAAAGAAAGAGGGACTGCACATGACAATTTGGTTATCGTCTGAAGAGGTCGCGACTTTGGGAATCCACCCGGTATACAAGAATAAGTCGTTGGCAAAGGAGGTATTAATATCGAACAAAAGCATCTGATTTTTAATCAGACCGTCCTGGTTAAAATTTAACACGAGTGCTGCGACAAACCTTGTGCTGTCACTCAACCATTGCAAACCCTGGAAATTATCGTCATTCGCAGGACGGCAATGAATTTTATTCGCTTGAAGTGTTTCGTAATCGACCACTGAAATGCAATTTGCGGATTCTCTAGAAAACAAAAAAAAGGAATAGATCAGTTTCTCTTTGTCAGGTGAAGTGGTCATACTGATGGGTGAATGGGGGTCCACAACACTTCCCACGATTTGTTCGTTTTCAAGAACAATCGCGCACAATCCATCACTGCCTTCAGAAGTGCATTTCAATAAATGTTTGGTACTCGTTGGGTTCCAGTGCGTGACACTCTGGACGAGACTATTTTGTCCGATGCATGTCGATAGTTGAAGATTTGTGATGGTTGATCCATCCGCGCTGGCCACATAGAGATTATTGGGGTCACAGGGTTCAAATGCTTCAACAGTTTGTTTGCTGTTGGAAAAGAAGATTAGCCACTTTCCATCCGGTGAGACACTTTCGATGAATTTGTAACCAGGAAGGTCAACTCCAATGACGACAGGATTTGATAAATCCCGGTCGGTGATCGTGATGACCCCCGGGTTGGCGTTATCACTATAAAAATAACGTTCCTGTTGGGTATAGATCAAATC
>CAZRHZ010000026.1:0-3373 GCA_964599995.1 uncultured Anaerolinea sp. | reverse complement strand
CCCGCTGGCTTCGTAAACGTGCGGATTGGTGGTGGGCAGGCCGAAGATATCGGCGGTGAGCTGCATGGCGGCCTTGCTCTGGCTACCGCCGCCCGCCACGCGGATCTGCTGGATGGGGATGTGCGTGCTTTTACTGGTGCGTTCCGCGCCTTCACGCAGCGCGTAGGCCAGGCCTTCCAGGATCGAGCGGTACATGTGGGCGCGCGTGTGCACGTCGCCAAAACCGATGATGGCGCCTTTGGCTTCGGGGCCGGGCACTTTCAGACCCGGTGACCAGTAAGGCTGCAGCATGAGCCCCAGCGAACCGGCGGGAACCGAATTGACCAGGTCGTCAAATAATTCCTCGGTTTCAACCCCGCGCTGTTGGGCCAGGCGTTCCTCATTTTGACCAAATTCGCGCTTGAACCATGAGACCATCCAGTAGCCGCGGTAGATTTGAATTTCCAGCGCGTAAGCGCCAGGCACCGCGGAGGGGTAGGGCGGAATGAGCGGAATGGCCTCGACGTATTTGGTTTGGGTGGTATTGATGGTGGCAGTGGTGCCATAAGACAGACAGGCAATGCTTGGATCCACGCAGCCTGCGCCAATTACCTCGCAGGCTTTGTCCGCAGCCGCTGCGATCACCGGCAAGCCCTCGGGAATACCCGTGGCGGCGGATGCTGCGGCGGTGACGACGCCCAACTGCCCGGCCGGGGGTACCAGGTCCACCAGCATTTCCTTGTTGACGGGCACCGCCTGCCACTTCCAGTCGGATTTGGCGCTCCAGGTCAGGTTCTTGTAGTCAAAGGGGATGTAAGCCACCTGCGAACCGACCGAATCCTTGAACTCCCCGGTCAGTTTGAAGTTCAAGTAGCCAGACAGCATGATGTATTTATAGGTGTTGTTCCAAACCTCCGGCTCGAATTTCTGCAGCCAGTTGGAATCCGCCTCGGCCTGCAGGTATTTCACGGTCTCGGTCATGCCGGCCAGTTTGAACAGAAAGCCCCACATGCCGCTAACCGGTTTGAGCCCGGAGGTGCGGCGCTGGTCCAGCCAGTGGATGGCGGGGCGCAGCGGCTCGCCGTTCTTGTCCACGTTGATCATGGTGGAGCGCTGGGTGGTCACCGCCACGCCGGCGATGTTCTTTTTCTCCACCCCTGGCATTTTCATTAATTTTTGGCAGGCTTCGCAGACCGCTTCCCAATATTTCTGCGGATGCATTTCAGCCAGACCGGGTGCGGTTGAAAAATAAGGTTCGATCACCACACGGCTTTTGGCGATCAGGTTGCCTTTAAGATCGAAGATCAAAGCGCGTATGGATTGGGTTCCGCCATCAATTGCCAGCAATAATTCAGGTGCCATCTCATCCCTCCAGATTTTTACTCCAACGTTTTTCGCGTTGGTCTGCGTTCATGTCCAGACCAAGCGTGCCGCCGGGGTTCATGATGTTGTGCGGGTCGAAGTGCTCTTTCAATGTGCGAATCACGTCCATTTGCTGCGTACCGATCACCTCTTCCAGCCAGGGCGAGGTTTGTTTGCCAACCCCGTGATGATGGCTGAGCGCCGCGCCGCTATTCTTGAACGCTTCCAGGATCCCATATTGCAGATCAAGGTATTCCTTTATTGTATTCATTTTTGCGACGAAGATGAAATACAAATTGCCGCCTTGCGGGTAGGCATGCGAAAGATGGGTCATGCAAATGGTTTGCGGCCGGCTCTTGACGAAGTCACGCACTTCCTGATGCACCTTTTCCATCTGCGACCAGGTAACGCCGCACTCCAATGTGTCGATGAGGATGCCGAAGTCTTCCAAATCTTCGCGCATGTAGGGGTCCCTGAAACGGCCTTTCTCCCAGTTTTTGGTCACACCGGCGAAGCTGAGCTCAAAGGCGTGGTATTTCTGGCAAACGCTGCGGATCTTGCGGTCGACGTTGGCTGAAAAACCGCGCTCGCCGTCGGTGTGTCCGAGCAGCAGGCATCGTTCCATCGGTTTGTAGCCCAGCACGTTCAAGAAAGTGTCTGCGATGGTGCCAGCGATGTGATAAAGCTGCATGGCCACGTCGGTCTCTTCAGGATCGGAGAGCCTGAAGACCGAGGGCATGCCAAATTCCGCCTGCATGATCTCACGGCAGGCCTCACGCGCTTCTTTCCAGTTCCTGAACATGTAACTGTAACGCTTGCGGTTCTGGGGCAACCAGCGGAAAACGCGCAGGGTAACGTTAACCAGCACGCCAAACGCGCCTTCGCTGCCCATCATGATCTGGTCAAAATCCAGCCCGTTGGCGCTGCGTGGATGCTCGAGGGTCTTGAACACGCCGCGCGGGGTGACGTATTCCTGTGCGATGACGATGTCTTCGATCTTGCCATAATACGTGGAGTTTTGACCCGCGCCGCGCGTGACCACCCAGCCGCCCACGCTGGAATATTCAAAGGACTGCGGGAAATGCCCGCAGGTGTAATCGCGTTTGGCACCCAGTTTTTCACGCGCGTGATTGAGAATGTCTTCAAGTTGTGGTCCGGTCATGCCGGCCTGAACGGTGATGGTTTGATCGATCTCATTAAAGCGCACCACCTGGTTCATGTGCTTGCTCATGTCGATGGAGATGCCGCCTTTGACGGCCTCCAACCCGCGGGTCACAGAAGAGCCCGCGCCATAGATGTAAACGGGGATGCGTTCCTTGTCGCAGTAGTGCACGATCTCTTCTATCTCTACCTGGCTTCTGGGCGCGACCACCGCGTCTGGGATGTTCTCGACAATGTGTTTGCGCAGGCGCAGGGCGTCGATCATCGCGCCCCCGTAGGCTTTGGCTACGCGGTCGTAGGTGTCGGTGCGCACATTCTCCTGGCCGCAGATTCGCATGAATTCCTTAAGGTGTTTTTCGGCCATCTTGGAGGGGACGTTATCGGGAATCATTTCCAGTGCAAAATCACCGGGCTTTTTGAAATCCTCCTCTTTCAATTCGAAGGTGTCCATCACCCGCTTGACCAGCCCGCTGTTGGGATGTTTGAAGCCAGCCGGGTCGCCCCATTTGAAGAGGGAGCGGTACGTGCCGGTGGGGGTGGATTCTGTCAGCCAATCAGGAACGAATTTTGTCTTTTCCATTTTCTTTCTCCTTGAATTGATCGATTATTTCTCAAACCCTTTGGGGGCAGGGCTGTAGGATTGTTCATAGATCCCGCGATAGCGTTTTTCTTCCTGGTTCCATTTCAGGTCGCTCCAACCAAGTTCGTCTTGCGCGATGGCGCGCACGCGCTTCATTTCAGCGCTGGCTCCATCTTGCAGCAGCATGCCGATGCGCACGCGGCGCAGGAGCAGGTCGTCGAGGTGCTCCACACCGCCCGTGCGGGCTGCCCAACGGATCTCGGACCACAAATTGGGCAGGTTTTCGATGGG
>CAZRHZ010000025.1:0-24350 GCA_964599995.1 uncultured Anaerolinea sp. | reverse complement strand
GATCAGCGTCGCCATGTGTGTAGAAAGCAAATTACGGAATTCTTTTGGAGCTGGAGTTGAATTACTTCATAATGTATGGCGCAAAGAAATGCCGCAGGCAGTTGCTCTGGGTGAAAAGTTATTTGAAGAAAAATCGCTTCTTACACTCTCCGAGAAGGGCATGGATGTCGCCGCGGTTTTTGATTTGCTCGAGCACGAAAAATGATCCTCTCTTCACTCGAGCTGGAAAAGACAAAGAAAGTGGGGGTTGATCGCGAATTAATTAAGAAATAATGAAAGGCCTAAAAACTCTGTTTGCAGTTGTCTAGATCAGTAGTATAATCGCCTCCTAACAGCCACAGGTGATTCAGTTGCCTGTCGCCTGTTTGGGGGCAACTCCCTCACCCTTGATCTTTCTGTGTTCATCTTGACCATCCTTTGCACCAGACTTGTTGGCTGGTGATTCAACTGTATTGATTCACTGAAAGTGCATACTTGCTCACACGGAGGTTTGATGCCATGCAAGACTCAAAAGGGAAGATCCTGCTGCTCGAAAACATCCACGCCGAGGCCTGCCGTGCCTTTGAATCTAGAGGATATCAGGTGGAAAGCCTGCCAAAAAGCCTGCCTGAATCTGCTTTACGCGACGCGTTGAAGGGGGTGACCGCGCTGGGGGTGCGTTCCAAAACCGAGATCACCCCTGAGGTGATCCGCTCAGCTCAAGACCTGGCGGTGATCGGCGCATTTTGCATCGGTACTGACAAGATTGACTTGGCCTCCTGCGCGGATGCAGGCATCCCGGTCTTCAATGCTCCTTATTCCAATACGCGCAGCGTTGCAGAACTGGCGCTTGGGCACATGCTGGCGTTACTGCGTTTCATCCCCGACCGAAACAGTGAGATGCATCAGGGTGTCTGGAAGAAAACCGCTTCAGGGTCGGTTGAACTGCGCGGAAAAACGCTTGGCATTATCGGCTACGGCAACATCGGTTCACAGTTGAGCGTGCTGGCCGAAAGCCTGGGCATGAACGTGATCTACTACGATACCGGCGAGAAGCTCAGCCTGGGCAACGCGGTGCGCATGAAACACATGGCGGATGTGTTGCAAACTGCGGATGTGGTCAGCGTGCATGTCAGCGGTCTGCCGCAGAATGCCAACCTGATCGGCGAAGAGCAGTTCGACCTGATGAAGGACGACGCCATTTTTATCAATCTCAGCCGCGGATATGTGGTGGATATTGAAGCGTTGGCAGGGCAGTTGCGTGCTGGCAAACTGAAAGGTGCGGCCGTGGATGTGTTCCCCTCCGAGCCTGACAGTGGAGAAAAATTTATCTCCCCGCTGCAGGGTGCTCCGAACACCATCCTTACCCCCCACATTGCGGGCAGCACACAAGAAGCTCAACGTGAGATCTCAGAATTCGTCTCCGGCAAGATGTTGCACTTCCTCTCGCGTGGTGACACGCGCTTGAGCGTGAATTTTCCGCAGATCGAGCTCGCCCGCCAGCCTGACAGCCACCGGATCATCCACATTCACAAAAACATCACCGGTATCATCGCAGCCATCAGCAGAATTCTCGCAGCCAGCGATTTCAACATCTCCGGTCAAGCGCTGCGCACTTCGCAGGACCTTGGTTATGCCATATTCGATGTGAGTGGTGAGATCACGGAAGACATTGCCCGAGCATTGGAAGAAATTTCTGGTACGATCCGCGTTCGAGTTGTTTATTAGATCACGAATCAATTCCACTCAACCCCCATTGTTTGTTAAAAAATTGAATGGCTTCCAATTAATTAGGAAGCCATCCATTTTTAACTTCTACCGATAATATCTACCTGTAATAAAATACCAGTAAAAAACCGATAAACTACCAATAAACTATTTCTTAATATACTAGAGTATAAAAAGTCCAAAAAAGTACATCATTCCTTAATCATCTTTACATGAATTTTCTGAATTGCTTGCGTCTCCTGATTTTCCCGCACCGCCCGAGTTACCTGGAGCGCATGAAGAATCGTCATCGTCTGCGTCGCTCGATGGAATCGATGTGTTGGACGACGATGGTAGCGTCCGCGTTGGTGTCAGGGTAGGGGTGCTGGTTGGAGTTCCAGTGACCGTTGGTGTGATGGTTTCTGTTTGGGTGGGTGTGCTGGTTTGGGAAGGTTCAACAGACGGACTTGCAGATGGAGTAAGCGACCAATCATCATCTGAAAATCCTTCTGAGCCTGATGCTGATGGAAGGACGATCGTATCACCAGAATGGAGGGTAATGTTCTCATTCTGAGAGCGCGCTTCTACTTCGCCTGTGAGTACGCTGATCACCAGGGAACCATCTGGATTTATGGTCATCATGAAATTACCATTTCTGCTGATGGCTTGACCGGCTTTCGTCAGAACCGAGAAGGATTGGGTGTTCTTGGCAGTTTGGCTCTCGGTTTGTCCTGCCAACTGTTCCAGCGAAATTTCCCATGATCCTTTTGATTCAGAGAGTGACACGAGATGGATCTTTGTTTCTGAACCGATAATCGTTTGTTCACCACCGGGGAATGAGATCGTGGCCTCTGAGGTGGTCATTGATCGGATCAATGCGCCCATTGGAACCGCTTGGCCAGTCGTGACAGGCTGCCATGACTCGCTGGAAGGCTCAAGCATTTCGACCTGCCCGGTGACATTTTCAATGTATCCGGCATATACAACCTTGGGCGGCAAATTAAAGAGGAACATGAAGGAGATGAAGATCAGTACGGTTAATGCGATAAAGGCAGGCCTTAACACAGGACGCCAGTTGATTTTTTTGCTAAGCTGTTGTTTGGCTGAAAATGCCCCGATCACTTTTCGATGGGCGTTGGGTGAAGGAGACTTCCAGCGCATTGCCTCCATCGCGGATAGCATGCGCTTGTAATACGCCAACGAGTCTTTGCACGCCTGGCATCCGCTTTCAAGATGCCGGGTCAACTCAACGCTGGAAGCTGTGTCAAGGCGGCCTTCCAGATAATCGATGAGTTGTTCAGTTGAGGTGTGCGTTACATTTTCCATTTTTTATTTTTTACAAACGTTAAAAATTCTTGCTGATCAAGATCGTTTTTAATTTTTCAAGGCAGCGTGAGCGGGTTGGCCCGATGCTATTGGGTGGGATTTTCAGATCCCGGGCGATTTCTGCGTACGATGCTTTTTCTTCGCAAAAATAGAGCCGCCATAAAAGCTGATGACAGGGTTCTCCTAGCTGTTTGAAGGCTGAAAGCACTTTTCTAGAATCTTCCACATGCTGAGCGATCGTTTCAGGTGTTTCATCCGCCAGAATGTTTTCTTCCAATTCCTCCAATTTGGCTTTTTCATGCCGCCATAATGCCCAACATTCTCTGCGTGTGGTGGTCACCAGCCACGCCCCCAAACTGGCAGACTGGCGCAAACTTTTCAACTCCTTCAACCAGATCAGGCAGACATTCTGAAATATTTCATCCGCCTCATACGCTTCCAATCCGGTGCGCAGGGCAGTGGCATAGATCAGTTTCTCATATCGCGAAATTAACTCCTCCCATGCAAGTTGTTTCCCTGCAATGCATTGAGAAATCAGATCGCTATCTGGATAGTCAGATATCTTCAAGTGAATTTCCTGCTCGTGTGATCATCCTGATGCCATTATGATAACAAGGCACGGTTGATGTATCAACTATCCTTTTTATAAGAGTAATTTTGGATAGTTCTAGTACATCAATTATATAACTTCTCCATAATATTAGAATTCCTGATTTATCACTGAACCAGTGATTTTCTCTGATTTCAGACAATCAAAAGAGTCAAGACACCCCACCATGAGTCAGTAAATTTCCATTTATCCAGTGATATGATAAAATGAAATTAAATCAGACAAATTCCACAAACATAGTGAAGAAAGACCGATCTCTTACCTGGAGGAAATTCATGACCCCTGATGAAAACAACCCAATAGATGAACCTAAATGTTTGTCCCTGCACGTTGGATCCATGACATTGGAACAGATCGCCATGATCTTTACGCATTTACCCGTCGACGTCACCTTTGTGGATGAAGCCAACGATGTGCGCTTCTTCTCAGGCGGTAAGAATCGCATCTTTGAGCGCACTCCCGACGTCATCGGACGCAACGTGATGAACTGCCATTCTCCAGACAGCGTGAACACGGTGTTCAAAATCCTGGAGGATTTCAGGGCAGGCAAGCGTGATATGGCTGAGTTCTGGCTGCAAACCAAACCCGTTAACGAAAACAGCCGTTTTATCCATATTCGCTATTTTGCCGTCCGCAACCCGCAGGGCAAGTTCATGGGCACCCTCGAGGTCACCCAGGACTGTACCGAAATTCGCAAACTGCAGGGCGAGCGCAAATTATTGGATGAGGAGAAGTAACTGGCCGTTGAGTGTATTAAAAAGACGATTGATTAAACGTCTGATCCAATGGAGAAGACGTTTTTTGTTAATCCGATTGTCAAATTCCTACATGAAATTGTTCTAAACTGCCTTCACTTGGTTGGTTAAGTACATATTTTTGTTCTCCAAATTCACCCGGAATATCAGCGAGAGGAGGATCAGGTAAGGGATTCAGGGTTGATGTTTTTGAACAAAAAGTGGATCCATGAATTACTGGCAATTCGGCAGGCAGGCCTTCACTTCTTCGAGGTCTTGTTGGAGCAGATTCAGATAACCCACCGCTTGTTCGGCATTCACGGCTGCATATTCGTATTCATCCCAGGCTGCGGGAATGGCGGTGTAGAAAAGCGCATTCAAGTAATTCATGAAATCTGCCTTGGCGGGTTCAAGGCATGTCGGAACGGCCATTGCTTCAACGGCTCTTTTTTTCAATGTGATCTCGCTTAAATCCTTGGAAGAAATGTAGTTTTCCGCGAGAATGTTGGTGACGTCATTGTGGTATTGAATCACGATCTTTTTAAAACGAGTGTAGCTTGTGCGTGAACAGACCGTCGGATCGGGTAACCGCAATGGAAGCTGCCCGGCGACAACAAACCCGGCGATGATGAGTGCCACGATGATCAATCCAATTTTCGTCTCTGAGAATGGAGATACTTTTGGATCATACTTAAAGGGTGAACCGCATCTTGGACAGCGCTTGTCTCCGTTATCGGTCAGCTTTTTGCATACTTCGCATCGTTTCATTCAACATCTCCAGCAAGGTTCTTGGCTTTCAGCAACATCCATAATTATTTTTCCGCAAAGGACATCTAAAGGGCATGACGTCAAAGTCCAATAGTGGTTGATTGGTATTCTAAGGAACCGTGTTTGATGTTAACACGATTTCGTCAGCAATACATAGTGCTATAGTATTGATTTTTTATCATAATTATCTGACCTGTGCAGGAAATGAAGGCCTATCTATTGAATGTCGAGCTTCAACTGGATCCTAGCTATTCGATAAAAACAGGGCAGAGTTCTCAACGATAACTCTGCCCTGAAAACCTTACGTATACGATGGGTTAGTCTTACACGTCCAGATTTCTTACCGCGTGGGCGTGGGTGGTGATGAAGCGCGTGCGCGGGGGCACGGCCGAGCCCATCAGCATGTCAAAGGTGCGGTCGGCCACAGCGGCGTCTTCCACTGAGACCTGCAGCAGTGTGCGTGTTTCGGGGTTCATGGTGGTTTCCCACAACTGATCGGGGTTCATTTCACCCAGACCTTTATATCGCTGTACGGTGGCTTTTTCTGCCACGCTGCCCAGTTCTTTCATATAAGCGTCTTTGGCCGCGTCATCGTAGATGTACTTCACCGTTTGGCGGTGAGCCACGCGGTAGAGCGGTGGCTGGGCAATGTAGATATGCCCCTCATCGATCAGTTTTGGCAGGTAACGGAAGAAGAGTGTCAGCAGCAGCGTGCGGATGTGCGCGCCGTCTACATCAGCATCTGTCATAATGATGATGCGACCGTAGCGCAGGTTCTTGACATCAAAGTTATCTCCGATGCCGGTGCCGAAGGCCGAGATCATCGATTTGATCTCCTCGTTGGCCAGCATCTTGTCCAACCGCGCGCGTTCGGTGTTGAGGATCTTGCCGCGCAGCGGCAGGATGGCCTGGAAGTGCCGGTCGCGGCCTTGTTTGGCTGAGCCGCCTGCCGAATTACCTTCCACAATATAGATCTCGGTCTTGCTGCTGTCGCGCTCTGAGCAGTCAGCTAGTTTACCCGGCAAGGTCAGGCTTTCCAACGCGGACTTGCGAATGACCAGATCGCGCGCCTTGCGGGCGGCGTCACGGGCACGCGCAGAAGTCAGACATTTCGAAATGATGGCCTTGGCCGCGGAGGGGTTCTCGTCCAGGAAGCTGGTGAAAGCCTCGCCCACCACCTGCGTAACGTAGGTTTGCACCTCGGGGTTCATCAACTTGACTTTGGTCTGGCTTTCAAACTGCGGATCAGGGTGTTTGATGCTCACGATGGCCGTCAGGCCTTCGCGGGTGTCATCGCCGCTGAAGTTGGGGTCATCTTCTTTCAATAACTTGGCGCGCTTGGCGTAATCGTTGATCACGCGCGTGATGGCCGTACGCAGGCCGGTCATGTGTGTGCCGCCGTCCACAGTGTTGATGGTGTTGGCGAACGAGTAAACCGCCTCGCTGTAAGCGTCGGTGTACTGGCAGGCGATCTCGATACCGATGTTCTCGATCTCTTTCTCAACATAGAAGACCGGGTGCAGGGTTTCGCGGTTCTTGTTCATGTAACGCACGAAGCTGACGATGCCACCTTCAAAAAGGAAGGTCGTTTCGCGTTCGGGCGAGCGGTTGTCAATCAGTTTGATCATCACATTCCGCGTGACGAAGGCCATCTCTCTGAAACGCGCTTCGAGCGTATCGAATTTGAAGTCAATACCCTCTTCCTTGAAGATCTCGCGGTCGAAGCGGAAGGTGATGTTGGTGCCGTTCTTCTTGGGATCACATTTTCCGATCACCTTGACGGGTTCCACCGGGATGCCTCGCTCGTAGCGTTGAAAATGGATTTGTCCGTCCAAATAAACTCGCGCCTCGCACCACTCGGAGAGCGCGTTCACTGCTGAAACGCCCACGCCGTGCAGACCGCCTGAGACCTTGTAGGCTGAATGCCCGAACTTGCCTCCGGCGTGCAGTATGGTCATCACGACTTCCAGCGCGGATTTCTTCTTTTCGGGGTGAATGTCCACTGGGATGCCGCGGCCGTTGTCGATGACGCTCACGCTGCTGTCAGCGTTGATGACCACTTCGATACGGTTGCACACACCCGCCAGCGCTTCATCGATGGCGTTGTCGACCACCTCATAGACCAGGTGATGCAGGGCTTTGAGGTCTGTGCCACCCACGTACATGCCAGGCCGGCGGCGGACTGCCTCAAGGCCTTCGAGAACCTGGATATCTTTGGCGCCGTAAGACGAGGGAGTGTTATTGCTCAAGGGTGGTGCCTCCATTGGTGGTTTGCTTTTGCGCTTCGGCAACGCGCTGCATGTTTTCCTGCATCCAGCGCAAACCGTCGCGATAATAAATGAAACTGGCTGCCAGCAGCCCGGTGATGATGAACGAATGTCCGCCGATTCCCAGCAAGGTCATCCAAGAGTTGGGTTCAGGCAAAGTCCACAAATAATTCATGCCCTCATTGATCAGCAGGCAGAAGGCCACGAATAATCCGGTGCCGGGCAGGTAAAGTCTTACCAGACGCACGGAGATCAACATTGAGGATAACGCTTTTTGCTTCAACACAAAAATGCCGTGAGGGGCGAAAACCAGTGGCAAAATCAGCCACAACGCCACCAGCAGGATCATGACCATGAAGAACTGTCCGATACCGAGATCAACCAGCGTCAGCATTGACAGCAGCAGCGAGAGGGGGATCGCGATGAACAGCAGCAGCAGGATCAACAGGCAGAACATCACCAGACTTTGTGCGTAACTGGCGATCACTTCTTTGAATTTGATCTTCTCGACCTCTTGCGCGGTAACCTTTGAAAGCAGTAGAAAATATAAACTGCCCAATAGGAATCCGATCAGCAGCAGCATCCCGATGATCCCCAACACCCAGCGGGCTGATTCCAGTTCGAAGATCATGGGATTGCCCAGGGGTGAGTTGATGGGCGACTCGCGCGCGATCAAGCTCGGTATTCCGATCGGATAAGTGCGTAGCACCGATGCCAGGTTGAACTGGTTCAGGATTTCATCCCACAACTGTTTATACTTGTTGACCGATTCGGCCATATCCGCAGGACCCACTTTGAGCATGGTGTCGGTCATGGTTGAGACGAAGCCGGTCAGCAGGGCCTTGACCCTCAATCTTGGCCCCAGCCATAAGATCAGATCCATCACGATTGGAAAAAGGATCAGATACCAGTGGTTTGCAATGGTATTAAATCCCTTGATCAGTGTGGAGAACAGTTTGGGAGGCGTACTTGTGACAGTAAAGTTCGAATTTTTCATACAAAATCTAATTTTACCATAAACGGGGTGCTGACGTTTTCTCTCGACCTCAGGTAAAATTAGAGTGTGAAAGAACGCGAATATCTGCCCAATATCGACCATCTCAGTGTGATCACGGCGACCATCCTGTTGGCTTACGCCCTGACCGCGTTTATTCATTTCCCGTCCCGCTCGCTTGACCTCCAGCTGCCTGGATTTCTCCTTTCGATCAGGATCAACTTCACGACCCTCGTCTCGCTGGTGGTATGCGTTTTGGCTGCTGCGGGTTCGGATTGGTTGGTCAGTGCCCATCCAACCATTGGCGGCTCGCGTCGTTTTCATCACTGGCTCATCCCCGCCTTTACCGCCCTGGTCATCGGTGTTCCACTGGGTGCTATGCAGGTCAGTCCCTCGTGGTGGGCGGTTTTTGCCCTGGGCGGCCTGCTCTTGACCGGCGTGTTCATCGCCGAGTACATTTCCGTGGATCCATTGGATCAACGTTTTCCGATTGCCAGGGTGAGCCTGAGTGCCATTTCTTTCGCCCTCTTTCTCGTGCTTCTGATTGCCGTCAGGGGCGCGGGGCTGCGCTTGTACGTGCTGCTGGCTGCCATTCTCCCCGCCGTGGCGGTGGTGACTGCCAAGACCATGCACCTGCGTCTGGGCGGCTGGAACCTGGCCTGGGTGGGGGGCATCAGCCTTGTGGTGATTCAGATGGCAGTGGGGCTGTTCTACCTGCCTTTGATGCCGCTGCAATTTGCCCTGCTTCTGGTCGGTTTGACCTACGGTTTGATCAATCTGGCAGGCAGTATTGAAGAGAGTCGCCCGATGCGCCTGATCTGGATCGAACCCATGCTCCTGCTTTTCCTTTTCTCGATCTTTGCCGTCTTGGTTTGATCGCAACCAGTAACTCTTCAATTTCTGGGGGGTTATATACCCACAGGAAGGAAGAGTTTTCATGGTTTTAAGAATTGTTTTGATCCTCGTACTCGCTTATTTGATCGGCGCCGTTCCCATTGGTTGGATCATTGTCAAGATCGTCAAGGGTGTGGACGTGCGCGCCCTCGGCAGTGGTCGAGTGGGGGGAACCAACGTGATGCGTTCCGCAGGCTTCATCGCGGGGTTGCTCACCGCCTGTGCGGATGCCGGCAAGGGTATTCTGGCGGGTTTCATTGCATCCACTTTCATGCCAGACAGCTTGTGGGTCAAGATCATCGCGGTCACCCTGGCGGTGGTCGGGCAGATCTTCTCCATCTTCCTGATCGAAAAGGGACCTGAGGGCCGGCTGCGCTTGCGCGGCGGGGCGGGTGGGTCAACCACTTTCGGCGGTGCGATTGCACTCATGCCCTATAGTTGGATCGTGATCCTTCCCTTGATCGTTTTAGTTTACATCGGCATCGGATACGCTTCCATCACCACTATCAGCATCGCCTTTTTCTCACTGATCCTCTTTGGCTATAAAGCCGCCGCAGGTCAGGCTCCCTGGGAACTTGTGGTTTACGGTGCCAGCACGCTGCTGATCGTCCTGTATGCCTTAAAACCCAACCTTAAACGCCTGGCTGAGGGTACCGAGCGTGCGGTAGGTTTACGAGCTTATTTTGAAAAAAAATTAAAACAAATGGAATCCAGCAAATAATAAAAATCAACCGGCCGTCAGGCCGGTTGTCATTTAAGCTTCTGTCTCTTCCGAGAGGTGGTTGTAAATGTGCATCACGTTGCGTTTATGCAGCTCCACGCCCAGACCGGCCAGGCTCACGCGACTTTTGCCGCATGATTCGATATCAATCTCAGCCAGTGCTTCGAGCGCGTTACGCTTTTTGGCCGCGGCTTTGACCAGCTTGCGCGTGGTGGTCAGGTAAGCCAGATTCTCGCGCGTGGCTTCTTCGATCTCACCCCTCAGGATGATATCTCCGTGACCCTGGATGATGTTTTCAAGCCCCATCTTGCCAATGTGCTTGATGGTGGCGAGCTGCTCTTCTTCGTTGCCGTCCACCACGTAGGGGACGGGGATGAAGGCGTCGCCGGCGAACAACACCCGGTCTTCTTCCACCAGCACCGAGATCGAGTCTGCGGAATGGCCCGGGGCGAGGGTCATGATCAAATTCTTCTTTCCGACCCGCAGTGAAAGCGAGCCTTCGGTGAAGGTCATTTGCGGTTCGATCAGTTTCACCGATTTATAGATCGGGTTCTGCTTTTTAGCGGATTCCAGTGAAGCACTGCCTTTTTCCAGCAGGGTGCGCCCCAAGGAGTGGGCGATCACCGTCGCTCCAGGGAAGAAGCAGTTGCCCCACGAGTGATCCGCGTGGTAATGCGTATTGATCACATACCGCACTGGCACGCCCAGCTGATCTTCGATGAAGCGCCGCATTTCATTGGATTCTTCGGGCATGGCCAGTGTGTCGATCACCACCGCCCACTGCGGTCCGGTCACTGCGCCGGCTGTCACTTGCGCGTAAACTTCGCTTTGAAACCAGTAAACATTATCTGAAACCCGTTCATGATGCATAAATTGATCCTTGTGAATGATGGTCTGCGCCTTGCGGACTACAGGACACTAGAATAGCACAAATGAAATCAAAAGTCAAAAAATGACCGTATTGGGTTTAGTTGCAATAAAAAAATGGCAGAAGTCTGTTTTTCGACTTCTGGTTGTTGCAATAAACGAGGATTTCGTTGAAATGACTTACTGAGAAGTGTAATTTTTATGTTGCTGCCGCCGCAGCCGCGGCATCCCTTTTCATCATCAATGCCAGGTACCACCCAAAGGGCACCAGCCAAGCCAGGTCTCTCAGGGTTTCAGCCAGGGGTTGGATCATCACATTGCAAGAAGCTCTGAAAAAACCACCAATTTTCACATAATTTACCAGATCATTTTCAGTCTCGTCCATGATGCGGTATTGGGTTGCCCAAAAATTGGACGTGGACTGGAATTCGCGCCCATCGGCAAAAATGATCCGTCCGCCGACGCGCCAGTTGTGGCGTTGAAAGACCGCCAATTCCTGCTGGCTTTCGCTTTCAAGTACCACGGCTTTGTGTTGCCAGAACCCGGGCCGGTCAAAGACCCAACAGCCTTCTGAACTGACAACTTCCGCTTTGGACGAGAAGGAACTTAACACATGCAGTCGGCAAACGACCAGATCCATGGCCCGCAGCTCATATTCTTGTTTGGACGAAGGCTGCACCCAATCCAGATTTACGCCGATCAGATCACTCATCCTGGTCATTTTATTTTCCCAATTTACTTTTCATGAAGCTATAAACGAAGACGGAGCATTGGCATAAGAACGGTCTTTCTATTTTGTTAATTGTAACAAATCCCACAAGTTGCCGTACAGGTCCTCGAATACAGCCACCGTTCCGTACTCTTCCTCTTTTGGGGGGCGCACGAATTTGATCCCGCGTTCGATCATCTCGTTGTAATCGCGCCAGAAATCGTCCGAGTTGAGGAACAGGAACACTCTGCCGCCGGTCTGGTTGCCGATGAAGGCCTCCTGCTCCGGCTTGGATGCCCTCGCCAGCAGCAGCGATGTGCCATTGGAATTGGAGGGAGCCACCACTACCCAGCGTTTATCTTGCGCGGGTTGATAGGTGTCTTCCACCAGCGTAAAATGCAGTTTTTGGGTGTAGAACGCGATGGCTTCGTCGTAATCCCGCACCACCAGCGCGACATGCACAATGGATTGTTTCATAAGGTTTCCTCCACCATATACCGGGGATTTTCAAAATCCTAGTATTTAGGGTTTGCTAGGTTATTCTCTTCATTCCTTTTTTAGGTTTACCTTTCTGGTATGGATACCCTCATAATCAGGTACCCGTCGGTCGTATGAACTGTCCATCAGAGGCGAGGAGATCAAAAAATCCGCCGAGGCGCGGTTGCATGCCATGGGGATGTTCCACACCACCGCCATGCGCAGCAGTGCTTTCACGTCCGGGTCGTGCGGCTGCGGTTCCAGCGGATCCCAGAAGAAGATCAGAAAATCGATCTCGTTGGTGACGATCTTCGCGCCGATCTGCTGGTCGCCGCCCAGCGGTCCGCTCTGCAGCTTGCGGATCGGAAAATCCAGTTCGCGTTCCAGCAGGGAGCCGGTCGTGCCTGTGGCGTAAATCTTGTGATGCGCCAGCAGGTCGCGGTTGAACTTGGCCCATTCGAGCAGATCACGTTTCTTGTTGTCGTGCGCCACCAGCGCGATCTTCTTGTCGTGCCCCATTTCGATGATTTGATCTGGCATATAAGTAAATCACCTTTCATCTCGAGTGTTGTAATTCGTAAAATAATTGTATCTTTATATTAACCCTTCGATAACCTTCAAGACTCAACCAAATTAACCCCGGGAGTCTTAAAAAAAGACTCCCAGGGTTTACACTAAATTCTTAAAATTTTTTTGTGTCTTTCGTGTTTTTTGTGGTTAAAAGAATTTACCCAAAATGAGCCCTACCCCCATCAACACCGGGGTGATCAGGTTCAGCAGCACGTTCTGCCCCATCGAGGGTCCCAGTTTGGGCAGGTCGTCGGCGTTCTTCAGCGCGCCGATGGCGGCCGGGACGGCAAAAAAGAGCGAGAGCAGCCCGAGCAGCGTCCAGACGGGGATGATCTTGAGCATCACGCCCAGCAGCAGGGTGACGTAGGTGAGGGTTTCAAAGACCGTGAAGATCACCGCGCTGGCCTTGCGGCCGATCTGGATGGGCAGGTGCTTGCGGCCCACGCTCGCGTCCGGCTCGACATCCGGGAACTGGTTGAGCAGCAGCAGGTTGCTGACCAGAAAGAAGGGCACAAATGAGACCAGCAGTACCGCCCACGAGAAAGTGCCGGTCAGGCAAAAATACGTGCCCAGCACCATCAGCGTACCAAAGCCGAACCCGGGCGCCACCAGGCACAGGATGGGCACCTTGTTCAACCAGGGCGTGTAAATGACGATGACGAACAACCCTATCGCCCCGATGGCCAGGATCTGCCAGCCTTGGGTGAAGAAGAAGTAAGCACCGATCCCCACGCAGATCAGGCTGCTGAGGATGCCGGTCCACAGCGCCACGGGCAGCTTTTCGGGCACGGGCACCAATGTGCCGCTGCCGCCGCTGAACGGGGTGCGTTGGGTCTTGAAATCCAGACCGCTCTTGATATCTTCATACTCATTAAAGGCGTTTACCGCGCCGTGCGCCAGCACGCCGCCGATGAAGCACAAGATGGCTCCGAGCACGCTGATCTGAAAGCCGTCAAAAACCGCGCAAGCCAGGCCGAGGAAAACACAAGCCACTGCCAGCAGCAGAAAGTTCGGACGCATCACTCCAATTACGTATTTCATGTTTCTCTCCAGTGGAAAATTCGATAGATGTGAACCATTTTACCCGCAACGGTTTCAACTTTCGTTCTCGTTCGCTGATCCTGGTTTTCCTTCAACCAATATCTTCACCGCGGCGTCTTCATCGAGTCCGACATACAACTGGGTGTCGGTGGCCTTGCGCGCGTGATGCTCAAAAACCGCGAAAGTGCCTCGGTTCAGTACCAGCCAGCGGTTGCCTTTCATCAGCATCAGGTTTTGACTTTCCAGAGCTTCCATAATTTTCATGAGATGCTCCTTAGATTTTCAGCCAAAAAAGTACGATCGGATTTTTCTGTGACCTCTGCGGCTCTGCGAGAGATATGGTTTTCACTCCAGCCATCTCGAGGCAGCTTTGGGCAGATCCACCACCGAGGCCACCTTGGTGGTGCAGGTGGGCAGGCTCTCAATGAACTGGCGGCCGTATTTCTTGGTCAGCACGCGTTTATCGAGGATCACCACCACACCGCGGTCCGACTGGGTGCGGATCAGGCGCCCAAAGCCCTGTCTGAATTTTAGGATGGCCTCGGGCAGGTTGTATTCGTTGAATGCGTCGTCGAAAGTTTCAGCGCGCGCCGCGATAACCGGATCGGAGGGCACATCGAAGGGCAGCTTGACGATCACCAGCACCGAAAGCGCCTCGCCGGGAATGTCCACGCCCTCCCAGAAGGCGCGCGTGCCGAGCAGTACCGCCTTGGGGGCGTCTCTGAAGTTTTCGAGCAGTGTGTTGGTCGATGCACCTTCGCCCTGTTCATACACCTGAATTTCAGCATCCGCCAGCGCGGCGGAAATGTTCTGCGAGGTGCGTTTCAGTTGCGCGTAGCTGGTGAAGAGCGCCAGCATGCGTCCATTGGTGGCCTTTGCCAGCCGGATCAGCGCGGCTTCGACATCCCGCTGATATGCGTTGGCGTCGCCGGGTTCCGCGATGTCGTTGACCAGGTAGAGCAGGGTGGAGCTTTCGAAATCGAAGGGTGAACCCAGCACCAGCTCATCGGCTTCATCGGCGTTCAGCCGATTGCGGATGTAGTCGAATTCGCCGTGTGTGGTCAGTGTGGCCGAAGTGAGAATGACCGAAGCCTTTTCATGCCACAGGTACTGTTCCATCATTGGTCCAATATGCAGCGGTGCAGCTTGCAGCACCAGTTTATACGTGTTGGGCAGGATCTCAATCCAGTAGACATAACTTGGATTGGGTTCCATGACCAGTGCGTTCAGGTAGAGCTCGGCTTCCTGCAAGCGTCGGTTGAGGCTGGCCAGTGAGCCGAGTGTGTCTTCCAGGTCATCCCCGGGTTTATCTACCCCGTCGCTGATCGCTTTGTGAAAATCGCTAACCAGTCCAAGCACCGCTTTTACACTGCCGTAGGTGTTGTCCCAGGCGATCTCCACTTCGGACCAGGTGGGCAGGGTGCGCGTCGCGGATTGGATGCGGGTTTGCTGGCCATAATTGCTTACAGGACCGCCTTCGCGCATCTCTTCCATAAAGTGTGACATCACCTTAATGAACTCTGAAAAGTCATTCTCCAGCCTGAAGAGCAGGTCGGTGATCTTGTGGGCTGCCATGTTCAACGCAGCGAAATCTGAGGGCATCAATTCATGCGTGCACAGGTTCAATAACCGTCCCACCAGGCCACTGGAGGTACCGCCTATCTCGCGCAGCATGCGCACGAAATCCATCTGTGTGATCTTGAACGAAAGTGCGTTGGTCGAGGCTGATTCAAGGTGGTGCGCTTCATCCACGATCAAATAGTTGTATTCGGGCAGCACCCGGCTGCCGGTGATGATATCCGCCAGCAGCAGCGCGTGATTGACCACCAGAATATGCGCGGATTGCGCTTGCATGCGGACCTTGTAAAAGGGGCAGGCTCCGCCGGTGCGGCTCATGCACACTTCAGCTTTGCAGCCCTCATCTTCAGCAGACAGGCGCGACCAGACCTCGCGTTCGGTGGGTCCGTTGAGGTTGATCTCTCCGCGGTCTCCGCTGCCGCCTTGCTGAAGCCAGACCAGCACTTTGGCCAGTACGCGCAGCTCATCGATGCTTTGCGGACCGTTCTTGCGCAGGCTTTCCAGCCGCCGCGGGCAAAGGTAGTTGTTGCGGCCTTTCACAACCACGGCGCGCACGTCCGATTGCAACGCGGCTGCCAGGTCGGGAATATCTTTCTTGATCAACTGGTCTTGCAGGGTGATGGTGTTGGTCGAAATGACCACGCGCAGTGAGTTCTTGAGCGCCCACTCGACTGCGGGGATCAGGTAGGCAAACGACTTGCCCGTACCGGTGCCGGCTTCCACCATCATGTGCTGGCTTTCCGATAGGGCCTTGCATACCGCGCGCAGCATCTCGATCTGCTGCGGACGGCTTTCGAAGTTCTCAAAATAATGGGCGAAGGGTCCGCCGTGTTCGATGCGGCTGGCGATCTCGTCCGCGTCCAGCGCTTCGGGCGTCTCGACCGGGATCAAGGGGGGCAGTGAAACCGCGCTGCCGAAAAGCGCTCCAAAATCGTCCTGATAGACTTTTTTGGCTTCGATCGGCATGCGGCCTTTTTCTTGCAGAGCCTGCTGGAACATCAGCGCGCCGTCCCAATCCAGGGCTTCGCTTTGCCGCACCGTCTCTGCCAGAAATTCGATCGGCAACGTTAATAGTCTTTGGTACAACTCGTAAAGCACCACATGGGTCAGTTTGGCGTCATCCAAGGCGCGGTGCGAGTTGGGCAGCATCGTTCCCAGGGTCGAACCCAGGGTGCCCAGGTTGTAGCGGCTGTTGCACGGCAGCACCACCGAGGCCAGTTCATAGGTATCCACGACCTTGTTGAATTGTAGAATGCGCTGCTTTTGCAAAAAGGACAGGTCAAAGCGCACATTATGACCCACCACCGGGTCGTTGCCCACAAAATCAGCCAGTTCTTGAATGACTGCGTGGATGGGTGGCGCGTTGCGCACCATTTCGTTGGTAATGCCCGTCAATTGTGTGATAAAAGGGACGATTGGCCTGCCGGGGTTGATCAGCTTGGACCATTCTGCCTCAACGCGTTTGCCAGAAAAACGCACGGCGCCGATCTCGATGATCACATCTTTGTTGGGGTCGAGACCGGTGGTCTCTATATCTATGGCAACCATGGAGGACATGGCAAAATTATATCACGCGAGGTTTACCAGGCATTAAAAACTTCCCTATCTTGTGGGCAGGGGAGTGCGTCAAAGGATTTACTCTGCAGCAGGAGCTTCCATGCCCATTATCTGCCATACATCATCGCGTCCGACGACCAGATAAAGGGTTAGCTTGCGTTTTGAACCTTCCACCAGGGTCAATTCAACCTCTTGTACTGCTTGTGGTGGATCTCCGGCAATACGTTTCAGGTTTCCGGTTGTAAAAGAAGTGAAGACTAAACCGTTGTTAACGATGAAAGATTGGAGGCCTTCAGGATTTTCCAACTCAGCTTGGAGATCAGTGTTCATCATATAGAAAGCCGTGGAGTATTTTTGATCTTGCAAAGCGATCAAAAAATCTTTTGCGGTGTTGGCGATGGGCGCCAAAAAGAGTTTATAGTACAGGCCAATCAGCGCGCAGCATCCCACAATACCGATCAGGATGCCAAAAAGGATGATCTTTCCCTTCTTTTTCTTTGGCGAAGGAGCGGGGTGTAGAGGGATGTTTGCTCCTTGCGTGGAAACGGATTGTGGTGGGTACAGTGGCTGCTGATTTTGCGAAGGTGGAACATATACGGGTGTCGGTGAGATTCGCGGGGCGATGGGTGCCATGGATGGAGAAGAATTGGGCTGCACGGGGGATTGGGGCGGCTGAGAAAATGATCTACCGCAATTCCGGCAAAAGGATGCATCTTCATTGTTTGGAATACCGCAATACTGGCAATAGATCTGGTTCATGGTTTCTCCGATTGACTCGTCAGCATTACTTTTTGATGAGGAGGATGAGTAGAATAACCAGGTAGAGGATCCCACACCCAATGGCGAAGATCATGAACATGTCTTCTTCGTCAGCATTCGGCAGTGGGTTAAACTCCCGATGAGTTAAAAAAGAGAGCGGTGGGAGGGCAGTATCAGAGGTTGCTTCAATGGCAGATTGACTTGATTCCGGTGTTTCCACAGTTGAGGTAACAACCGTTGTTTCTGACCTTTCCCACCATTTATTGATCTCAGATTCGCTGACTGTAAAAGCAGTTCCGATCGGCTCTTCGGGAACCACAATGATCACCTGACCTGCCTGAAGATCCACTTGCGTATTGGTGACCGGTTCCACGACACGCGCAAGCCCCTCTGTCACCAGTACGGCAGTAATGCCATTCATTCCAATATCATAGACAAATGTGGTGCCATCGGTAGAATAGATCATCGCGGAAGGTGTCTCAAAAATGGGTGGAATCCATTCAGCGAGATCCAGAGTCAATGAAAGGTTTTCGTTGTTTCGCACGATCGCAAGAGTGATCTCATCACCCCCTTGATACTGTTCCAATCTGGAAGCCAGGGTTTTTTGATCAGTGATGACCCTGCCCGAAACGCTGATGATCAAATCACCTTCCTTCAACCCAGCTAGGTCAGCCGGTGAGCCCGTTTGGACTACCCGAACCTCCGCGCCGTTTGTGCTGTCAAAAACCTGCGCGCCCAGATAGGCAGGAAAACTGACTTGTTGTTGGGGTGGGAAGAGAGACAGCAATAACGCGCCGGCCAACATCGGATTGGGAGTGTAAATAAAATCTCCAGTTCCATTGATCGTGCCCCGAACAGAACCGTGTTCAGATGAGGCAACCATATCTGTACTGACGTAGCCCGATGATTTGAGGAGCGAAATCCTGCTGTAACCGCAGCATACCCCTTCGTAACATTGGGTCATGATCCAAAAATACTGCCTGCGCTTTAACCAATCTGGCGGTTTGTAAAACTGCACATCCCCTGTTCCGGTGATTGTGTTGATCACCTCTTCACCTTCTTTTTGAATTAACGCCTGGATGGTTGGATTTTGCAGGAGCAATTCCTGGTTTCCCAAAAGGGCGAATCCATTTTCGATCTGAAGCGCGTCGATTAACTCTGGGGGAATGGCTTTTTTCTGACCTGAATTATCAATGACATAAAAGGTTCCATCTATCTCACGGGCGACCAATGCGCCATCCTGGCCAAGCATTTCGAGCACCAGTTGATCCATTTCAACCCATGTGTGTAAACTTTCTGTCACGCTGGTGAAAGGGATCCATTCCACTTCTTCAAAATTCATATCCGCTTCAATTGTTGCGAAGGCAGGAACATCAGGCTCTTCAGTGGCAGTCGGGTTTGTGGATCCAAACGCGTCTGCCGAAAAACTAACATACCACGGGAAGGCATTGGAAGAAATCCATCCGTTTCCTTCTCCACTGGCGAATAAATTCCCTTGCCAGCTCCTGCCGTCCCGGCTTTCCGTGTAATCTGTGCAGCCGTCACAGGCGACCGTAAAGTGCATATTTTTGGTGGCGTTTGTTAATGTGCCGCTCACCAACCCTCCATCTCCACCCGCGAAATTGCCGGTTAACGAGCCTTGAAAAGTTTCAACGCCCACTTGTTGCCCGCTGCCGTCAACATGCAGGATCGGAATCTGGATGTAGAAAGAACCGGATACCGGCCCCCCCTGTGGGTTGAAGTTAAAGGCGAAGGATCCGTTGCAATGGTTGTTGTTATCACAGAAATATCCTGAAGCCGCGACGGAGGAGTGTTGTCTGGGGGTACGGTTTTCTTGAGCACGATCGGGATTATGTTGGAACGAGCAAACAGAAATCGAGAGCACTGCCAATAGCATTAGGATTAATCCACGTTTCATGTTTTATCCCTTCGGCTGGTTACCATTTCTTATTCAGCAGTATACAAGCCCCGGTTAAGGAAATCAAGCATTTTTATGTTCTTTGGCAATCCAGTCCCTAAATGTTAGAATTAGGGTTAATCCCATAACTTTCTGCTCTTTCGGAGAATAAAATGATATCTACACTGAGCAATTCCCAATTCACCCTCGCACTGGATGCTGAACAGGGGAGATTCAGCGTCCGTTCTCAGGATAAAAATCGTCCCGATCTGGAGAACGTTGAATCTGCGCTCACATATCAAAGTGGACAAGGGATTGTGCGAAAAGGACTAAAGAATTGGTCATTGGCTTCAGAACCGCCGATAGCGCAACTGCCCGGCTTTGGAAAGGCGGAATTCTGCTCATATCAGACCCCGCTGGATGAGAATGGGATAATCTGCCGCCTTTCATTTGGCGTATTGCAGGACAAACCCCTTATCATTTGGAAAATAGAGGTTCAAAACACCGGTAGTGAAGCGATCGAGATCGATTCGATTGATCTGTTTGCCCTGGATACGCGTTTGGGTGGACATATTCGCTGGCCTAAATCCAGCCATCCAAGCGAGCTTGGCATCTTCTCCAACGGTTGGCAATCGTGGTCTCCTACGCAATGGTACAGTGCAGACCAGGCCATGCAGACCAGCAAACTGGGCGGGCTGCAGCTGCCCATGATCCAGAACCACGGCACACCCCTGCCAAAAAAGAAAAGCCAGTTTTCGAGTGATTTCTTCACCGTGATCGGTGACCGCCTGGCCCGCACCGGATTTGTGTTGGGCAGCCTTTCACAAAGGCAGCATTTTACCTCGATCTTCGCGGATTTCAACCAGGGCACCTCCCTGCGTATGTGGGCCAATGGAGATGGCGCCCGCTTGGATTCAGGCCGCAGTATGGCCACGGATTGGGCGGTCTTATGCCCGGTTTCCCTCGATCAAACCGACCCCTTGAGCGACTATTTTCAGGCCGTCTCGCGCGAGAATGACATTCACGTCCCGCAGGAATCTCCGGCGGGCTGGTGCTCGTGGTACCATTTTTATACGCACATCTCCGAACCGATCATCGATCAGAACCTCGATGCCATCCTCGCGCAAAAAGAGAACCTGCCCATTCAACTGGTGCAGATCGACGATGGTTTTGAGAGCCAGATCGGTGACTGGTTCACCTTCACACCTGAGTTCCCCTGTGGCGTTGCTCCATTGGCAGACAGGATCAAGCAGGCAGGTTACCTTCCCGGTTTATGGCTGGCGCCCTTCATCCTGCATCCAAAGGCTGAAATTATCAAACAGCATCCAGATTGGCTGCTGCGCAAGGAAAACGGTAAACCGGTCAACGCCGGTTTCGTGTGGGGCGCGCTGACCACCGCCCTTGACCTGACCGTCCCCGCAGCCCTGGAATATGCCTGCAGCGTGGTCAAGACCGCTTCAAAAGACTGGGGTTACCCCTACCTGAAACTTGATTTTCTATATGCGGCAGCAGTGCAAGGCAAATACCACGATCCCACCCTCACACGCGCCCAGGTTCTGCGCCGTGGCATGCAAGCCATCCGTGATGCGGTCGGGCCGGACGTGACCCTTTTGGGCTGTGGCGCACCGCTCGGCAGCATGCTTGGCCTCATCGAAGCCATGCGCATCGGCGCTGACGTCAGCGGTGATTGGACGCCCGCCTTCAATGGCATTCAGTTCCTGTTCAAGAGCGAGCCTTCCATGCCTTGCGCCCGCAATTCCATCCGCAACATCCTCACGCGCGCCAACCTGCATCAACAGTGGTGGATCAACGACCCGGACTGCCTGTTGATCCGTCCTGACACCCACCTGAGGCTGGCGGAAGTGCAATCGCTGGCCAGCGTCATTGCCCTGACGGGCGGCTCCCTGCTGGTTTCAGATGATCTGCCCAAACTGCCCGCTGATCGGCTGCGCATCGCGGAAGTCTTACTTCCGATCATCGGCCAGCGCGCCCAGGTGCTGGATTGGTTCGACGCGGCCATGCCCGCTAAATTGCGTCTCGATCAAAAGAATGAGAGCGGTGAGTGGTTCATCCTGACCAAATTCAACTGGAGCGATGCTCCGACCTCACTGGAACTCTCCGCCGCGGAATATGACCTGCCGGCAGGGGAGTATTGGGTCAGCGAATTCTGGCAGCAGGCAACCTGCAAGGCAGCCAGCGGAGAAACCATCCGCTTTGAGAGCGTCCCCGCGCACGGCTGCGTGGTGACGGCCTGGCGCAAGGCAGAACAGAAAGAAGCGGTTTACCTGGGCAGCGATCTGCACATCTCGCAGGGTCTCGAGGTGGCGGAATGGAAGTCTGGCCGCAAAGAGATCAAAATGGAACTGCGTCTGCCGCGAAAAACCAGTGGTATTGTCAAATTCTACTTGCCTTCAGAAATCAAGCAGATCGTGGTGAATGAACAGACGGTGCCAGCATCTCGGGATGCTGCTGGGGTGTTGACCATTCCCGTTTCCATTCACCAGATCGCGAAGATCGAAATTAAATTGGTTTAGCGCATTCAAAAAAAAACAAAAAAAAACCGGGTTCATTTTAGAACTCGGTTTTTTTGATGGTGTTTGAAGTTTATTTCTTTACCTGCGGGGGCTGCTGGGCGGCCATGGCCTGGCGCAGGGCTTCCTGCCGTTCAGCTTCCTTGCGGCGGTTTCGGCGAACCAGCCAGCGCACAAAGAAGAAGATGGGCGCTCCGATGACCACCACGATCGGCACGATCAGGATGATCAGGTAGATCAGGAATTCCACGAATCCTTTGCCGAAGTTGATCAGGGCTTGCACGGCATCGCGCGCCACACCCTGCGGCTGCCATCCCGCGATGGTGACGGGTGCGATGGTTTCTTTGGCGACGATGCTCACGCTGATGGCTGACATATCCGCGGATTGTTCGTAATACTGCATCTGGCCCTTTATCACTTCGATCTGCTCGGTCACCTGCATTTTCTGTGTGTAGATGGCCAGCGCGTCTTCGGTCTCGGTGGCGCTGTCATACAATTCGCTCAACTTGTCATTGGCTTCTTCAAGGTTGCGCAGCCGTGAGGAGAGATCGGTGTATTCCTGCGTGACATCTTGGCCGCTCACATTTTCATTCAGTGTGTATTTTGCGGCGTCTCCGGTCATTTCCTTGATCTTTGCAAGCGCTTCATCAAGTTTTTCAGCCGGAACGCGCACGGTGATACTGGCTTCGGGCACTTCCAGTCCGCTGTCGGTTTGCGTTCTATAGACGTAGGAACTGACGATGAAACCGCCCATTTCTTTGGCCAGATCTCCAACATCCGTCACGGTGATGGATGGATCATCCACCGCGATGGAGAGGTTGGCGTTCATGATGATCATCTGTTTGATGGTGGTGTCGGCTGTGCCAGAGGCGATTTGCGGTGAAGCTTCGTCTCTGGTGACCTCAGAACCTTCCATGGCTGGTGAAGAGGCCAGGGTATTGTCGTAATAACCGCCTGCCTCCTCATATACCGAGGGGGTTTCGTATTCGGTGGCTTTCGCGGCGCATGCGCTCAATGTGAACAATAATACTGCGATGATTGCCAGGAACTTCTTTGTTTTCATTTTCTCCTCCTTGGAACCTGTTTGCATTTTTATTATATCCACTTCTCTATCGTTGAGACGCACGTGATTTCCAGAAAGTTCCATTTACCAGCCGTCGGAGAGCCGGTTCGCGCCTTTTTCCGGCAGCCCTGCCGCCAGGATGCGTTTTTGCACCGCGGGGATGTCGTACTCCACACGCGTGATCTTCCAAAGCGATTCCTCGGGAAAATAGAGGCCGTAGGAAGCCCGCGGGTCGCGGTCGCGGGGTTGTCCCACCGATCCGGGGTTCAGAATGGCTCTGCCCTTGATGACCAGTTCCTGGTTTCCCTCCTGGATGGTTCGCACGATTTTTTCGCCATCTTCGGCCAGCGTGAACGAGATGGGCAGGTGAGAATGACCCACGAAGGCCAGTTGAGTGCTGAAATAGGCAAAATTCATGTTCGCCACAAACGGTTCCACCAGGTATTCCCAGATCGGGTTGCGCGGACTGCCGTGGGCCATTGTCATGGTTTGCGTTACGATCTTTTCACGCAGTTTCTTCAGAAACGCCAGATTCTCAGGCGCAAGTCTTTCCTTGGTGAACTGGATTGATTTTTCAGCTTCATCGTTGAACTTGTCGATGTTTTTGTCGTTGACCACTGCCGCGTCGTGGTTCCCCTTGACACAGGTCAGGCGCGGTAGGGCGCGAATGCGCTGGACGCACTCGTTTGGGTCCGGGCCGTAGCCCACCAGGTCGCCCAGGCACCACACTGCGTCCACAGAACCGGCAGAAGCCAGCACGGCTTCAAGAGCCGTCAAATTGGAGTGAATATCAGAGATCACCAGAATTTTCATACGAATTGATTCGACCTCGGTTTTGCGATGGAATTGGATCTCTTTTCGATTGCTTCTCTATTTTAGCGTATTTCACCCTTTGGAACTTATGATTTTCCCCTGATCTTTTCGATGATTTCCGCGGCGTGATCGTAACGGCTGAAAGCCGGCATCAAATAGACGCCCTGCACCTGATCCTTGATCTCTTCGACCAGCTCCGCCGTCAAGCGGATGCCTGTCTTTGCTCCATTGGTACCGCTGTCAGCCATCTGTTGGTGCACATCCGGGGGGATGTCGATTCCCGGCACTTCCTGCTGCAGGAACGCGGCATGCCGCGCGCTTGCCAGCGGCAGCAGACCGGCAATCAACGGGATGGGCAGGGGGCCATTTTCCAGTTCATAGGCTTCTCTGAACTGCCTGACCAGGTTGGCTTTGTAGATCGGCTGCGTCAGGATGAAATCAGCGCCCGCTTTGAGTTTGCGTTTCAGGTTCTTGAGTTCGTCTGCCAT
>CAZRHZ010000024.1:16085-24390 GCA_964599995.1 uncultured Anaerolinea sp. | reverse complement strand
TATGAGGTTCATTGGCCGTAACCAATATCGAAGGATATCACTGGTTATTCTTTGTAATTTCGTAAAATTCTAATTTTTTTTTACGAATAGTTAAGGTTGAGGTTTTTTTATGCCCTTTCTTCGTAGTGTTCGCACCATCCCCGAAACGCTGGATCCACGAAAATTCCCGTTCAACCTGCCCTTCCTCTCGAACGGCCTCGAGCTGGAGTTTGCGTGCAACGTGACATTTCTGGTGGGGGAGAACGGCTCGGGCAAGTCCACGCTGCTGGAGGCCATCGCGGAAGGCTGCGGGTTCAATCCCGGCGGTGGCAACCGCAACCACCGTTACGCCCGGCATGCCACCGAGTCATCCTTGGTGGAAGCGCTGCGCTTCTCGTGGATGCCCAAGGTGACGGATGGCTTCTTTTTGCGCGCGGAGAGCTTTTTCAACTTCGCCACCTACCTGGATGAGATCGCGGATGACGACCCGGGCGTGCTCGCGGCTTACGGCGGCAAATCGCTGCATCAGCAGTCGCACGGAGAATCCTTTCTATCGCTCTTCGTCAACCATTTCTCGAAGGGCATCTACATCCTCGACGAACCGGAGGCGGCATTATCGCCCAACCGGCAGCTGGCCTTTCTGGCCCTGATGCACGAGCTGGAAAGCTCCGGTAAGGCACAGTTCATCATCGCCACACATTCGCCGATGCTGCTGTGTTATCCCGATTGCGAGATCTTCAGCCTGGACGGGGAGCGCATACGGCTGGTGAAAGCCGAAGAGACCGAGCACTACCGCATCACGCGCGAGTTTTTGGAGAACCCCGAACGCTATTTCAGGCATTTGTTTGGGGAGTGAACAACTGATCTCGTCTTGTAATGTATAGGCATTCGCCCTTACGCTTGATTCCTGATTACTCTTCACTTCTCCTTTTTATAGTTCACAATTGCGTTGTGGTATAATATTAATAGAAAATATATTCTATTAAACTAAATTTTATTGTTCTTTACAAACCTCATAGGTTGCTGCTCCTGTGCCTGCACAGAGGATGCCTAAACGGATTCGTTTGTAAAACTAATCCTTTCCGAACATCCTTTATGCAAAAAATAAGATCAAAAGATTCGTTTTTTTGTTTTCGATTTTTTTATCAAACGAATACGAATCGCAGGTTTTTACGGTTCACGATTCCGCGGTTTGCCCTGGCACTGACCGCCACATCGTCCCGATGTCCTTCGGGAGGGTAGTGTGCGCACCCGAGCGTTCTGCCTGTCCTGGTTGCTTTTACCATGGGTGCGAGCGGTGACAGTTCTCAGTTCTCCGTTCCGCGGTTTGCCCTGGCACTGACCGCCACATCGTCCCGATGTCCTTCGGGAGGGCAGTGTGCGCACCCGAGCGTTCTGCCTGTCCTGGCTGCTTTTACCATGGGTGCGAGCGGTGACAGTTCCCGATTCCCGCTCCATAAATTCCCAATCACTAATCCCTTTTTTCGCACTATAATTACCAGTTGCCTTGTGGTACAATATTGGTAGAAAATTTATTCTAATGGACGAACGATGACACAAAACTCAATTCGCGTGGTGGGCGCCCGGGCTCACAATCTCAAGAACATCACCGTCGAAATTCCGCGCGACAAGCTGGTGGTCATCACCGGCCTGTCCGGTTCGGGCAAGAGCTCGCTGGCATTCGATACGATCTTTGCCGAAGGGCAGCGCCGCTACGTGGAATCGCTTTCGGCTTACGCGCGTCAGTTCCTTGGGCAGATGGACAAACCCGACGTGGATTACATCGACGGCCTGTCGCCGGCGGTTTCGATCGACCAGAAGGGCACCTCGCACAACCCGCGCTCCACGGTCGGCACGGTGACCGAAATCTATGACTACCTGCGTCTGCTGTTCGCGCGCATCGGCGTGCCGCACTGCCCGATCTGCGGCAAGGTGGTGGTGAAACAATCTGCGCAAGAAGTGGTGGACCGCATCGAGAGCCTGCCCGAGGGCAGCAAGCTGTTGATTTTAGCGCCCATCGTGCGCGCACGCAAAGGCACCTATCAGGCCGTGTTCGACGAGATCCGCAAAGCGGGCTTCGTGCGCGTGCGTGTGGACGGCACGGTTTATAACATCGACGAGGAAGTCACCCTGGACCGCTATAAAGTGCACAACATCGAAGCGGTGGTGGATCGCCTGGTGGTGTCGCACAGTGAAGACCCTGAAGAAGCGCGCACCGCGCGCTCACGCCTGACCGATTCGGTCGAGACCGGCCTCAAAGTAGGGGAGGGTTACCTGACGGTGCAGAACCTGTCGGTGGAACCCCCTGAAGACCTGTATTATTCAGAGCACCTGGCGTGCCCCGAGCATGGCATCAGCATCCCCGAGATCGAGCCGCGCACCTTCTCGTTCAACACTCCACACGGCGCTTGCCCGGATTGCCAGGGCTTGGGCAGCCGATTGGAGATCGACCCTGACCTGCTCATCCCCGACATGGACCGTTCGCTCAACGAAGGCGCCATCGTCTCACTGGAATGGAGCGGACCGCGCGAGCAGGGCGGCTATTACTGGCAGATGCTGGAAGCCGCCGCTAAGGCTTACAAGATCAACCTGGACGCCCCGGTTTGCACGCTGGAACGCGAAGAACTGAACCGCATCCTTTACGGCACCGGCAGTGAGCAGTTTACCATCACCATGGATGGCCGCAATGACCGCAAGACCACCTTTCAGGCGAATTTCGAGGGCGTGATCCCCAACCTGGAACGGCGCTACCGCGAGACCAATTCGGAATACATCCGCAACAAGATCTCGGAGTTCATGAGCGACCGGCCTTGCCCAACCTGCAAGGGCGAACGGCTACGGCCTGAAGCACTGGCCGTGACGATCGAAGCCCAGAATATTGTGGAAGTCACGCGCTGGCCGATCAACCGCACGCTGGATTTCATCGAAAAACTTCACCAACCCGGCGCATTGAGCGCGCGCGACACGACCGTGGCGGAGACGATCTTAAAAGAGATCAAAGCCCGCCTGGGCTTCCTGGTCAATGTGGGGCTGGAATATTTGACCCTCAGCCGCGCTGCGGGATCGCTTTCGGGCGGTGAAGCCCAGCGCATCCGGCTGGCGACCCAGATCGGATCGCGTCTGATGGGCGTCTTGTACGTGTTGGATGAACCCTCCATCGGGCTGCATCCGCGCGATAACGATCGACTGCTGGAAACCCTCAAGCGCCTGCGCGACCTGGGCAACACCGTGTTGGTGGTGGAACACGACGAAGAGACCATCCGTGCCGCGGACTGGATCGTGGACCTGGGGCCTGGGGCGGGGGTGCACGGCGGCGAACTGGTGGCCGAGGGCACGGTGGATGACATTTTGGCAAGCCCGAAGAGCCTGACCGGCGCGTATCTTTCGGGACGCAAGAAAGTGCCCATGCCCAAGAAGCTGCATCCGCGCAACGGAAAAATGCTCAAGATCGTGGGTGCGCGCGCCAACAACCTTAAAAACCTGACGGTCGAGATCCCACTGGGGCAGTTCGTGTGCATCACGGGTGTCTCCGGGTCGGGCAAGTCCACGCTGATGGTGGATATCCTTTACAACATATTGGCGCACGACCTGAACCGCGCGCACACCCTGCCGGGGGATTGCGACCGCATTGAAGGCATCGAATACCTGGATAAAGTGATCAACATCGACCAGTCGCCCATCGGGCGTTCACCGCGCTCCAACCCGGCTACGTATACAGGCATGTTCGACGAGATGCGCAATCTGTTCGCTGACCTGCCCGAGAGCAAGATGCGCGGCTACAAGGCCGGACGCTTCTCGTTCAATGTGCACGGCGGGCGTTGCGAGGCCTGCCAGGGGCACGGTCAGCTGCGCATCGAAATGCAGTTCCTGCCGGATATTTACGTCCCCTGCGACGTGTGCCACGGGGCGCGCTTCAACCGCGAGACCCTGCAGGTCAAGTTCAAGGGGCTTTCCATCGCCGACGTGCTGGATACCACGGTGGAAGCCGGGCTGGAATTGTTCGCCAACATTCCCGTGATCGGCACCAAGCTGAAAACCTTGCAGGAAGTGGGTTTGGGCTATGTCAAGATCGGTCAACCCGCCACCACGCTGTCAGGCGGCGAGGCGCAGCGCGTCAAGCTGGCCAAGGAACTCAGCCGGCGGGCCACCGGGCGTACGCTTTATGTGCTGGATGAACCTTCGGTGGGCTTGCACGCCGCGGATGTGCACATGCTGATCGACGTGCTGCAGCGGCTGGTGGACGCGGGTAACTCGGTGCTGATCATCGAGCACAACATGGATATCATCAAGGTGGCCGACACGCTGATCGATCTCGGTCCGGAGGGCGGCGACCGCGGCGGCGAGTTGATTGCCATCGGTTCTCCGCGCGAGATCTGCGAAGTACCCAATTCCTATACCGGCCAGTTCCTGAAGGATTACTTAAAACTGCATAAACAGTTCTAATAATTTTCGGGCGACCTGTGATGGCCGCCCGAACTTTTCTCTTTCTATTTTGTTCCTCGCGAAGCGCAATAGATCTTGATCGCTTCGTTGAGGAACTCAGCCAGCCCCGGTTGGATGCGGTCGTAGAAGGCCTTGAACCTGGCGTCCTCGACGTACATGCCGCCCAGGCCGAGCAGGATCTCATCAGTGCATTCATAGAAGAATCCGATGTGTTGCTGCCATTCGCCCACCAACTTTAGCACCTCGGGCGAGTTGACTCCTTTTGGCATCGCATCCCGGATGGCCAGGGTGATGCGCTCACCGTCCTTCATGAGAGTATCCTTATCAGACTGATTCAGGGCGCGCCAGCGGCGGTTGGATTCGTGCACAACCTCGGGATCCCATTTTTCTGCGGCTTCCTTTTCGTATTTGGCCTGCTGCTCCTCGCTAAAACCTTTAAAGTATTGTGTTTGGTCCATGGTTTTCTGTCCTTTTATATGTTCAATGGTATGGTCAATGGTTTCCATCAGTGTTTCGAGGCGTCGGGCTTTTCTTTTCAACGCTTCGCGATGGGACTCGAGCGCTTGAAGCAGATCGAACTGGGGTTGATCCAAAATTTCACTGATCTGATCCAGGTTGAAATCCAGTTCGCGGTAGAAGAGAATCTGCTGCAACCTGAGGAGGCTTTCTTGCGAATAGACGCGGTAATTGTTACCTCGCAGTCGCTGCGGCGTCAGCAAACCTTTCTGGTCATAGAAATGGAGCGTGCGCACGCTCACACCCGCCAGTTTCGAAAGTTGTTTGATGGAAAATCCTGTCTGATTAATCATGGCACCAGTATAAACTATGACGTAACGTTAATGTCAAGCGTTTACAACTTGTTAACGTCTATTTGATCGTCTGTTAAATTTTCCGCGTTATGATAAATGCGAGGAAAAAACCATGAAAAATATTTTGTTTTTATGTACAGGGAATTCATGCCGTTCACAGATGGCTGAAGCATTGATCAATCATGATTGCCACTCAGAATGGCAATCATTCAGCGCGGGAACACTCCCCGCCGGTTATGTGCACCCGGTTGCTTTGGAAGTTTTACGGGAAATTGGTATTGAACACTACGGCAGGTCAAAATCAGTGCAGGAATTCTACGGGCAAGTGTTCGATCAGGTGATCACGGTTTGTTCGGAATCTGAAGCTAATTGTCCGATTTGGTTGGGACACGGCAAGAAAACACACATTGCTTTTCCGGATCCAGCAAAATTTACAGGATCACAAAGCGAGGTACTCGATCAATTTCGAGCGGTACGCGATGCCATCCGGCAAGAGGTTGAAGGCTACCTGAATTCTCTTACAGGCGAAAAATGATCAGGGATTCACTGATCGACCGATCCCCATATATGTAAACCCTAACATTCTGAGCTGTTCTCCATCCCACAGGTTGCGCCCGTCCAGAATGATCGGGGATCTTAGCAGCGATTTGATGCGCGCGAAATCGATCTGCTTGAACTCGTTCCACTCGGTGGCCAGCAACAGCGCATCGGCTCCCTCAGCCACGTGATATGGGCTTTCGCACAAAGTGACGTGTTTAAGAGTTCTGGCGGCGTTCTCCATGGCCTGCGGGTCGTAAGCGCGGATGTGAGCACCTTCATTCATTAACAGGTGGATCATTTCCAGCGCGGCGGAATCGCGGATGTCATCCGTGTTGGGCTTGAACGACAGCCCCAGAATGCCGATGGTCTTTTCATTCAAAGAACCGAGAGCTTTGCGCAGTTTCATCACCGCGCGTCGGCGCTGGTTGCGGTTGATCTCCATGACTGCCTGCAGCAGCTGCGGCTGGGTG
Organism: uncultured Anaerolinea sp.; assembly: GCA_964599995.1. GTDB lineage: Bacteria > Chloroflexota > Anaerolineae > Anaerolineales > Anaerolineaceae > UBA6107. The sequence continues at coordinate 18,149 of CAZRHZ010000024.1, read as the reverse complement.
CCATGCAGCACGGCCATATGTTCCAGCGCTTTGACGTCCTTGGGGAAGCACGATCCGCCCCAGCCGAGGCCGGCGTCGAGGAAGGCGTGGCCGATACGTTTGTCGAGCCCCATGCCGTTTGCCACCTCGCGCACGTCTGCGCCGAGTTCTTCGCACATGTTGCCAATTTCATTAATGAAGGAAATGCGGGTGGCGAGAAAGGCGTTGGAGGCGTATTTGATCATCTCGGCGGTGCGCAGGTCGGTGACCATGATGACGCAGCGTAAGGGTTGATACAAGCTTGCCACCCGGTTGGCCGCGCTGCGGTCTTCAGAGCCCAGCACTACGCGGTCGGGATTCATGAAGTCATTGATAGCGGACCCTTCACGCAGGAATTCAGGGTTCGAGACCACGCTGAATTCCAGCGGTCGCCCCGCGCGTTTGCGGCGGATGACGTCCGCCACCCAGTCGCCGGTGCCGACCGGGACAGTGGATTTATTGATCACCAGGATGGGGGAATCGACCAGGTCGGCAATGGATTCGGCCGCAGAGCGCACATACTGCAAGTCTGCCTCGCCATCCGCGCCGGAGGGGGTGCCAACCGCGATGAAGGCGTATTCCACGTCTTTCAACGCGATCTGCGGATCGTGGGTGAAATGCAGGCGGTCCGCCTGGACGTTCTGCTTGACCAATTGTTCAAGGCCTGGCTCATAAATGGGCATTTGACCATTTTTTAGCTTGCCCACACGCTCCAGATCGGTATCCAGGCAGGTGACCTGATTGCCAAGATCGGCAAAACAAGTGCCGGTGACCAATCCAACGTATCCAGTGCCGATGACGCAAATCTTGCTCATGCAATTCCTCCCGGGATCAATAACAAGTGGCTTAATTCTATCATGCCAGTACCAACGAGCCTGTAAAATTGCTATAATAAAACTAGAAAAATCCCAATAAGGAAAAAACATGAGTGCCCGAATTATAGATGGTAAACAGATCGCGGATCAAATTCGAAGCGAAGTAGCACAGGCAGTGGCGCAGCGAGTCAAGGCGGGTAAATCCTGTCCAGGTCTGGCTACCGTGCTGGTAGGTGACGACATTGGCTCGCACACCTATGTGCGCTCGAAACACAAGGCCTGCCTGGAGGCGGGCATCCAATCCTTCGGGCATGAACTGCCCGCGGATGCTACACAAGCGGATGTTGAAAAACTGGTGGCCGAGCTTAATGCGGATCCTCAGGTACACGGAATATTGGTGCAACTGCCGATGCCTGCCCATCTTGATGAAGAAAGCATCCTGAAGGCCATATCGCTTGAAAAGGATGTGGACGGGTTCCATCCCATCAACATTGGCAGGCTCGCGCAAAAGGGCAGGGAGCCGCAGTTCATCCCCTGCACACCGGCAGGCGTGATGGTTCTGCTGGAAAGGGAACTTCCCAGCCTGGCAGGTGTGAACGCGGTGGTGCTGGGGCGGTCCAATATTGTGGGCATGCCGGTGGCGCTGCTGCTGGTGAGAGCGAATGCAACGGTCACGATCTGCCATTCGCGCAGCAGGGACTTGCCGGAGATCATCCGCCAGGCAGACGTGCTGGTCACCGCGGTTGGCCGGGCGGAAATGGTGCGGGGAGATTGGATCAAACCAGGAGCGATCGTGATCGACGTGGGCATCAACCAGAAGGCTGATGACACGCGGCCCAAAGGCTATCGGCTGGTGGGCGACGTGGCGTTTGACGAAGCAGTCAAAGTGGCGCAAGCCATCACCCCGGTGCCGGGTGGGGTTGGACCCATGACCATCGCCATGCTGTTGAAAAATACCCTGAAGGCGGCTGATTTGTCTGATTAAGCACTTCTCGAAGACTTAAGTTGTCAGACAATTGACATTTTCCTGAAAATTCGGTAAACTGAAGGGGATTGAGATTGTCTGACAAATTTTTTTACCGGTAGATGAGCCTTCTTACAGGAGAAACACGATGTCGACCCTTTTAGTCAAGCATGCTCAATTATTGGTAACCATGGATGACCACCGCCGGGAAATCCCGGATGGGGGTCTTTTTATTCGGGACGGTTTCATCGAGAAGGCCGACGCCAC
>CAZRHZ010000024.1:0-16075 GCA_964599995.1 uncultured Anaerolinea sp. | reverse complement strand
ACACATTTGCTTCCTGAAACCGCAGACGAAGTTTTGGACGCCAGCGGACACATCATTTTACCTGGGCTGGTCAACACCCATCACCATTTCTATCAAACCCTGACGCGAGCGGTACCTGCCGCACAGGATGCCAACCTGTTCAACTGGCTGAAAACGCTTTACCCCATCTGGGCGCGCATGACCCCGGAAGACATTCGTACCTCGACGCAAACCGCGCTGGCGGAGCTGGCGCTGTCTGGCTGCACCACAGCCTCTGACCACTTGTATCTGTTCCCGAACGGTTCCAAATTGGATGACGAAATCGAAGCAGCGCAGCCGATCGGGATGCGCCTGCACGCTTCACGCGGCTCAATGAGCCTCGGCGAAAGCAAGGGCGGCCTGCCGCCCGATTCTGTGGTGGACACGGAAGAAAATATCCTGGCGGACAGCGAGCGATTGATCCAAAAGTATCACCGTGCTGAACCGGGTAGCATGGTGCAGGTGGTTCTCGCGCCCTGTTCACCTTTCAGTGTGACTGGCGTTTTAATGAAGGAAAGCGCGCTGTTGGCGCGAAAATACGGCGTGCATCTGCATACCCACCTGGCTGAAACCCAGGATGAAGAGGAATTCTGCCTGCATAAATTCGGATACCGTCCCGTGCCCTACATGCAATCGGTGGATTGGGTGGGCAAGGACGTGTGGTTCGCGCATTCGGTTTACGTTTCACAAAACGAGGTTGAACTGTTTGCCAAAGAAGGCTGCGGCGTGGCGCACTGCCCGTCCTCCAACATGCGGCTGGCTTCAGGCATCGCACCGCTACGCCAATATCTGAAGGCTGGTGTGAAAGTTGGCCTGGGCGTGGATGGTTCAGCCAGTAACGATGGCTCGAGCCTGCTGGCCGAGGTTCGTCAAGCCATGCTGCTGGCGCGTTTGAAAGCCGGGTTGGACGGTGCTTCACTCTCCTCCACGGGGGGAGAGATCCTCACCGCGCGCAAAGCGCTTGAGATCGGCACACGCGGGGGCGCATCCGTTTTAGGACGCAATGACATCGGCTCTCTCGAAGCGGGAAAATGCGCAGACTTCATTGGCATCAACCTGAACCATTTGGAATACGCGGGCGCTTTACACGATCCCCTGGCGGCGGTGGTTTTCTGTCAGACACGCCCGGTGGATCTGAATTACGTGCACGGAAAAGCGGTGGTCAAGAACGGTGAACTGGTGGGGCTTGACCTGCCGACGCATATTGAAAAACACAACCGGGCTGCCAAACGACTGCTCGAAACTGCATAACAAACACACAGGTGATGAGATGAGCATGGATTCTTTCCGATTGACCAATTCCAACGAGTTAAGCGCATGCGCCATGGGGCGCATCCCGGCTGACCTGGTGATCAAGAACGGTCAATGGGTTTGCGTGCAAACCGGAGAGATACTCCCCAACACCGACATCGCTGTTCATTCCGGCAGGATCGCCTGGGTCGGAGAGAACGCTGACCATACGATTGGTCCAGAGACCCGGTTGATCGACGCGCAGGGCAGGTACCTGGTGCCGGGGCTGCTGGACGCCCACATGCATGTAGAATCGGGCATGGTGACCGTCACGGAATTCGTGCGTGCCGCCGTTCCGCATGGGACGACGGGAATGTTCATCGATCCACACGAAATCGCCAACGTGTTTGGCTTGCGCGGGGTGCGCATCATGGTGGATGACGCGGCCAAACAGCCCATCCATGTGTTCGTGCAAATGCCCTCCTGTGTTCCCTCCGCGCCGGGTTTTGAGACGCCCGGTGCCGTGCTTGGACCTTCTGAAGTGGCAGAGGCCATGACCTGGCCCGGGATCATCGGATTGGGTGAGATGATGAATTACCCGGCGGTCATTGCCGGGGATGACAAGGTGCACGGAGAGATGGCTGCCGCCCGGGCGACCGGAAAAACCATCGGCGGGCATTACCCTTCGCCGCAGATGGGCAAAGAATTCCACGCCTACCTGGCCGGCGGTCCGCAGGACGACCACGAAGGGACAAACAAGGAAGGGGCCATCGCCCGCGCCCGGCAAGGAATGAAGGTAATGATGCGCTACGGCTCTTCATGGCACGATGTGGCAGCCCAGGTCAAGGCAGTCAGCGAGAACGGCCTTTCCAACCGGAATTTCCTGTTGTGCACGGATGATTCCCATTCCGCGACCCTATACCAGGAAGGCCACATGGATCGTGTCATCCGCCACGCGGTGGGTTTGGGGGTCGACCCAATGACGGTTCTGCAAATGGGAACTATCAACACCGCGGAGCATTTCGGCGTTTCACATGAGATGGGTAGCATCGCCCCCGGCAGATTTGCTGACATCCTGCTGGTCAAGGATCTGAACGATTTTCACGCGGACGTGGTGATTGCGAAAGGCATCGAAACGACACGCGGCGGCCAATGGTTGGTCGACCTGCCCAAGACTTCCTATCCGGATTGGGCAACCCGCTCCATCCACCTGGCCAGGCCGGTCACCGTCGAAGATCTCAAGATCAAGGGACCGGATGCGTCGAGCACAAAGGTCAACGTGATTGGGATTATTGAGAACCAGGCGCCCAACAGGCACCTGTATTTCGTGATGCCGGTGGAGAACGGCGAGATCAAACAGGACCTTGACCGCGACATCGCCAAGATCGCGTTGATCGAACGCCACCATGCTTCTGGGCGGATCCAGATGGGATTCGTCAACGGGTTTGGATTTAACGCACCCTGCGCCGTGGCAACCACCGTGGCGCACGATTGCCACCAAATGATCGTGGTGGGGACCGTTGATGCAGACATGGTTTTGGCCGCCAGTGAATTGGAAAAATGCGGCGGCGGTCAAATCGCGGTTAAAGACGGAAAGGTTCTGGGCAAGGTTGACCTGCCGGTGGGCGGATTGATGTCGAACGAACCCGTTCAGGTGGTGGCGCAAAAAGCGGCCTCGGTACTGGCAGGGTTCCGCGAGTGCGGCTGCAAACTGAATAATCCGAACATGCAGCTAAGTCTGCTTGGATTGGTGGTGATCCCGGAATTACGTATTTCGGATCTGGGGCTGGTGGATGTATTGAATTTTGACTTTATCCCGGTCATTGAGCCGGAAAAATAATTAGGGATCAGGAAAAATATAAATGAACAAGAATTTGAAGAACGAGACTCACCATCCATTTCAAATGTTGCAAGCCAAGCTGGCGCAATTGATCTCGGATACACCGCCTGGCGAACGACTGCCCTCCGAACCTGAGTTGGCGCAAAAACTGGGCGTTTCACGCGCCACCCTGCGAGAGGGGATGCGCACTTTTGAAGGCCAGGGGTTGATCCGCCGCAGGCAGGGGGTGGGCACCTTTGTGGTTCCGCAAGCCAAAGTGATCGAAACCGGCCTGGAAGTGTTGGAAAGCATTGAACGTCTGGCCAACCGGATCGGTCTAAAGGTCACTATGGGTGCTTTGCAGGTTAAAGAAATTTCTGCCAATCAGGAAGAAAGCGAGAACCTGAAAGTCAAGGAAGGTACCTCCCTGGTGAAGGTTACGCGCGTGATCTATACCGATGAAAGACCGGTGGCGTATTTGACCGACCTGCTGGCCCCCGGGATTCTTAATGAAGAAGAATTGAAAAACGAGTTTACCGGCTCGGTACTGGATTTTCTGCTCAAACGCGGCAATATTGGCCTGGCCAAATCCTTCACGGATATCCAGGCGGTCGCGGCAGCGCCCGAGATCGCCAAGAAATTGGAGATCCAACGCGGAGATGTGCTGCTGATGTTCGTGGCCAGGCTCTTCAGCGACAAGGGCACCATTGTGGATTATTCGTATAGTTATTTTCTGCCGGGTTATTTCAGATTTCACGTGGTGCGCAGCGTGGGCAGCAGCAAGTATAAGTGAGTGTCGTTTTTAGGAGTGTGATATGGAACAGGAATTAGCGGTATCGCAGCTGCAAAAAAAGGTGAAGGCCTCGCGCGAAGCCATATTGACTTTCATGCGTGAGATTTGCGCCATCCCCAGCATGGAATCACAGTTGGGCGAGGTGGGCAAACGCATCATCGCTGAAATGCAGAAACTGGGATTCGACGAAGCTCGCTTTGATAAGATGGGCAACGTGGTGGGCCGCATCGGCCAGGGTAAAAAAGTGCTCGTTTTCGATTCACATATCGACACGGTTGGGATCGGCGATCCTTCTGTTTGGAAGTGGGATCCCTTCACCGGCAAGGAAGAGAACGGCAATCTTTATGCGCGCGGTGCGGTGGACGAAAAGGGCAGCACCCCGGGTATGATCTACGGCATGGCAATTGCCCGAGACCTGGGCTGGCTGGAGGGGTGGACGGCCTATTATTTTGGCAACATGGAGGAATGGTGCGACGGCATCGCTCCGAATACGTTTGTTGAGGTGGACCCGAAAGTCAAGCCGGATTTTGTGGTAATCGGCGAACCCACGAAGATGAAGGTTTACCGCGGGCACAAAGGCCGGGTGGAATTGAAGGTGACCGCTAAAGGAAAAAGCGCGCACGCTGCCAGCAACCAGTTGGGCGACAACGCCATTTACAAACTCCTGCCGGTGATCGCCGCCATCCGCGACCTGGAACCAAAATTGGGCGATCATCCCTTCTTGGGCCACGGCAAGATCACGGTCAGCGACATGGAGGTGAAAACCCCCAGCCTGAACGCGGTGCCTGATGAAGCCACCATCTTTATTGACAGGCGCATGACCTTTGGCGAAACGAAGGAAGAAGCGATGAAGCAAATCCAGGCCTTGATCCCCGAAAAGGACAGGGACTCTGTGAAAGTGGAAGAGTTGTTTTATGACGAGCCCTCCTATACCGGGTTTGTCTTCCCGGTGGACAAGTATTTTCCAGCCTGGGCCATCGACGAGACTCACCCGCTGGTGCAGGCCGGCCAGAAGGCCAGGCAGCGTGCTGGTTTGGCGGAAGAAAAACCGGGCAAGTGGGAGTTCAGCACGAACGGTATCTATTGGGCTGGCAAGGCCGGCATCCCGAGCATCGGGTTTGGACCCGGTGATGAGATCTACGCCCATTCCATCGATGAGCACGTCCCGCTGCAGGAAGTGGTCAAGGCAACGGAGTTTTATGCGCTCCTTCCCATGTGTATTAATGAGGCGGCAAAAGCTTGATCATGGCTGCCCTTTAAACTTTTTTATTGCGTAAAGTACGGAGGATAAGATGCAAACTTATTTACATGGACGTGATCTGATCTCAGATCTGGATTTCTCAAAGGAAGAAGTTGAGACTGTTCTGGAGCTGGCTTTTGATCTCAAACGTAAACGGGCGATCAATGAGTTGACCCCCTATCTGCGCGACAAGGTACTGGCGATGCTGTTCTTCTTCAGCAGCACCCGCACCCGCGGTTCGTTCGAGGCCGGCATGGCGCATTTGGGCGGCCACGCGGCTTTCATTGAATCGCGCACCACGCAGATCTCGCACGGCGATACCCCCAAAGAGATCGGTGAGATCTTCGGTCGGTATTTCGATGGCATCGCCATCCGCCACTGCGATTGGCAGCTTGGTAATACGTATTTGAATGAAGTCGCCAAAGCCTCGCGTGTTCCGGTTTTAAACATGCAATGCGATGTCTATCATCCGTTCCAATGCCTTGCTGACCTGATGACCATCGTAGAGAAGAAAGGCCGCGATCTGCGCAAGAAGAAGATCGTCGTCTCTTGGGCGTACGCGGCTTCTTATCAGAAGCCCATTTCCGTGCCGCAGTCGCTGGTGATCCAGATGCCACGCTTTGGCATGGATGTGGTTCTTGCTCATCCACCCGAGTTCAAACTAATGCCCGAGATCATGGATCAGGCTTATGAACAAGCCCGCAAGTACAACGTGGGCTTCGACGTGGTCACCGACATGGATGAAGGCTTCAAGGATGCCGACGTGGTATACGCCAAATCGTGGGGTGCGCTGGTACACACCGCCGATCCTGAAGAAGGCGCCAAGATCATCAAAAAGTACGAAAGCTGGATGACCGACGAGCGTCGCATGAAATTGGCCAAACCGGACGCGATCTTCATGCATCCGCTGCCGGCCGACCGCAATATCGAAGTAACTGACGAAGTCATCGATGGGCCTCAATCCGTCGTGTATGACGAAGCCGAAAACCGCATGCACGTGCAAGAAGCGGTGATGGCATTAACCATGAGCTAATAGCGAAAGGAAAACAAAACAAGAATGGGTAAACTCGCAGTTGTTGCAATCGGTGGTAACTCGCTCATTACTGATGCAAAAAAGGTAAGAGTGGAAGACCAGTATCTGGCAGCAGCCGAAACAACCAGGCACATCGCAGATATGATCGAAGCTGGTTGGGACGTGGCCATTGGCCACGGGAACGGCCCGCAGGTGGGGTTCATCCTGCGCCGGTCTGAAATTGCCGCGAAATATGAGGGCATGCACGAGGTTCCGCTGGACGCCTGCGGCGCGGACTCTCAAGGCGCGATCGGTTATGCCTTGCAGCAAACTTTGCAGAATGAATTGCTTCGCAGAAGGATTAAAAAACCTGTGGCTACCATCGTGACCCAGGTAAAAGTGGATAAAAATGACAAGGCTTTCCAGAACCCCACCAAGCCAATTGGCGGGTTCATGAGTGAAGAGGAAGCCAAAAAGAAACAACATGACCTGGGCTGGGACGTGGTGGAAGATGCCGGTCGCGGTTGGCGGCGTGTGGTGGCATCTCCCATGCCGATGGAAGTGGTCGAGATCGAATCCGTGAAGACCCTGCTGCGTAGTGGGGCGGTAGTGATCACGGTGGGCGGCGGCGGCATCCCTGTGATCGACAACGGCGAGGGAGGCTGCGTGGGTACAGCCGCGGTCATCGACAAGGACTACGCCAGCAGCCTGCTGGCCAGATTGATCAACGCGGACCTGTTCGTGATCTCCACCGCGGTGGAGAAGGTAGCCATCAATTTTGGCAAACCTAATGAGAAATGGCTGGACAAGCTGACTCTGGCTGAAGCCAAGGCTTACCTGGCAGAAGGCATCCATTTCGCGAAAGGATCAATGGCCCCCAAGATCCAGGCTATCATCAACTTCCTGGAAAACGGCGGAAAAGAAGCGCTCATCACCAATCCGGAAAATATTGGACGAGCTTTACGTAAAGAAACTGGTACCTGGATCGTGAAGGAATGATGGAAATGAGGGCATTTTCTTAGTGGAAACTGCCCTCGCGTTTTTTTAAGATGGCAAGTTGAAAATTTAATATTCGGTTTTTGTGGATAAGTTAAAATAGGATCTATGGTTGTATGAACAACTTTCTAACATTTTTTACCCAAAGAGTTATTCATTTGTGATCTATTGGAAGGAGGTGCAGAAGACAGACTGATTTGCGCACTATAATCAATGTTATCAAACCAAGACAAGTCTTTCACATTTCCTGAGGAGGAGAATTCATGATGTCCAAAAGAATTTGGGTAATCGTAAGTGTAATGTTAATTGCTGTTTTAGCGCTTTCCGCTTGCGGCAAAGCCGCCACAGAAGCACCTGAAAAACCTTTCACCATCGGCATTCTGACCGTTGGCCCCATTACCGATAAGGGCTGGAGCCAGGCCACCTATATGGGTGCCCAATACGTTCAAGCCAAGATCGATGGAACCGAGTTGATCTACGCTGAGAACGTCAATACATCCAGCAATCCGAACACCACCACCGCCCAGTTTGCCGAGCAACTGCTCAGCGAAGGCGCAAGCGTGGTTATTTTTAACTCGGATGATATGAAAGATGGCGTCACTGAATTTACCGCCGCACATCCCGACGTGCCCGTGATCTGGCTTTCCGGTGATTTTGCCTGGGAAGAAGGCGAGCGCTATCAGGAATCCATGACCATGGAAAGCGACCTGATGGGCAAGATGGAATATGGCAAGATGATCGCCGGCTGCGCTGCAGCACTAACCACCAAGACCGGTAAGATCGGTTTCGTGGGTCCATTGGTGAATCCCGAAACTCGCCGCCTGGCAGCTGCCGCCTATCTCGGCGCGGACTACTGCTGGAAGAACATCGCCGGCCAGACCACCCCGCTTGATTTCAGCGTGACCTGGATCGGTATGTGGTTCAACATCCCCGGCTTTACCCTTGACCCAACCCAGGTGACTGACACCTATTTCGCCGACGGTTATGATGTGGTTATGTCTGGCATCGATTCCACCGAAGTGGTCACTGAAGCCAAAAAATATCGCGACCAGGGTGAAGACGTCTACGCGGTTCAATATGACTATGAAGCCGCTTGTGACGAAATCGCTCCGGATGCCTGCCTGGGCGTTCCCTATTTCAACTGGGGTGTCATGATGCTACCTGTGATCCAATCCATCAAAGACGGCACTTATGAACGCACCTTTGTTTTCCAGGGACCCGATTGGAGCGACATCAACAATCCTGATACTTCACCGGTTGGTTTCAAAAAGAGCGAAGGCCTGTCTGCTGAAAACAGCGAAAAACTGGACGGTTTCATTGCTGAGTTGGCTGGCGGTTTGAACCTGTGGAAGGGTCCGTTGAATTACATTGACGGTACCGTCTTCCTTGCAGAAGGTGAAGAAGCTACCGACCTGCAGATCTGGTACCTGCCCCAATTACTCGAAGGCATGACCAGCACTGGTATCACCGAATAATCATTCGCAATCTGAATGGGAAGGCAAGCATTGCCTTCCCATTCTTTAAAAGATCGAGGATGCATGGATGTTGAACTAAGGAATATTCATAAGACATTTGGCAAAGTACACGCCAACAATAATATTTCGCTTTCGATCAAATCGGGCGAAGTACAAGGCATTCTGGGTGAAAACGGCGCTGGAAAAAGCACCTTGATGAAGATCTTTTCCGGCTTCATCTCGCACGATTCTGGCAACATTCTGTTGGATGGGAAAGTGGTGAATATCGAATCTCCGGCGGATTCTGTCCGGTTGGGGATTGGCATGCTGCACCAGGACCCGTTGGATTTTCCGCCTTTCAAGGTGATCGATAATCTAATCATGGGAAGCCGTGAGGGCATACTTCCGAATCGCAAGAAGGTTTTGCGTGAATTCAATGAGATCCAAAAGAAATACAATTTCAATATTTCTCCCGAGAGTTATATTGAAAACCTGTCGGTTGGTGAAAGACAGCAACTCGAGATCATCCGCTTGTTGTGGCTGGGGGCAGAGGTCTTGATCCTGGATGAACCCACCACGGGTATTTCCGCGAATCAAAAGGAACAGTTGTTCGCGGCCATTCGATCCCTTTCAGAAAATGGAAAGGTGATCATCTTCGTTTCACATAAACTGGAAGAAGTTGAAGCATTGTGTAACAAGATCGCTGTTTTCAGACAAGGGAAGAACGTGGGTGTGGTCGAACCACCCTATGACAGCGAAAAACTGGTTGAAATGATGTTCGGCAAGAGTATTAAGCTGAACGAAAGAAGCTGCTGCATACAAGAACAGGAAAATATCGAGGTCAGCGATCTGCAGATCGATGACGTTCGTTTACCTATCAAAGATGTAAATCTCCATATTCGCAAAGGAGAGGTGATCGGTCTGGCTGGCATGGAAGGTTCAGGCCAGGGGCAGATCTTGCGCGCGCTGGCCGGAATCGTTCGGCCTGCGAAAGGGAAGATCTGGCTGCACGAATCCAATGGTAAGAAAGTTGACCTGAGTGGTCAGCATTATTTCAAATTCAAAGATTCCGGCATCGCCTATTTGCCAGCTGCCAGGTTGGAAGAAGGCTTGATTGCCGGGCTGAATCTGCAGGAGCATTTCCTGCTGGCCGAAAAAGAAAATGGCTTTTTCGTGGATTCCAAGGCAGCGCTGAAGTTAACCGAGAAAAGGATCAAGGAATTCAATATCAAAGGAACGCCGGAAAACTTTATTGAGTCCTTATCCGGCGGCAACCAGCAAAGGGCGGAATTGGCGCTACTGCGGCAACCGCTACGACTGCTGCTGCTTGACCATCCCACACGCGGGTTGGACATTGAATCGTCGATCTATATCTGGAGCAAGTTGAAACAGCGCTGTGCTGAAGGTGCGAGCATCCTGTTTATTTCCTCCGATCTGGATGAAATCCTGCAGTACAGCGACAGGATCCATGTTTTCTTTAACGGCATGATCTCAAAACCATTTGAAGCAGAACAGGTAAGCGTGGAAGAGTTGGGTCAGCTCATCGGTGGCAAGGGCTGGGATTCTTCCCCGAAGGACATTCTCCATGGATAAAGCCAAAACATCAACTTCCGACCTTAAATCGTTTGTGTTTAAGATGCTGACCGGACGTGTCAGTTCGTTGGCGGTCGCGGTGATCCTCGCACTTTTCGTGACAGCCCTTTTCGTTTTGATCATCAACGCCAACCCGTTCAGCGTGTTCGGTGTGATTCTGGATGGATCGGTTGGCTCGTGGGACGCGATCACTCAGGTTTTACAAGCCTGGGTACCACTGGTTTTGGCCTCGCTTGGGTTGATGTTCACCTTTACGGCCGGTTTGTGGAATATCGGCATGGAAGGTCAGATCGAGATGGGCGCAATCTTCGCCTACGGCGTGATCCGCATCTTTGACGGCAGCAGCACACCAGGGGGTTTGGTGATCGTTCTGTGCATTCTGGCCGGCATTCTGGGAGGAGCTTTTTGGGCGCTACTGGTGGGACTGTTGAAGAACTTTGGCGGCGTGAATGAGATCTTCGGCGGGTTGGGATTCAATTTCATCGCGGATGCCGTGATGCTTTACCTGGTCTATGGCCCGTGGAAACCCGCCGGCATCGCGAACGGCAGTACCAAAATGCTGGAGCGTATTTACTGGCTGCCGCAGATTGAAGGCACCTATTTAAGCCTTTGGTCGTTAGGGATTGCTATTGCGGCTGTCATCGTGGTCGCCGTGGTCTTGAAGGGCACCTATTTTGGTATCAAATTGAAAGCGGTTGGGAAGAACAACAAATCCTCCTTCCTTTTAGGCATCCCGACGAACTCTTATATGCTCGCGGCGTTTGTTTTTTGTGGCGTGCTGGCGGGTTTGACAGGCGCTTTGCAGGTCACCGGGTTCAACCATGTGCTGCGAAACAACATTTCAGGCGGATATGGTTATTTGGGGCTGATGGTCGGTATGTTGGCGAACATCCAACCCCTTGTGACCGCACCGATCGCGCTGGTTTTTATCATGTTGAGCAAGGGAGCCGCCGGGCTGGGGATCAGATTACGCCTGGATTCGAATTTATCGGGCGTGATCCAGGGCTTGCTGGTGATCTTTGTGCTGGTCATGGATGGGGTTCGTAAGGTATTGATCTCCCGCAAAAAAGGAGCCCAAAATGGATAATCCATTAGTCTCAAGCATCGCATCCATTCTTGCCTGGGCAGCACCTGTCATTTTTGGCGTGATCGGAGAAACCATCTCTGAACGCGCAGGCGTGATGAACCTGTCGCTGAATGGCAGCCTGATCCTGTGCGCCATGGTCGGGTTCGTGGTGGGAACCACCACAAACAGCTTTTTACTTGGCTTTCTGGCAAGCGCGCTGGTGGGAGCACTGGTAGCTTTGTTGATCGCTTTCATGTCCATCGCGTTAAAGCAGTCTCAAGTGGCGGTCGGCTATGTGCTGGCGATTGCCACCAAGAGTCTGGCCTACTTTTTGGGCGCTCCGTATGTGGGTAAAGCCGTCATGCTGCTGCCACAGGTTCCCATCCCGTGGCTGTCGGAGATCCCGTTCATTGGCCCGATCTTCTTCAAGCAGACCATCCTGACCTATTTCAGCTATCTGGCGATCTTTTTATGTTATTTCTGGATCTTTAAAACGCAGCAGGGCTTGATCTTGAGTGGTATCGGCGAGCGGCCATCCGCGGCATACATCCGCGGGGTGAACGTGAACCGTATGCGCTATATCTATACCGCAGTTGGCGGCGCACTGGTCGGCATTGGCAGCGCACTGTATTCGCTGAGTGTGAAAACCTGGAACGGACAGCTTTCTGGTTTCGACGGCATCGGCTGGATCATCCTGGCCATCACGATCTTCGGCGGCTGGCATCCTATCAAGGGCGCGCTTGGATCGTACCTGTTTGTTTTGTTACAATATCTGGGGATCATCCTGCAGCCCCTGATGCCGAACGTGAATTCGCGCATCATTCAGGTAGCGCCTTTTCCGCTGATGATCCTGGCTTTGCTCTTTGTCAATATCGGTAACTCCGACTGGGTGGACCGCACGCTGGCGGGTTTGCCTGAGAACGTCAGGCATACGTTGGCCAAGATCCTGAGGGCGATGCGCACCACACCCCCAGCGGCTCTCGGAGTGCCTTTCGAAAAAGAATAGGTGAAACGTGCAGAAGTATTCAGGGTATCGGTGTTCGCTTTGTAAAAAGGAATATCTGCCCACTCCCGTGCTCTATACCTGTCCAGGTTGCGGTGGCAACCTGGATGTGGTTCTGGATTTCAAAAGCATTCAGCAGAAATATCAACCTGAAGACATCACCTCGCGCGACGAGTTCTCGTTGTGGCGTTACGCGCCTTTACTACCCGTTGACGATCCCGATACCGGAATCACTCCGATCCGTTTTGTGGGCTGGACGCCCTCCTATTCGCCTCCTGCGCTGATGAAACAACTTGGTCTGCGCCATTTGTGGATCAAAGATGAGGGGAAAAACCCGACAGCATCCTTCAAAGACAGGGCAAGCGCGGTGGTGGTCATCCGCGCGCGCGAGATCGGCGCTGAGGTGGTTATCACGGCCTCCACAGGTAACGCGGGGGCCGCGCTGGCCGGGATGGCCGCTGCTGTGGGGATGAAATCGATCATTTTCGCGCCTAAAAATGCGCCCCAGGCGAAGATCGCGCAACTGCTGATCTATGGGGCTGAAGTGATCCTGGTGGATGGCAATTACGACGCGGCTTTTGAGCTGAGCATCGAGGCGGCCAGTGAATTCAACTGGTACTGCCGGAACACGGGCTATAACCCCTTTACGCTGGAAGGCAAAAAGACGGCCGCCTTTGAGATTTGGGAGCAGATCAGTCCACAACTCGAAGAGGAATGCCGAGAGCTGTGCGTTTTTGTTTCAGTGGGAGACGGTAACATCATTTCGGGTCTGCATAAAGGGTTCAAAGACCTGCAGGAATTAGGCTGGCTGAAGCATACGCCGCGCCTCTTTGGTGTGCAGTCGGAAAAATCCGCAGCGATCGCCAACGCTTGGTTTGCCAACACAGAAACCATCACCCCCGTGTCAGCCACCACCCTGGCTGATTCGATCAGCGTGGATCTGCCGCGGGATGGAACCCGCGCGGTGCGAGCCGCGAAAGAAACCAACGGCGCTTACCTGACCGTAAGCGACGAGGAGATCATTCAAGGCATCAACGAGTTGGGAAAGTATGGTATATTCACAGAACCGGCAGGTTCAACGGCTTATATGGGTTTGAAGAAAGCCCTGGATTGCGGTTTGATCAGCGCAGAAGATCCCGTGGTGGTGATCAACACCGGCAACGGGCTGAAGGATATCAGAGCGGCAATGATGGCCGTTCAAGAGGCTCCGATCATCCAGCCCAGCCTGGCGGCGTTGAAGAAGCATCTCAAGCTCTAAAAGGATAAAATATGAAACCTGTGTACTCGATCATTGCGCCCATTTTCAACGAAAAGGGGTGTTTTCAAGAACTCTATACCCGTGTAAGTGAAGTGATGAACAAAACGGGTGAGGAGTGGGAATTTGTGATGGTCGATGATGGTTCCAGCGATGGGTCGACCGATTTGATCCGCGAGGTGGCGCAAAAAGACAAACACATCCGACCGGTGATCTTTGCCCGCAATTTCGGGCACCAGATCGCAGTTACGGCCGGGTTGGATTACTGCCGCGGCGATGCCGCCATTATCATAGACGCCGATCTTCAAGACCCGCCCGAAGTGATCCTCGAGTTGATCGCCAAATGGAAGGAAGGCTATCAGGTGGTTTACGCGCTGCGGACCGAGCGCGAGGGTGAAACCTGGTTCAAGAAAACGACCGCATCCCTGTTCTATCGGGTGATCTACCGCATCACGGATGTCAAGATCCCGATGGACACGGGCGATTTCAGGCTCCTGGATCGAAAAGTGGTGGATGTGATGAACGGTATGCGCGAACGGCATCGCTTCTTGCGCGGTATGTCCGCCTGGGTTGGATACAAGTCGATCGGCGTGCCCTACAAGCGGGCGGCAAGATTCGCGGGAACGACCAAGTATCCGCTCAAGAAAATGCTTAAGTTGGCGTTTACTGCGGTGACCAGTTTTTCATACATGCCGCTGCAAATGGCGATGGTGTTTGGTTTCATCTCAGCCGGGCTGAGCATTCTGGCCATTCCGGTGGTCATCATCATGCGGCTGGTCGGAACACAGTTCTTTCTGGGGCAGGCCACCACCTTGCTGGCGGTCTTGTTTCTGGGGGGCGTGCAGTTGATCTGTTTGGGAATTTTGGGTGAATACGTTGGCAGAATCTACGACGAAGCCAAGGGGAGGCCGTTGTATATTACGAGTGAAGCCCCTGAGGATATCAAGAAAAAATAAACGTGGAGTGTGAAGAAATGACCAAGATCGATTTAACCGTACAAAAAGAGAGGTTGGAGCGAACTGTTGAGCGCATGCGCAAGCAGAATATCATTCTGCCTACTTTCGCCCAGATGAAGAACCCCGATCTGATCCCCGCGAAAATCAAGGACGAGTTGAGATCCATCGGGTTGTGGGATGTACATCCCAGGAACCTGTTCCGCATCACGTGGAAAAATGAACCGGTTGAAAAAGGTGGTGGCTTTGGCGGCAGCAATTATTTGGAATTGCCTTCAAGCCTGACGGGCACCAAGGCGCGCGTTATTGCGTTGGTAGGAAAGTGGTTCCCGACCGGCGCGCACAAGGTGGGCGCTGCGTATGGCTGCCTGGTTCCACGCCTGGTGACGGGACAGTTCGACCCGACCCGACAAAAGGCGGTCTGGCCATCCACGGGCAATTACTGCCGTGGCGGAGCATACGATTCTGCATTGATGGCTTGTGAATCCATTGCCATCTTACCTGAGGGAATGTCTAGAGAGCGCTTCGATTGGTTGAAGAAAATTGCCGGTGAAGTGATCGCCACCCCAGGTACAGAATCCAACGTGAAAGAGATCTTCGACAAGTGCTGGGAACTGCGCAAATCCGGCCAGGATCTGATGATCTTCAACCAATTTGAAGAATTCGGCAATTATATGTGGCATTTCGAGATCACCGGCCATGCCATGCAGGAGGTACTAAACAAAGAACTCCACGCGGGTGATCAATATCGCGGCGTGGCACTAACCACTGGATCTGCGGGCACCATCGCCAGTGGTGATTATTTAAAACAGCTTTACCCTGCCAGCAAGGTCATTGCCAGCGAAGCACTACAATGCCCAACCTTGTTAAACAACGGTTTTGGCGCCCATCGCATCGAAGGCATCGGCGATAAACATGTTCCCTGGATCCATAACATCAAGAACACCGACCTGGTGGTCGCCATTGACGACGACGCAGTGGTCAAGATTATGCGTCTGTTCAATGAACCGGAAGGGCAGCGATATCTGGCCAAAAAAGGTGTTCCGAAAGAAGTTATCGATCAGTTGAATCTGCTTGGTTTTTCAGGCATCGCCAATATGCTTTCAGCGATCAAGTTTGCCAAATATTACGAGTTGACCGAGCATGATGTGGTGATGACCGTTTTTACCGACTCGATGCAGCTTTACGGGAGCCGTATTGATGAAATGCGCAAGGAACTCGGCGCTTTCACAGAACTGGATGCCGCCGCCGTCTATGCCCAGTGTCTGGAAGGTGTCACCACAGACAACCTGCTTGAGCTTTCTTATGAAGCCCGCAAACGGGTGCACAATCTCAAGTACTACACCTGGGTGGAACAGCAAGGGAAAACCTACGCCGAGATCCAGGATCAATGGTATGACGCGGAGTATTGGGCGGACGTTCAGGGTCAGGTGGGGCAGGTGGACGAACTGATCAACGCCTTCAATGAGCGGGTCGGTTTAAGCAAATAAACTATCTGAATAACCATTTCCGGGTCTGAATTCTCTTTCAGGCCCGGATGCGTTTTAATGGGAATGGTGCAGGAAAAATTATTGAGGAAAACAAAAAAACCTGCATTAACCTCACCCCCGTTCCCCCTCTCCGACGGATTTTATTTGAAATAT
>CAZRHZ010000023.1:4035-24393 GCA_964599995.1 uncultured Anaerolinea sp. | reverse complement strand
CTGGCGTGTTGTTGATGGCGTGTCAGAATGAGTACCGTATTGATGCTCGGGTCGTCCAGCACATCCGCTTCGGTGGACGACGCGGAAAGAAAGCCGAATTTCTGTGCGGCATGCCGGGCGCTCAACCCGGAGGTTGTAGCGATGCAGGCCAGGTCGGCCTGGCCGGTCTTCTTGACCACCGGCAGGAAAACTGCCTGTGCGTAATTGCCAGCGCCAAGCACCCCCAGCCGGATCGGCTGTTCTTTTTGTGGGCTCGTTCCGAAGGTGATTTTTCTTTCCACTTTTTCAGTCGTGGTTGCGGGATAACTGATCAACACGCCCAGAAAGGGTTCGTGGGTTTTACCCGTGATCAATTCGTAGGCATCCGGCGCCTTATCGATCGGGAAGCGGTGAGTGATCAACGGTTTGAGGTTGATCATGCCTTCTGCCATTAGATCGACGAAAGCTTGCATGTTGCGGCCTTCCGTCCAGCGCACGTACCCGTAGGGATAATCCTGTCCGCCTTCTTCATAAGCGGGATCGTAACGGCCTGGACCGTACGAACGCGAGATCTTCAGATCCAATTCTTTCTCGTAATACACTTTGCGCGGAATGGTCAGCCCCACTGCACCCACCGCCACCACAGTGCCGTGATCGCGTGCCAGCATTCCTGCCAGCTCGATCGGGTCGTTGGACGAGGTGTCTGCGCAGATCAGCACGTGGTCAAACCCGCGGTTTTGAGTAAAGGTAGAGGCGGCCTCTTCGCAGTTTTCGCGCAGGCTGGCGGTTACCTGCATGCTCTTGGCCAGTTCAATGCGATCTTTGGAAAGGTCAATGCCAAAAACACGGCAGCCTGCCGCCTTGGCGATCTCAGCGCTGAGCAGACCCAGCAGCCCCATGCCGATGATGCAGACCGATTCACCCAATTGCGGTTGGGCCAACCTGAACCCTTGCAGGGCGATGGCCCCTAGGGTGGTGAAGGCCGCGGATTCAAAATCCACGTTATCGGGCAGGTGGATCAGCAAATTCTGCGGAATGACCCCGTACTCAGCGTGCACGGCGTAACCTCCGCCAGCGCAGGCTACCCGCTCGCCGGGTTTAAAGCCCTGCAGTCCTTCGCCAACTTCAACGACCACGCCGGCGGAGGAATATCCAAGAACCATGGGTTGGTCCAGCTTGTTGAAGGCAGCTTCAATGGTAGGCAGCAGTCCCTCGCGGCGTGCCTTGTTGAGCACCTGTTTCACCAAGTCGGGCCGGGAAGAGGCTTTGCCAATTAGATTCTTCTCGGCAAACTCGACCAGCATGCGCTCTGTGCCAGCGGAGACGAGTGAACTGCGGGTTTGAATCAGGGCTGTCTTGGGTTTGACTGAAGGAACCGGAAGGTCAACGATGGATGTTTTTCCGTCGCGCATGTTTTGAAGGATCTGTTTCATGAGTTTCGCCTCTCTGCATTCTATTCTACCGAAATATCATTATGTAAGGGTTAAAAAAACGCACTCAATTTACTTGATACTCGGTCAAGATTTTTCCACGAAATTATTATTTTCTTTTTGATGCTTTTACTCAACTTTTTATATAAAGAAGCCATAGGCTTAAAAAGTAAAAAAGCATGATTGCTAGAGCGTCGATTTCAACGAACAAGATTCTCTTTTCCAGTTTCACCAGATTTCCAATCAGCCCCATGCTGGTTAATAATAAACCAATAATGCCGATCATCAAGAAAGAGGGATCAATGACATCAAGAAAACGACCTTGTGTATAAAAAAAGTCGGTTAATCCAATGGCGAACATATTAAACATATTACTGCCAAAAAGATTACCAATTGCCATGTCTGAAGCCCCGAGTTTAATCGCAGCGATCGTGGTCACCAGTTCTGGCAGGGAAGTAACTAATGCAACCAGGGTTGTCCCAATGAAAGTGGTTCCTAAGCCGGTGATGTCTGATATTTTATTGGCATTCTCAACCATGAATGGGGTTACGAGGATTAACACCCCGGCTGCGATCAAAAAACCAATGATTCCCCGCGCCAAACTCGGGGTTCCAGGGGTGATTTCAAGTTCTTGTTGTGGTGGCATTTGTTGAGCGTTATCTTTTTGGATCAGATAAACAAAGAGAACATAAACCAGCAGGATGATCAAGCTGTCCAATCCGATCCATCCAATTTTGATGTCAATATCCGCCAACATGAAAAAGACCACCAAGGCTATCATGAAGATGGTCATACTTCCTGTCACGGCGTGTTTTCTCGCTGCGGTTCTCAATATCCTCTGCTTTCGATGAGCAATGTCGATAACAGCCAAAAGAAACATATTAAAGGTGTTGCTTCCTAAGAGATTTCCAGCGGCCAAATTTGGAGCGTTTTGAGATAACGAACTGATCGAGGTGATCACTTCGGGTAATGAGGTGGCCCCGGCAAGAAGCAACACCCCAATGAACATTCCACCCATCTTGGTTCGGATCGCGATTATATCGCCATATTTTGCCAATTGGGTTGCCGCAAAAACGATCACTGCTGCGGTGAGGATGAAGATTAACCAGACCATAATCATCTGCCTTTCTATCTTTCTATTTAGCAATGCCTTTGGTTTTGAGCAAAGGCCAGGCAGCAAACACCCCCGTGTTTGGCTGATCCAAATCACCAACAATGGATTCAATCGCTTTCAGGCAGTGTTCTACCATTTCATCATTCGCAACAATTGTGAAAATTGAAATATTTCCATTTTCTTCAACCGCTTGGTTTACATATGCATACCTCATCGGGATTGTCTTTTTAATGCTGCGGTGTAAACCACTGCTCTCAAGGATTGTCGCTCCAGTAATACCGATTTTGACCCAGGATTCAAGCAGGGGGTTAAGTAGACAGATATCATCAAGTACAAACATCACCATAAACATGTTTTCCTCCTTTACAAATCAGTAGTTCGCAATATCACCTGGTAATTAAGGACACAATCATTCAAACAAAGCAGGGCTGGGCTGTTTTTCCAGATTGTCAGATTGTAGTATTACCTGACTTAGTTTAATTTTACCTGATGAAATCAAGGTTGCTGCAATCGGATCTTCTTATTGATTATTTTGTTCTCAGTGTGGCATAAAACCTGCACCTTAACGGGATAGAATCTGTTTCTTGGAGGTCGGGATGTTTAAAAAGTTGTTGATACTCATGGCATTACTTGCCACCACCGCGTTTACCGTGGTTTTGGGTGAGGATTTTGATTTTTCATTCCTCTTTTCTGATCCAACCGAAGTGATCGTGGCTACTACCGTTGCCCCAACTGCCACACTTGAAGGGGTAGTCAACGCAACGTTTACTTCCACCGAGCTGCCGACTGAAACGAGCACTCCCGAACCAACGTCTACAACGTTGCCTACCGAGACAGCAACTGAGACGAGCACTCCGACTTTCACACCAACCTTTACACCGACGAATACCGCAACCCCGGTGATCTATCAATTTTCAGCTCAAACCGGAAGCCCTGTGTATACTACCAACTTCGTGCATACCACTGAAGGCTGCAACTGGGTAGGCATTGCCGGTCAGATTTTTGATTCGAATGGAGACCCTCTGACCAATTATGTCGTTAAGGTCAGTGGCACATATAATGGTGCATCCGTGAACATTCTGGCACTGACCGGTCTGGTGACTAATTTGCCTTATGGCCCGGGAAGTTATGAGGTCGTGATTGGCAGCAAGACATTGGATTCAACAAACTCGCTTAACATCCAGTTGTTTGATCCCACTGGGCTGGAAGCCAGCGCGGTCATCCCCCTGACAACCTACGCATCTTGTTCTAAGAATCTTACGATCCTGAATTTCATTCAAAAATAATATAAGATCCACCCATTAGAAACCGGCAATCAGGCCGGTTTCTTTTTTTTCCTGAGTATAATTAACCGAAATTGGAGGCGTAAACCATGGATGATTTCGTTCCTTCTGACTTGTTGAAAAAGATATTCCGATTCTGGTGGGTTATCTTACTCTTGATGATTGCTGGGGGAGCAGCAGGGATATTGATAAGCCAGCTTCAAAAACCCATCTTTGAATCCCAGGCTTCCATCACGACGTCCATTGATTTTGCATATGCTAATCGCCTGGACGATGACGAGGAAGATTACCTCATCGCAACAGTCGGTGACGTGATCGGATCCAGCCAGGTTTTCGAGGTGGTGAAGGAACAGGCCTCCGGGTTGGGCATCACACTTACCGATCAGGATATCCTAAACTACTTTACCCGGGCCCGGCAGGGATATCGTTGGGAAGTTACCGTCAGAAATGCAGACCCTAAAATCGCACAAACCTTGACCCAGCTTTGGGTCGAAGCCGCTGGCAGCGCTTTGGATCGGCTGCGTGAGAACACCCTGGATTCGGTGGTTTACCACTCGGCTGAGATCGCGCTGCAGAATTGCTTTAGCCAGATAGTGATAGTCGAACCGGTATCAGTTTCCTGTTCGATCCAAAATCTAGGCGAACTGCGCGCAGCGCTGGCGGGGACTTCAGCCCCGGTTGAACCGGCTTTCCCAGACTCAATACTTCTCTCCAAGATCAGTACTGAAATTTCAGACAACGCTTATCTTCCCGGTGGCCCGATCGTCTACAAACGAAATCTCATGGCTCTGGCCGGATGCGTTGGTGGATTGCTGATTGGGCTCGGCTTTTTTATCTTTGGAAAGTTTAAGACCCCATGAACTCGATTAAATCCAAACTGAACACTTTCTGGCAGAAGGGCACCTGGATCTTGTGGCTGGGTTTGGTGGCCGCGCTTCCCATTACCAGTTTTCCATTATTTGCCAAGATTTTACGCACAAGTTCGGTCGCTCCGGCTGCGGGCATCTTTGTGCTCTTGTTAACTTTCCTCTGGTTGCCAGTATACATCTTCAAGAAGGGCCGGTTTCCATTCCAGGTAAAACCCGCCATCGCCTTTTTCTTGTTCGCATTGCTGACCATCGTCCTGGCATTCTTCCGATACCTGCCGGATTTTAAAAACGCGTCTGTTGTTTTCGCTGCCCTTGAGGGAATCGCTACCTTGGGTTTGGGTGCGCTGTTCTTTTTTGTCACCACAGCCATGCCCAATTCAGATCAGAAGGTCAGGCAGACTCTGGCGGTGCTCAACTGGGGCGGTCTGGTCATGCTTTTGTGGTCGTTGATCCAGATCGCGGTCTCCTACGTTCTGAAGGATTATACCGATGGGATGCGATCGATCCAGCATTTCTTTTCCACCACCGTGCTCTTCGATCGGCGTGCCACGGGCTTCGCTTCGGAACCTTCATGGCTGGCTCACCAGCTTAACCTTGTTTACCTGGTTTACTGGATATCCGCGACCATCAACCGCACCAGCGCTCATCGATTCAAAATTTGGAAGTTTTCTTTTGAGAATCTACTGCTCGTAGGTGGTGTTATGGTTCTTTTTGTCACCTTTTCACGTGGTGGTCTGGTTTCCTTCATGTTGGTGCTGGCTTTCCTCTTCTTGTTGGCCAATATACGCTTTGTGAAATGGATCATGCGCAAATCAAAAAGCAACCGTCCTGCGTTGATCGGTGCTTTGACCGCGCTGGCGATGCTGGTGCTCTATCTTGCGATCCTGGTTGGCGGACTTTTTGTGCTCAGCAAGGTTGATCCGCGCATGGAAAAGGTTTTCCAGTTTTCCACAGGCGCAGACAACCCTATCATGAAGTACGCGGATGATCTGCAGTTTGGCGAGCGGGTGGTTTATTGGCAAACGGGTTGGAACATCTTCAATGATTATCCTTTGCTGGGGGTGGGGGTTGGTTTTTCAGGGTATTATTTCCCGCAGTACCTTCCCGATTATTCTTGGAGGTTGCCTGAAGTCCAAAAATTGATGGGCTGGAGCGCTGGTTTGTTGAACATCAAGAATTTTTGGACCAGAATCATGGCTGAAACTGGATTGGTGGGGTTGTCACTTTTTATCGTTTTTCTTGTGGTGATCGCAATAACCGCTGTAGGTCTGATCAAAGATAAGAACCCCCTCAGAAAAACGATCGGTTGGATGGGTGTCTTTATGCTGATCACCTTCCTGCCTGAAGAGTTCAGCGTGGATAGTTTTGCGCTGCCTTATTATTGGTTTACGCTTGGGCTGGTGGTTGCGGCTTCAAGGTGGACAAAAACTGAAACTCAGGAGTCTCATGGATAAATCGGAAAAAACCATCTTGATCGTTTTGGCATGTGTTTTGGGCGGGTGTTTATTGATAGCCATGGCTTGCGCTGGGTTGATCTTCCTCTCACAAAAGGTAGTCTCCTTTTTCCCAACGGATGTATCCCCAACACCACAAATTTCGGTGGATACAACATGTTCGCTACCTCTTCAAAGCAGCGTGGATTCTGTTGCGGTGGATCAGGAACAAGTGCGAGAGGCAGAAACCACTTTTGCGACGCTTGATGCCACCAATATCCCCATTGCGGATTTGAATATTTTGACAGAGAAATTAACAGGCGTACTGGATATTCAAACGCAGTTGACCACTCCTCCGGTCGATTATGAGGTTGGTGACCAGCTTGATTTTTATGTGGTCAATGGGGACGACGAGAATGTTTTAATCCACACAACCCTGCAGTATGAGACCGAAAATGTTTATTTTTGGGCTGAAGATGGGGTCTACATTTCTGAATATGATCTGGCTGATCTGATGGATACTTTTGCCTACGAGATCTATCCAACGAATCAAGCTTTCTTCGGCACGGAATGGATCCCGGGCGTTGACAACGACGCGCATCTCTATATTGTTTACGCAACCAACTTGGGCGAAAACCTGGCCGGTTATGCCTCTTCCACAGATTGTGTTTTACCTGTTGCCCATCCTTATTCAAACATCCATGAGATGTTCTACATTAACGCGGATGTTCAATCTTTATCGGATCCTTACACCTTGAGCACCATGGCCCACGAGTATCAGCATGTGATCCACGGGTATCGTGATCCGAATGAGGAACTCTGGTTGAACGAGAGTTTCTCTGAATTGTCGACCTTGATCAATGGTTACGATGCCGGTGGTTTTGACTATTTATTCTCCCTTGAACCGGATATGCAGTTGAATAATTGGGATGAAGATCCCGATGTGAACGATCTGAACTACGGGGCAAGCTACCTGTTCTCCACCTATATGATGGGCCGTTTTGGCGAAGAGATCACACGTGCCGTGGTTGCAGATCCTATGAATGGCTTGAGTAGTTTGGATGAAGTATTTACTGCCCACAATGTGGTTGATCCTGAGACAGGTGGATTAATGACCGCGAACGAATTTTTCAGAGATTGGACTCTTGCCAATTATCTCAATGACCCTGATCTAGAAGATGGCAGATATTTCTATTCCAGTTACCCTGAAGTTCCAATGGTGGAAGATGCGAAATGGTTGTCTGATTGCAGCGGAAATCCTCTTAAGGAGACCGTGCACCAATATGGCACGGACTATTACGAGATCGGCTGTGATGGTCAGATGACCTTAAAGTTAAAGGGTGATGATACCTCCAAAGTGTTGCCTGACGCAGGAGAGAACAGCACCTACTTCATATGGTCGAACCGGGGTGACGCTTCAGATATGACCATGACCAGGGAATTTGACCTGACCAATGTGGCTGGCAGTGTCATCATGTCTTTTGATACCTGGTATGATCTTGAAGAAGATTATGATTACGCTTACCTGATGGCCAGTGTGGATGGCGAACCATGGGAATTGCTAAATTCCAATTCTTGTACCACTCAAAATCCAAACGGCAATAATTATGGCTGCGGTTACAACGGACAGACGTATGGTTGGCAGGGCGATACTGTGGATCTTTCACGGTTTGCCGGGCACACGGTTGTGTTGCGTTTTGAATACATTACGGATGGCGCACTCAGCACCGAGGGTTTTGCTGTCGATAATCTTTCGATCACCGCCATCAATTATGCTGAAGATTTCGAAGTGGATGATGGAGGATGGATCATGGAAGGTTTTAGCAGGATCAAGAACCGCATCCCGCAAACATTCCTTGTCTCTCTTATTACGACAAATTCACAAAACTCAATTGAGAAATACACGTTGGAGCCAGGTGAGGAATTAACCCTTGTGATCGATCCGGGTTGTTATGACTCTGACCCGATTCTGGTGGTCAGTGGCTCATCGCGTTATACTAGAGAATTGGCAGAATACACCATAACGCTTTCTGAATGAGTTATAAAAACCAGCCTTGAAAGGCTGGTTTTTTTTGCTATGCGGTCGGTTTGTTTTGCATTTTTGCGAGTTGCTGGTTTAGCTCCTGGATGCGCTCTTGAGCCGCGGTTTTCACTTCATTTTGGATGTGCACGAAAGAGCTACCCAGCCTGGCTCGTACTGCCGAACCTTTAAGAGGTGTGAACAGCAGCATGACAGTTCCACCGATCAATGCGCCGGCGAAAAAACCGATCAAGAAATTGAAGAATTTTCTCATTTTTCCTCCTGTCCTTACTCTTTTAATTATAGGTACTTTTACTCATTTGTGTGCATCGAATAGCTAACGATCAAGTTTCATTTTTTTGAAGATCCAGGGACCAATGGCAGAAACCCACAAGCCCATGACCGCGTAGCGCACAAAACGCAGACTCAAGCCAAGTAAAATGGGGCTTTCTGGGAACACCAACTTCAAACCCAAATAGATGGCGAGCAGTCCAATAATACCTACGATAAACCGGAAGAAACGTTTCGTGAAGTTGCCTTCAACCACTGGTTGACCGTATTTTTTCCACCACCACGCGTAACCTGACAGGAACCCGAACGATACACCTGCCAGAGTGAACGTCCCCTCGACATTGAAAGGATCAGGTACCGCGCCACCGGTGAGTTGGGCTGTCTCGATCCATTCCGTGGGCATCTGCCAGGTCAATGAAGTGAGATTCGCCGCGGTACCCAATAAGATGAGGATGACCGAGAACAGGAACGCGTAAAGAATTTGGATGGCTAGTTTCTTGGGTTTCAGCCACTTCGCAACAGGTTTTTCAAGCAGAAAATAGATCCCGATCAGCAATGCACCCAAAAGCCAGCCTGTTAACACATCCCGTGTGAAGTGCATGCCGAGATAAATGCGTGAGATTCCGACCAGAAAGATAACCACGATCGCCACCGCAGTCAGCCATTTCTTCTTGGCTGAAGCTGCCATCATGCCCCACAAGCTGGCGGAGTTCTGTGAGTGACCAGAAGGCAGACCGAAGGAGGTTTCCTGGCTGAGGGCTTTCACTCTTGAATCAAACCAAAAGGGACGAGGGCTGTGACATAGTTTCTTAAAAATGTTGTTCGTGCTGTCACTGAGTACGAGCATGATCGCCATGCGCATGCCCATGGTGGAATTGATGCACCAGTAGACCAGAGGTAGCAAAAGAATGATGAAATTCTCTGTGCCAAGGAAAGAAATCGCCCGAAAGGGTTCGGCTAGCCAATCCCCCAGGCTTTGAAAGAATAGAGTAATGCTAATTTCAATTTGCCATAACCATTCCATGACAGCGTTTCCTTTCGTAGATCGGCAGAGTTGAGATGAGATTTACTAAGTAAATTTTACAATAAAGTGACCATTACCATTCTGGATTAAACGGGTTTGATCAATTCACGTGCATATTGCTTCCTGGAAGTAACCAGTTCCGGAACACAATCAGCGCAATAGAAGGGCCCGCTTCCTTCAACCGTAAACGATGCTGAGACAATACCGCACAATAAAGCTTCGATTGGGTCATATTTCTTCTTTAACCCGGCAATAAACCCTCCACAGAATGCTTCAGCAGCTCCGGTTGGGTTGATCCATTCGCCCGGATACGCAGCAGCGTGAAAGCGTTTCTGGGTTCGCTTGTCAAATAGATATTGGCCTGATCGCCCATCGTTGATTACAACATGTTCACATCCAAACTCGCACAACAGCGCAGCCATTTCCCAAAGGTCCTCTGCACGGTTGTGAAAAAGATCTGTGATTTGCTCCTTGGTTGTGATCAGGCTCGTTACTCCTTTAAGAAAAAGGGGCATTTTGTCAAAATGCTCCATTTTCATGTATTGATCGCTTGCTTGTATGACGAGTGTCTGAGTGCTCGTTTTGGAGAGCATGCTTGAAAGCTGTAGTTGATTCTTAATACTGGCATGGCATAAGAGTGTAGCAGTCACATCCCTATAATGAGTGGGAATGTCTTCAGGATGAAATTTATTAAAATGTTCAACTCTCTCTTCCGCGTTATTTTGTTGATATCCGATCAGATTTTTCGGGAGTGGAATTCTCTTGCTTGCGTAGAACGCCACCGGATTTTCATTGACCACTTCGCAAGGGGTTAAATGACCGATGAAACAGCGGTCGTCATAAAAATCATCGTGATATTGAATTCCTTCAAAATCGATCTGATATTTCTTGCCGGCTTTCGATAGGGCTCTTTGATTTTTTGCGTGAGTGTGGCTCATTACGGCTACACGGTCAGACCAGCAGCGCAAGCCACCTGAGGCATACAACGCAGACCCACCCAACACGTCTTCCCTTGAGCTATTGTGGAGATCGATGATGTATTCCGTTTGAATTTGCCCAATAACGAGAAAATCAAAGAATTGAAGGTCAGGCATACCGAATGATGGACTCTTTCCTTCCGGTTGTTGAATTGGAAATTAAGGATTCTTATATATTCTTATCAGTGATCATTCTGAGCAGAGAAACCACTCCCATTCCGATCTTAACACCCTGGCTTGAAGTGATCTTTCTGCTTTCCTCAGACTCTTCACGGCTGCGGATGAAAAGGAAAGCGGCAGCTAATCCTGTGATCATTCCCGCGAGTCCGCCAATCAGAAAGACGGTGGTTTTCCAGTTTTTACTTTCAGGCATGTTTCCTCCCAACGGAGCAATTATTTACGAAAAATGGAAGTGATCCCGGTGATGAATGATTTAATCCCGATCACCGGAATTGTGGTTTTTTGTACGGCGTTTTGTATTTTTTGATTGAAAATCAATACCTGGAGTCTGATCAATTTTAAGCCAGGTGGTAGATCGCGATTCCATTTTCTGGTCAGATAGGCGACGAGGATAACAATAGCCAAAATGACCAATCCGACGATGCTCATGGGCAGGATCATGAACATGATCGAGATGTTGGCCCACTGGGCGGTCGCTTGGAACTCACCTGAGTTAAACACCAACAAAAGAACAAACACCGCTACACACACCAGTGTGATCACCAACACCGGAATAAGGATCGACCCCCAGGTTTGTTCCTGATGCAGTTGCTCCGGCTCTTTTTCGGTTTTTTTCTGTTCAGATCTCATATTAGTATTTTAGCATGATTCGGGGTTTAGAATTGATGGGTGTGACTTAACCTTTAATTTGCTTCAAGGGGACATTTTTTGATATGCTGGTAACTCTGCCAACCTTGACTGTCGCGCCAAGGTTGTTTCATAATTAATGGTTGCCATTTGCAGAAATCAGGTATAATACTTGTAACTTGGATTGATAAGTCTTCGGGTTTTGTAAGCTGAAACCATATAGCTGTTCGGTTCAACCATTTGCTGGACAAGTTTTTTCACTCCGTTTGGAGTTTGGATGTTTTTGACACTTAGTTTTATCAGGAAATCACCACGCATGGAAATCACCGTTGAAAGTTTTATTATCAATGAGGCGAAGATCTCCAAATTGGATTTCAATCTGGAACTCTTTTCTCCCGTATTGATCCAGTGATACCTGCGTTCAAAACTGATAAGTGTAGAAAACTCACGCTCAAACGCTGTTGATTGAAAGACTCCCCGGTAAATATTGACTCGGACAGCCGAAGCACAATTTGTGTAATTGGCTGTTTTTGGTTTAACCATGAGTGAGAGACGCATCACCGCCATTAAGGTACAAAAACATAACCCTGACCGGCTCAACATCGAACTGGATGGGGAATTTGCCTTCGGCCTCTCGCGCATTGTGGCAGCCTGGTTAAAAGTTGGCGATGTCTTAAGCGACGAGCGCGTCTCGAGTCTAAAAAGCTCAGACGCTTCAGAAGAAGCCTATCAAAAGGCTCTACGGCTGCTTAATTATCGACCTCGAACTGAATTTGAAATTCGCCAAAGGTTAACCAAAAAAGGATTTACCGCTGAAGACGTTGATAGCGTCGTGAGCAAGCTCCGCGGAGCCAACCTGGTGCAGGATCAGCAATACGCCCGTATGTGGGTTGAAAATCGCAATGAGTTTCACCCTCGCAGTCAGCGCCTGATGCGCATGGAAATGAGACAAAAAGGAATTTCAGAAAGAACGATTGACACTGCTTTGGTCGACAGCGCAAACGATGATGAACTCGCCACGAAAGCTGCGGAAAAATATGCCCGCAAACTTGATTTGAGTGACGGTAAGCTCTTTCGAAAAAGGTTGAGCGCGTATTTATCCAGGCGTGGTTTCTCTTACGGCACCATTTCACCTGTGGTTCAGAACCTGTTCGAGTCGCTTGTCCATGACCAGAACCAAAAACCGGAATATGAGGATGATACCGATGGAAGACATTAATTTTGTAACAATTTTGATCGCAATAGTGGCCGGCCTGGTGGTGGCTGCGATTTTAACCTTCGTACTGGTAAAAGTCATCACCAATAATTTCATGAAGAACCAGAAGAACAAGGCCGATGATCTGGTTCGTGTCGCAGGCGAAAAAGCCAAATCCCTCGAGATGGAGGCCCGCGACAAATCCCTGAAGATCCTTCAGGAAGCCGAGAGTGAGAATTCACGGCGCCGTGGCGACATCGCGCGTGAGGATGACCGTCTTCAGAAGCGCAGAATGGAATTGGATAATCGCATCGAGCGGCTTGAAGCTCGAGAGCAGAACATCAACAAACGCCAGAGCGCTCTGGATAAGCGTTCCAACGAGATCGAAAAGCTCTATTCTCAGGAACTCGAAGAACTGCAGCGCATCGGGCAAATGAGCATGGACGAAGCCAAGCAGGTCTTGCTTTCTGAGGCTGAAAAGGAAGCCCGTAACGATATGGCACGCATCATCCGCCAGGTCGAGTCTGAAGCCCGTTCAGAAGGCGAAAAACGCGCCCGCGAGATCATCACCGATGCCATCCAGCGCGTCGCCTCTGAACATGTCGTCAGCGTTTCAACCTCCCTGGTGACCCTGCCGAATGAGGAAATGAAAGGCCGCATCGTTGGCCGTAACGGTCGCAACATCCGCGCCTTTGAGCAAGCCGCTGGGGTTGACGTTATCGTCGATGATACCCCCGAGGCCGTGACCATTTCCTGCTTTGATCCCGTTCGCCGCGAGATTGCCAGACGCTCTTTGGACCGCCTGATCGTGGATGGCCGCATCCATCCGGCGCACATTGAGAAGATCCTGGCTGAAGAGGAAAAGGAAGTTGAGAAGGCCATCATTGAAGCAGGCGAAGGCGCGGCCTTCGATGCCGGCGTGGCGGGCATTCATCCTGAAGTTCTCAAGCTGCTGGGTCGCCTGAAATTCCGTACGTCCTACGGACAGAACCAGCTTTCTCATGCAGTCGAAGTTGCCAAACTGTCTGCTGTACTGGCTGCAGAATTGGGTGCTAATGTGGAAGTGGCCCGCTCGGGCGGTTTGCTCCATGATCTTGGTAAAGCGCTTGACCATAATACCGAAGGTACGCACGCTCAGTTGGGTGCTGAATATGCCAAACGTTATGGCGTGAATCCCAAGGTGGTCAACGCCATGGCTTCTCACCACCATGAAGTAGATCAAGAGACACTTGAAGCGGTCATCGTTGAAGCCGCGGATGCAATCTCAGGCGCGCGCCCCGGTGCCCGCCGCGAAGACCTCGAGCAGTACATCAAGCGCTTGCGCGCGCTCGAAGAGATCGCCAATTCCTTCAAGGGTGTGCAACAGAGCTACGCCATCCAGGCCGGACGTGAAGTGCGTATCATCGTTAAGCCCGAAGAGGTCGACGATCTGGCTTCCACCCGTTTGGCTCGTGATATCGCCAAGAAGGTTGAAGAATCCATGCAGTATCCCGGCCAGATCAAGGTGACTGTCATTCGAGAGACTAGGGCGATCGAATTCGCCAAGTAGTTACTCCACAAAAATGAAAACCGACCGGAGAAAAAAAACCGGTCGGTTTTGTTTAAAGCAAGTCAGGCATCCAGGATCTTCCTTGCCAGGCAGGTCAGCCAGGGAGAGGGTGCTTTTTTCTGGCCAAAATCCCATTCTTTCCATGCATTCCAAATGGATTCAGGGGTGAAGCGCCCATCCGCATCCGCCTTGGCAGACAAGATGGATGTCATTTCGAGATATCGCGCGTCTTTTCTAACCCAGGGGAATTGGCTGAGCACATATGTGACGTGCAGCAGATCATACCAGACCAGCGGTGCCTTCAATTTGCAAAAGTCGTTACCCATGTAAAAAATATAGGGGTGAAAAGTCTGGCGCTGCGCCCAACAGTTCAGCAGCGACTCTGTGCCATGATGGCTGGCTTCGTTGTCACGCCAGTCAGGCAACGCAGCCAGCAGCTTGAGTGTGATCAGAGTCGCGTAAGGGCAGGGGTCGATCTTGCGTCCTGGCCCGCGGAACGTGCCATATTGAGTCGATCCTGCGCACGGCCAGCCGTTCTCTCTGACCAGACCTGTTAAAAATTGGACACCCTTCAATACGCGTTCATCTTGCTCAAAACCGAACTTCACCAGCGCATAAAGCAGAGAAGGCGCGTCGCATAATGCCCACGCCCATATATCTTCTCCACTGCCACCATAATGCGGAGAGAGGTTCGTCATCATCTGAAAGGGTCCATCCGGATCCTGGTGTTCCATCACCTTTGCAGTCAAAGCAGCCATGCCAGGATCGTCTTTTTTGATCCCCAGATCTGCCAGAAAAACCAGCTTGTGGATCGCGTGCCCCGCGCTTTTATGACTGACCAAGGCTGAACCAGGCCAGTTTGTGATCTCTTCGATCAACCTCGTGATCATTGGGTTAGCCAGCATCGAACTGCGGCTTGTAGCTACAGCGGGTTCATTTTCATCTTGTTTGAGAAGGTCGATGCGTGTACGATATTCCACCCAGGGATCTGCGTGTAAAAGCCATTCAATTGTTTGATCCATGTGGCCCTCCTGTCTATCAGAAAGATTATAGCAATGAAAAGTTGGATATGGAAATGGTCGCATCCAACTGGAAATTGCATTGATAACCTTAAAATATTTCGCAAAAAATGAAGATTTAATTAAAACCCATTGACTTTCATTTTTGTTTTTGCTATAAACTTGCCTAATGAATCCAATCTTTTCTCCCAAGCATCATCGACTGACATACACCTCACTCTTGAAGGGTCCAGGCGCTGATTAAACTTAAGTGAAACTAAACAGCGATTTCTTTTGAAAAACAACTCCCTTCACAGGGAGTTTTTTTTACCTACTTCCGGAAAAATAGGTTGCAAGACAAATCTAAAAAAATAATTCTGAGGAGGATTATCCAATGCAACAAAATAAATCAGTTTTATCGCTCATTCTTGTTTTAGCTGTGGTCGCACTTTCTGCTTGTAATGCTGCGGGTGCGGTTGAAGCTGCTGAACCAACCGCCGTAGTGGCATCCACCGAACCTGCTGATGTTGCTGCCACCACTGTCCCCACTGAAGTTGTCGCCGGGGATTCAGCTCCTGTTTGTTTGGGTTCAGCAGAAACTGCCATTGTCGATCTTGATTGTCTCGAGGTCACCATTGCTGTTGAAAATGCTTATTTGCCTTTCAACTATATTTCTGCTGAAACAGGCGAACCGGGTGGCTGGGATTATGAAGCCTGGGCAGAAATTTGCACTCGTCTGAACTGCACTCCCGTTTTCATCGAATCTGCATGGGACGGTATGATCGAATCTGTTGCCAATGGCCAGTACATGGTCGGAGCAGATGGGGTGACCAATACCGAAGAAAGGCAGCAGCAGGTCGATTTCTCCATCGGATATCAGCAAATTCAGCAGAAGCTCCTTGTTCGCAAGGGTGAAACCAGGTTCGCTTCAATCGAAGACATCGTGGCCAATCCTGAGCTCAACCTGGGTACGCAGACCGGTACAACGAACTATGAAACCGCTGTCGAATACCTGCCCGAAGAACGCATCCAGGCCTTTGACACCTTCCCGTTTGCGGTGCAGGCTTTGCTTGCTGGTGATATCGACGCGGTCATCATCGACGAGATCGTTGGCATGGGTTACCAGGGCACCAATGCGGAAGAACTCGAATTGATCGGACCTTCAATTTCCAGTGATGAACTCGGTTTCATCTTCCCCCTGGGTAGTGAGTTGGTGGATCCGGTAAACCAGGCGCTCCAATCCATGATGGATGATGGCACGCTGGCTGCCTTGAACCAAAAATTCTTCGGACCTGAATTTGTCCTCACGTACGACGATATTCAGGAGTAAATAACGCTTTTAGTGGGCTCCCTGACGCCCTCAGGGAGCC
Source organism: uncultured Anaerolinea sp. (assembly GCA_964599995.1). Lineage (GTDB taxonomy): Bacteria > Chloroflexota > Anaerolineae > Anaerolineales > Anaerolineaceae > UBA6107. The sequence goes on along the minus strand of CAZRHZ010000023.1, from coordinate 8,054 downwards.
CGTGGAAGGTAAGATCATGGCACAAATCATCATTGCGAAAGAGAGGCCTCCCATAGGCAAAACTCATCTCGATCCAGAAATTCTGAAAAACCGATTGCGCTCCATTCCCTGGTGGTTGGTCGCGATCATTTTCATTGCAGCACTGACTGCGTTCTCAATTGCGACCAATGCGGAATTTCAGAAAGCATTTCAATTTATCAAGGCGGGCTTGTGGGTGACCATTTCGACCACCTTGTTCGCGTTTTTGATCGCCATCCTCTTGGGATTATTTACCGGATTGGGCAGGATCTCGAACAATACCTTTGTTAAAAACCTCGCCACCTTTTATGTGGAGTTCATTCGCGGGGTTCCCATGCTGGTCTTGATCTTCTTCATCGCCTATGTCGGTGTGCCTGCCGCAGTGGATGCTTTCAAAAATCTGGGGGTCTGGCTGGTCAGTTTAGGCGCGGTCGGGTTGGGTTCCTGGCTTTCCGGTTTTGAGAATAGCGCCGTACCCATGAACATTCGGGCGGTGATCGCGTTGGCCACTACTTATGGCGCATTTCTGGCTGAGATCTTTCGCGCTGGCATTCAATCGATTGGGCGTGGTCAAATGGAAGCCGCGCGATCTCAGGGCATGAGCTACTGGCAAGCCATGCGTTACATCATCCTTCCGCAGGCCATTCGCAACGTTCTCCCGGCTTTGGGCAATGATTTCATTTCCATGTTAAAAGACACCTCATTGGTGTCCATCCTTGCTGTGCGGGATATCACTCAGATCGCCAAACTCTATGCCGGTCGCACCTTCCAATATGAACAATCCTACATAACTCTCGCAGTTTTGTATTTGACCATGACGGTTTTGCTGTCATTCCTTATAAAAATGATCGAGAAACGGATTCGTAAAAATGAGCAGCGTTGACGAGATGGTGGTCGTTAAGGACTTGAAAAAACACTTTACGGGTATTGAAGCCCTGGATGGAGTCAGCCTGAACGTGAAAAAAGGGCAGGTGATCGTCATCATCGGGCCCAGCGGCTCCGGCAAATCCACCTTGCTGCGTTGCATCAACCAGTTGGAAGAGAAGTCCAGCGGCGAGGTTTGGGTGGATGGCGAACAGGTCACCAACAATTCCAAACAGTTGGACAAGATCCGTTCTGAGATCGGGATGGTTTTTCAACATTTCAATCTCTATCCGCATCTCAGCGTACTTGAGAACATCACCCTGGCGCAACGGATCGTGAAGAAGATCCCTCAACCTCAGGCAATCCAGAATGCCAAAGCCCAGCTCGAACGCGTGGGCATCCCTGAAAAAGCGGATTGCTATCCTGCCCAATTATCCGGCGGGCAGCAGCAGCGGGTGGCCATTGCCCGCGCCTTGGCCATGAATCCCAAGTTAATGCTCTTTGACGAACCCACCAGCGCGCTCGACCCCGAGATGATCAAGGAGGTGTTGGAGGTCATGCTCGATCTAGCCAAAGCGGGTATCACTATGATTGTGGTGACCCATGAGATGGGATTCGCCCGCGCCGCAGCCGACCTGGTGGTTTTCATGGACCGCGGTCAGATCATCGAACAGGCTGCTCCGATTGACTTTTTTGCGAATCCAAAACAAGAACGAACCCGGCTCTTCTTGTCTCAGATCTTGAACCACTGATCAATTAACTTTTGCGCGTTGATTTACTTCGGACTATAATCGATTCGGGAGATTGAAAAATGCTCACGAATCGATTTTCACATCTGGATCAATTGATGCAATCCAACGGGCTTGATGTGGTTGTAATCAACCCTGGCTCAACGCTGACCTATCTGACAGGCCTGCATTTCCATTTAATGGAACGGCCTACCGTCCTGATCTACATGCGAGGGCTTCAACCCATTCTGATCTTGCCTGAGTTGGAAGCGGGTAAACTGCATGAGCTATCCATGCCCATCTCTGCCGTCACCTTTGATGACAATCCGGCAGGTTGGCAGTCTGCTTTTAACCAGGCCGTCATGAAACTGGATGGCAAGAAGCTAAAGATCGGCCTTGAACCCACCCGATTGCGGTTTTTAGAGCTTGATTATCTGCAAAAAGCAGCCTCCCATGCCCAGTTTGTTTCTGCCGAGATCGTGTTTGGAGCGCTTCGCCTGCAAAAAGAAGAAAAAGAGGTCGAAGACATGCGCAAGGCGGTCAAGATTGCTCAAACAGCTTTGAAAGCCACCCTGCCAATGGTCAAACCCGGTGTCAGTGAGAGCGAGATCGCATCAGAATTGATGATCCAACTTTACAAGGCAGGCTCCTCTGCCGAACTGCCTTTTTCACCCCTCGTGGCGAGCGGACCGAATAGTGCCAATCCACATGCGGTGCCATCTTCGCGACAATTGCAAAAAGGCGACCTGGTGTTGTTTGATTGGGGCGCGACGTACAATGACTACATTTCTGATCTGACGCGAACTTTCGCTCTGGGTGAGCTGTCTCCCGAATTGGTGGAAATTTATGAGGCTGTTAAGGCAGCCAACGCCGCGGGCAGGGCAGCCGGTAAACCCGGTCTTCCCGCCGGTGATGTGGATGTTGCCGCCCGCTCGGTCATCACTCAAGCGGGGTTTGGAAAATTTTTCAACCACCGCACCGGGCATGGCATTGGCATGGAAGCGCACGAACAGCCTTACATGTTTGGCGGCAATGAGTTGAGCCTCGCGGAAGGCATGACTTATACCGTCGAACCAGGCATCTATCTGCAGGGTAAAGGGGGGGTGCGCATCGAAGACAATATGGTGGTGACCAAAGAGGGTTGTGAAAGCCTGAGTGATTTTACGAGGGATTTGCGCATCCTGTGAACTTGACACCTTGAGGACATGGAGAAGAAAATGAGCTCATTTTTGACCATCCCAACTGCTGAACCCTTTTTTATCCCCGGTGGCAAGATCGGTTGCTTGCTGGTGCATGGTTTCACCGGCACGCCCAAAGAAATGCGTATGTTGGCAGATTCGCTGGCTCAAGAAAAATATACCATTCTGGCTCCGCGCCTTACCGGGCATGCCACCTCGCTCGATGATATGGAACGCTCCAGTTGGCGTGATTGGCTCGCTTCGGTCGAAGACGGTCTGAACCTCCTCAAAGGTTGCACCGAACAGCAGGTGGTGATGGGGCTCTCGATGGGGGGCATACTCGCCCTCATGGCTGCAGCCCGTTATGATGTAAAAGGGGTGGTCACATTTTCAGCACCTAGCAGCCTTCCGGCCGATCCTCGTGCCAAATACTTGCCATATTTGCGCTGGTTTATGCGCTATGTTGAAAAAGGCAAACCTGATTGGCAAAATCCCGAAGCCCTCAAGGATCATGTGGATTATCCCCGTTATCCTGTGCGTTCGATCCTGCAGTTGGGTGAGATCATCCAGGTTATGCTCGGCGACCTGCCCAGCGTGAAAGTACCCGCCTTGATGGTTCAATCCCGCATGGATCATGGCATTCCGCCCCAAAGTCTTGACGTGCTTTATTCCAGCATTTCCTCTGTGGATAAATCCAAACTCTGGGTCGAACACAGCGGACATGTGGTCATCCGCGAACCGGACCGCGAACAGATATTCACGGCAGTCAAGCAGTTCATTAAACGTATCACTAAGGGCTAATGAATCGTAATCTGATCCTGGTTACCGTTTCACTGTTCGCCTGGGGCGTAGGGGAGGGTTTTTTCGTCTACTTCCAACCTCTCTACCTTCAGGAATGGGGCGCTGATCCACTCTTCATTGGCGCTGTTTTTGGGGCTATGGGCATTGCCATGTCTGTGGCGCAGATCCCTGCCGGTTACCTTTCAGACCGCTTTGGCTCCCGCACCATCATGTGGGGTTCGTGGATTCTGGGAACGTTGGCAGGCTGGACCATGGCGCTTGCCAATTCACTTCCAATGTTCGTCACGGGCATGATCGTCTACGGTTTGACCGGTTTTGTGGTCGCGCCCATGAACAGTTACATTACCACCGTGCGTGGCAAACTGTCAGTCGGCCGCGCCCTTTCGATCCCCTCCGGGTTTTATAGTCTCGGCGCTGTGATCGGACCGAT
>CAZRHZ010000023.1:0-3935 GCA_964599995.1 uncultured Anaerolinea sp. | reverse complement strand
ATCCATCCTTCAGAAACGGGTCTGGCTTATGGGGCGGTGGAAACGGTCAGTTCTTTCACAGTCATCCTCGCTCCGGTTCTGGCGGGTGTGTTGTATCGCCACGATCCATATTCCATCTATCGGGTTTCACTCTATCTCTTGATCGGGGTCATTCTTTTGAACTCGGTTATTTTCTCCATCCGTAAAAAACGAAAGGTTGAAGGATCATGGCGCTAAACATTGAAGTCATCCAAACCGGTCCGCTTGGGAACAACGTGTGCGTGTTGTTTGATGATCAAACCCGGCAGGCTTGGGTGATCGACCCCTCGTACGAAATTCAACCAGTCATCGATTTTGTTTTAAAACGGAAATTGCAGGTCGAAACCATCCTGCTTACCCACGGCCACTTTGACCATTTTGCCGGGGTGAAAGACTTGGTAACTCAACTTCCTGTGAAACCCAGGCTTGCCCTCCATCGTGCTGACCTGGATCTGCTGCTGGATGGGGGTGGGTCGAAGAGTTTGCACATGCCGGTTGCCGCTCCGGGCGAGCCCGATCTCTTCCTGGAGGACGGCCAGGTGTTGTCGCTGGCTGGTCATACCATCGAGGTTCGCGCGACCCCCGGTCACACTCCCGGTTCCGTGATCCTGGTGATCTCTGACCTTAATCTTGCGTTTTGTGGTGACCTGATCTTTTATCACAGCATCGGCCGCACCGATTTGGCAGGTGGAGATCAGGAGGCTTTGATCACCAGCATTCAGGAAAAGGTTTTCACGCTTCCTCTCGAAACAAAGCTGATCCCTGGCCACGGAGAAAACACCACCGTCGCGGAAGAAATGAACCGCAATCCTTACCTCAGCTACGCGGATTGGTAGAGCAAGAGCGTTATAAACCGTAGAAAGCGACTATAATTTACCCGACTTTTACTTTGGATTGATCTATGAGACTTCGCACAACATTGAGATGGATTGTCATCACCCTGGCTGCGTGTTTGCTGACCGCTTGTCAAAACACCACTGTATCTGGATTATTCCGACCTACTGACACTCCGGTTCCACCGACCGCCACAGCCACATTAACCAGCACCCCCACCGAAACGCCCACACCGACCATCACGCCGACGCCTGAGCCGACCTTCACGCCCACTCCCGCCGTCATGACCATCGAGGCTGGGTCTGTGACTGCTCCGATCTTGCTCTATCATCACATTTCCACGGATGCTGATAAACAGGGCAGCCGCTACAACATCGACCCGGTCAAGTTTGAAGAACAAGTGAAATGGCTCTATGACAACGGTTACCGCACCATCACGGTCACCGATTTGGCCAACCTGATTTGGCAAGGTGGAGTGGTTCCGCTTCGCCCGGTTGTGATCACGTTTGATGACGGCAACCTCGACGTATACAACTATGGATATCCGATTCTCAAGAAATACGGTTTCGTGGCAACCTTTTACGTGGTCGAGAACTACATTGATAAAAAGGACATGATTAGCGCCGATCAACTAAAAGAGTTGATCCAGAATGGATGGGAGATCGGTTCTCACAGCATGAGCCACGCCCACCTCACCGATAAGAGCACTGACCTTGGCGAGGAGATCCATAATTCAAAGGTGGAGATGGAACAATGGTTGGGGGTTCCCATCAACTCCTTTGCTTACCCCTATGGTGAGATGTCTCCGGATATTGTCACCCTTGTCAGCCGATACGGTTACACTTCTGCCAGCGGGCTGGGAAGTTCCTACGTCAATGGATTGAACTCAATCTACTACCTCTGGCGTATCGAAGTTCAGAACGATTACTCCATGGAAAAATTCATCTCACTCCTGCCTTGGAGCGGACCCCTTCAATAAAATATCTCTATGAGTCTTCCTCGGTACCAGATTCTTTTGAGATTATTGTATACTTTTAATGTCTGAACAACTGGTCTTCAGCGCTGCATATTGGCGTCTCAGTGAGGAGTTGGGCCTTTCAGGCCGGAATGATCGGGCGTAAAGCAGTCCTTTAATCCATATTTTATTCCTTGACGTAATTAATTCGTGTAGAATCAAATACTATGGAAGAATCAACCACGAAAATTGACGGCACCGTTCAGGTCACCATTTCTGATGACGCGATGAGCGCATGGATCACTGTGACCTCTCCCCAAAATGGGGGTGAGGCCGCCACGTTGGAGATGGTGAACAAAGCCCTGGTAGATCATGATGTGACCGTTAATATCAACCAGTTGGCAGTAGAACAAACCGTTTATTTGAAAATGTGGGATCATCCCCATTTGGTCGCTTCGGGTATTCCACCTGAACCTGGCCGGGATGGCTACATTGAGTATTATTTCCCTGTTACCGCTGAGTTAACCCCCATTGTAGATGGGGATACCGGCAAGGTTGATTTTCGTAATCTGAATTTGATCCATAACGTAAACAAAGGCGATCTGCTCGCCGAACGTTTCCCTCCTGAGGAGGGCAAGACCGGCCAGACCGTAACTGGAAAGGTCATTCATCCCCCCGAGGTGAAAAATCCTATTCTGCTGGGAGGGAAAGACACCACCCTCGAATCCTCAAGCGCTAGGTTGGTAGCAGCCAAAGACGGCCATGTTTGCATGTCCGAGGGCAAGCCCACGGTGATTTCGGTCTATACTGTCAAAGGCGATGTCAATTTTGCGGTAGGGAACATTGACTTTGTGGGTAATGTGCAGATCACCGGTGACGTGAAATCCGGTTTCTGTGTCAAGGCGGGCGGGGATATTGAGGTCTTCGGCATGGTCGAAGCTGCCGAGGTTTATGCCAAAGGTAACATCTTGATCAAGAACGGCATTTTTGGCGCCGGCAAGTGCAGTGTGATCGCTTCGGGAAACATTCTGGCAAAATACGTTGAGAATGCCATGCTGCGGGCGGGCAAAGACGTGACCATCAACGACAGCATTTCGCGTTCGCAGATCAAGGCGGGCGGCAGGATCAAAGTCAATAATTATTCCGGGGATATCGTTGGGGGGCGGCTTGAAGCTCTCGAAGAGATCACTGCAGGCGTCTTCGGATCTGATCTGCACGTTCCCACCGAGTTGGAATTGGGCATTGAGCCAAAATTTCGCGCGGATTATGGGGATGTTCTGGTCAAATACTCGGAAAAAAAGAAAAGCCTCTTGATGCTGGAAGGGTATATCAAGGAATATAAAACCTACCGTGAGAATAAGAAGGAAATCTCCGAATCTTACCAGCATACCATTCGCGAACGCCTGCGTTCTTATTCTCAGATGCGAAATGAATTGTTAGCCCTCGAAGAAAAACTTCAGGCATTTGAAGAAGAACTTTCCAAATTGGACCATGGGGTCGTCAAGGCTACCCAAAAGGTCTATCCGGGGGTGTCAGTGACCATCGTCAAGACTGTATATCATGTGGATGCTGAAATGGGCCGCACCATGTTTATCTATGACAAGGGTGAGGTCAAACCTGTACCGTTGCGGTCGTAGATCATCTCCCCTTGTTCAGATGGTAAGAGTTCATCGAGGTGGTAACTGGTGAAAGATAAACAACTAACCCCATCATTCTTACAGAAACACCAAACCCTGTGGCAGTTGATCAAATTCACGTTAATGAGCGGCATCACCACCCTGGTTGACATGGGCGGTTTCGCCTTGTTCAATTATTGGGTTTTCGCTTCTAGCCGGCAAACCGATTTCCAGTGGTGGCTCTTTGATTACCGGGTGGCAAATGGAGGGTTGTGCGCCTTCCTGTCTCTGGCGCTTTCCTTCACCATCTCACAAACCGTGAATTTCTTCATCCAGCGCAAGGTCACCTTTGGTGCTACCAATAATAAACTCTATAGCGCGCTGATGTATGCCCTCATGGTGGTCGGGGTCTACTTCTTGACCCTTTGGCTGCCAACCTTGTTCATTGAACCGCTCTACGCTGCCATCGGGGCGAACTGGGGTGGCATCGTGGTTAAAATGTTCTGCATGAC
>CAZRHZ010000022.1:0-24639 GCA_964599995.1 uncultured Anaerolinea sp. | reverse complement strand
TCAGATCGAGTGGAATAAAATGCACACCCTGCTTCAGAAGAACCCTCAATGGCAGGCCAGCGAAACAAAGCAGGCTGTGAAAAAGCTCAACCTTGCTGAACTGCTGCGTATCTCAATTGATGATGCCGCCCGTCTTGAGACGATCTGGGGGGCTGATACCGGTCTCATGTTAAAGAAGATCGCGGCCCGCCGCTGTAATTTAAGAGTCCGCCTTTTAAGCGGTTCTCTCAGCGAATACTGGCGTGCAACCCGCATTTGGTGGGAATACATTGAGAAATCTCAACCTTTGCTGTCTGAACGTCCTGTTTATTTCATCTCAAGTAATCCGCATAGCATCCCTAATATCCTGTCAGGATATGCCCTTGCCAACCAATCAGAACTGGTCAATTATATCGAACAGAACGCAGACTCCATCTTGCAGGGCGAGTGGCAAAAGCTTCGCAACCTGGAAATTCCTTCTTCCATTGAGAATTTCCTCTACTACGCGGCAAAAAAATACCAACAGACCGCTGGGGGCGGTGAGTTCACCAACCGGCAGCTTAAAGACGAGCTGGAGCATGGCATCCAGCGCGTGTCGTCCGTTCATTCCTTTGATGTAGAAACCCAGGTGATCGAGCTAAATAAGCTGGACCCCCAACGCCTGGATCCGCGACTGATCGGCAGCCCCACAGATGGGGAATTCCTCAAGAGAAGCGATGCTCTCATTCTCAACATTGACTATCCGCTCGGGTTGGGCGCGTATAACATCCTGATTAAACTCGCCGAGCATATTTCCGAGATTTTAGGCGTCTATATCATGGGAAAAGCCGCCACATTGAACGGTGTGCGCGGAGACGTGATGATCCCCAACGTGGTACAAGACGAGCACTCGCAAAACACCTACCTGATTCAAAACGTATTCTGCGCATCAGACGTGATGCCTTACCTCATCTATGGCACCGTGCTTGATAATCAAAAAGCCTTGACGGTCTTGGGCACGTTTCTGCAGAATGCCGATCTAATGGATGTCATGTACCGTGAAGGCTATACTGACATCGAAATGGAAGCCGGCCCATACCTTTCCGCGATTTACGAGATGACCCGACCAAAAAGACACCCAACCAATGAGATCGTCAACCTGCAGGGGGTGGCTTTCGACATTGGAATTCTGCATTACGCATCAGACACGCCTTTCAATAAAGGGTTGAACCTGGGTGCGGGCGCCATGTCTTATGAAGGGGTGGATTCCACCTATGCCTCCTCTCTCGCCATCCTGAAACGTATTTTCGCCCAGGAGCGCCAGAGGTTGGGGTAAAAACTCACATTTCTGCATAAAGTGATTGACAAAATCATTAATTAATCATATTGTTATAGTTCAGCGTAATCTTAATAGTAAAACCAATAATGTGAATTAATTACCCACCCAGTCATCCTGATAAGGGGTTGAGCATGAGCAGCGATCTTAACAAGAAAATCGATCCTGAATACGCAAAGATCGAAAATGCGGTTGTCAGGGCTAAAAAGGAATGGGAAGCGACCTTTGATCGCATTCCCGATCTTTTGGTATTGACTGATGCCGGTGGCAACATTCTGCGCTGCAATCGTTCCACCATTGATCGACTGCAAACCACTTTCCAATCCATATTAGGCAAGCACCTGTCTGTTTTTCTACGTGGAAGATATCTTCCGCATATCAATGTGGATGACCTGGTGGGCGTGGAAGTTCAATTGGATGGATTGAACGATTGGTTCAAGTTAACCTGCTGCAACGTGCCCCTTGAAAACCAGACCGACAGCTTGTTGTATATTTTTCAAGACATCACACGGCAGAAATTCTATAAGAACGAGATTCTCAAACAAAAAGAGTTCTTTGAATCCCTGTTCAAGAATAATCCAGTGGCCGTGGTTACACTTGACCTGGACGAAAAGATCAAGTCGGTCAATCCTGCTTTTGAGGAGCTGTTTGGCTATTCTGAAGGCGAAGTGATCGGCCAGAACCTCGACACTCTAATCGCTCCTCATAATCTGGAGGAAGCCGCTGATTACACCCGCAAAGTGATCACGGGCGGAATGGTTCACAGTCTGACCAAGCGGTATCGAAAGGACGGCTCAGCCGTTGAAGTTGAGGTGGCTGGTGTGCCGGTCATCGTGGAGGGCAAGCAGCAGGGCATCCTGGCCATTTATCACAACGTGACCGAACTGGTGGAAGCCAAGCAGATGGCCGAACAGGCCGACAAGGCGAAAAGCGAGTTCTTGGCGAATATGAGCCACGAGATCCGCACCCCGATGAACGGTGTCATGGGCATGCTCGAGCTCCTGCTCGACACCCCATTAAACCTCGAACAAAAAGATTACGTCTCCACCGCGCGCGACAGCGCTGAAGCCTTGCTCGGGATCATCAATGACGTGCTCGATTTTTCAAAGATCGAAGCCGGTCAGCTCACCATTGACAACATCGAATACGATCTGCGCTCTACAGTGGAGGGGGTGGCCCATACCCTCGTCACCCGCGCCGAGAACAAGGGCCTCGAGATGGCCTGTCTGATCGACAAAGATGTGCCCAACCGGGTACTGGGAGACGCCGGCAGGCTGCGTCAGGTTTTAATCAACCTGGTGGGGAACGCCATCAAATTCACCCACGAGGGTGAAGTGGTCATTCGCGTCATGACGCAATCCAGCTCGGGTGATACCGACACTCTGCGTTTTCTGGTCTCTGACACCGGCATCGGCATCCCACTGGACCGGCAAAAAGCCATTTTTGAACGCTTCGTGCAAGCCGACAGTTCATCAACTCGCAAATACGGCGGCACCGGTCTTGGACTTTCGATCTCTTCCCAGTTGACCCGCATGATGGGGGGCGACATTGGGCTTGAAAGCGAGCCCGGCAAAGGCAGCACCTTCTGGTTCACCATTACGGTTGGCAAAGTCAAAGAAAGTGTCATGCCTTTCCTGGCATTACCCGAAGACCTGGTGGATGTGCCGGTTTTGATCGTTGACGATAACAGTACCAACCGCACCATCCTTGAGAAGATGATCCGCGGGTTTGGCTGCAACGCGTTCTCGGTCGCCAGCGGCAAAGAAGCTTTGAACATCTTAAAGTCTTTCAATGAATTGAGCAAACCCTTCCAGCTCGTGCTGCTCGACATGCAGATGCCCGAAATGGACGGTGAAGAGGTTCTGTCAAAGATCAAAGCGGATCCTGAACTGAAAAACGTGACCGTGATCATCCTCACCTCCATGGGGCAGCGTGGAGACGCCGCGCGCCTGGAATCCATGGGATGCAACGGCTATTTACTGAAACCGGTCAGGCAGAAGGAATTGTTTGGGGCCTTGCTCAATATTCTGGGCCGCAATAAACAGTCGGACGAAACCAAGATTAAAGCTTCAATGATCACACGCCACTCATTGAATGAGCAGCAGCGTGGCTTGACCCATATCCTGCTGGCAGAAGATAATCCAACGAACCAAAAATTGGCCATTCGATTGCTGCAAAAGGCCGGCTACCCCGTGGATGTGGCCGCAACCGGCAAGGAGTCCATCGAAGCTGTCCAGAAGAAGAATTACAAGATGATCCTAATGGACGTGCAAATGCCTGAAATGGACGGGTTCGAAGCCACCAAACGCATCCGCGCGCTGGGACCAAAATATGAACAGCTGCCGATCATCGCGATGACAGCTTATGCCATGGCGGGTGATCGCGAGCGCTGCCTCGAAGCAGGAATGAACGATTATGTTTCCAAGCCGCTGAACGTGGAAGAACTTTTCAAGGTGATTGAAAAGTATTCAGGGGTGGATCGTGAACTGGAAGGTAACTCGCACGGCCAGGATGCCTTGCAAAAACTCATACACAGATCCAGCGAGTTGTTTGATCTTGAAAAGGCTCTCCCCCGTTTCGGAGATGACCTTCCGACCTTCTTTGAATTGCTGGGAGAATTCCTGAATCACATCAAACCCACCATCAGCGACATTGAAACCGCACTGTTGAGCAACGACTCAAAGAAGATCCATTTTCTCAGCCATAGCATTAAAGGTGCGGCCGGTAATTTTGAAGCCAAGACGATCGCCGCGCCCGCCTTTGAACTCGAGACGCTGACCGCAGAAGGTTCTCTGAAGGGTTCCTATCCCTTGATCGCTGAGATCAAGCGGCAGGTGCAGTTGGTTGAGAAGTTCTACCTGGAAAATCGGAACCAATAGCCCAGCCATATAAATCACTCCACCTTATAGCAAAATTAAAAATGTTCGCGCCGGCGGGAGCACATATCGCTTTAAGGTATAATCTATGCAGATCACGGAGGCTGCATGGAAATTACCTGGTACGGACATTCTTGTTTTAGACTCACCGAACGCGGCATGGCCAGCGTGGTGACAGACCCTTATGACAACAAACAGGTCGGGTATGAGCCGTTGAAATTGAAGGCGGACATTGTGACCATCAGTCACAACACACCCGGACACAACCACCTGCCTGCGGTCAAAGGGGATTCCCACCTCATTGACGGTCCCGGCGAGTTTGAGATCGGGGGTGTCTTTATTACCGGCATTCACTCCAACGGGCATACCAAGAAAGACGCGGGTGAACCCCGCAACACGCTTTTCCTGTTCGATTTCAACGGTATCACCGTTCTGCATCTGGGTGATCTGAACAGGGTTCCGACCCAAAGTGAAGTGGAAGATTTCGGACCGATCCACGTGGCGCTGGTTCCGGTGGGAGCAGGCGGCGGGTTGAACGCTATCAAGGCCACCGAGGTGATCAGCCTGCTGGAGCCCAACATCGTCATTCCCATGCACTACGCCACCCCGGCCTCCACCAACACCCTTCAGCCCCTTGAACCACTTTCCAAGTTCCTGAAGGAAATGGGTTTGGCCCATATTGACACGGTCCCGTCCATCAAAATCCAAAACGCAAGCTCTCTACCAGAAGAAACCAAAGTGGTGGTTCTGGATTACCAGAAGAATAACGGCGGATGATCAATTGGAAAGCTCAGAGCCTGTAAAGCTCATCATGACCTGGGATATCATCCCTGAACACGAACAGGAATATTTCGAGTTCGTGATTCGTGAGTTTATCCCCGGGGTGCAGCGCCTGGGCTGCGAATTGACTGATGCCTGGGCGACTGTTTATGGAGAGCAGCCGCAGATCCTGGTAAGCGCGAAGATGGCGAGCTTGAATCGTGCGCGCCAGTTGATCAGTTCGCGCGAGTGGAGCGATTTGAACCTCAAATTAATGGAATTTGTCCAGAATTACCAGCAAAAGATCGTCACCGCGAAAAACGGATTCCAATTGTAAAGATAATCATGAAAAGCGAATTCAGCCGGCTGCTTTTGGACTGGTACTCAAAACACGCCCGTGATCTTCCGTGGCGCGAACGAAACGATGCCTACAGCGTCTGGGTTTCTGAAATCATGCTGCAACAAACCCGTGTCGAAACTGTCATCCCCTATTTTCTACGCTGGATGGCCATGTTCCCAACTCTCCACGACCTGGCAGATGCAAATGAACAACAAGTGTTGAAGGCCTGGGAAGGGCTGGGATATTATTCCAGGGCGCGCAGCCTGCATAAGGCAGCCAGAATGGTCCGTGACCAGTACGCTGGGGTGATCCCTGGCACGGGTGTTGAATTACTGCGCCTTCCGGGCATTGGCAAGTACACCGCGGCAGCCATCAGTTCGATCGCCTTTGGCAGGGATGAGGCCGTGCTGGACGGAAATGTAAAACGGGTGCTGGCACGCCTGGTGCGGTTCCCTCGCGCCATTAATGCGCCCGCCGCCGAGAAGGATCTTTGGCGACTGGCCGATTATCTGTTGCCATCGGGTTCAGCTGGCGATTACAACCAAGCTTTGATGGATTTGGGTGCGACGATCTGTTTGCCCAGGAATACGGTCTGTTCTGTCTGCCCCGTCAGGCAGTTATGCCGCGCGAATCAGGCAGGAGCGCAGGCGGAATATCCCCGCACGCTTGAAAAGCCTCCCATCCCCCACATCACCGTCTGCGCGGCGGTCATTCAACGCGACGATCAGGTCTTAATCGCCAGGCGTCCATCCAAAGGGTTGCTGGGTGGGTTGTGGGAATTTCCGGGTGGCAAGGTCGAACAGGGCGAAGGCCTTGAAGAAGCCTTAGTCAGAGAGATTCGCGAGGAATTGAACACCGACATCCAGGTGAACGATCTGCAGGGTGTCTACCATCATGCCTACACCCATTTCAAAGTAACCTTGCATGCCTGGTTCTCAACTTTAACGGGTAGTGAACCAGTCGCTCAGGAAGCCAGCGAGATCAGGTGGGTAAGGGTGGAAGAGCTGCCGGGTTTCCCGATGGGCAAGATTGACCGCTCCATTTCGAATGATTTGCTCCGGGAACTTCAAAAATAATCCGTCTTTTTTATTCGTATTGACGCAATCAATCTCTTGACACCCCGGTTTCGTTGTCATACAATAGTCATACTTTTCATACCAGTAATACTAGTGTACTTAAGGAGATTTACATGAAAGGTCCAGAAGGCAAATATATTTTTGGATTGGTAAAAGTAGGTGAAAAGGGACAGATCGTCATCCCACAGGAAGCACGCAAAGTATTCGACATCAAACCAGGTGACAGCCTGCTGGTGGTGGGTGACGTGAAACAAGGCATCGCCATTTTAAAGTCTGACGTTCTCCATGGCTTTGCCAAAGGCATCTTTACAGAGAAAGAACAAAAAGAGGAAGCTGAATGATCGCGATTCAAACGATTGACCTGGTAAAAAAATATAAAGAGAAAAATGCAGTTGACCACTTGAACCTCACCATCCAGCAGGGCGAACTCTTTGCTTTGTTGGGCGTGAACGGTGCGGGCAAGACAACCACCGTCCGCATGTTATCCTGTCTCACACCGCCTACCAGTGGAGACGCGCTCCTGTTGGGAGACAGCATCCTCAGCAACCCGCAGACTGTGAAAGCGAAAATCAATGTCTCGCCGCAAGAGACCGCTGTGGCATCCAACCTCACGGTCAGAGAAAACCTCGACCTGATTGCCAAACTGTATGGGTACTCTGCTGAAGAAGCCGCGAAGAAGGTCAATGACATCATGGCCTCTTTTGGCATGGATGAGATCGCCAAAGACAGAGCCAAGACCCTTTCGGGTGGCTGGCAGCGCCGATTAAGCATCGCCATGGCTCTTATTTCTGACCCAAAGATCCTGTTTTTGGATGAACCGACCCTGGGATTGGATATTCTGGCCAGGAGAGAATTGTGGGCCAATATCGAGAAATTGAAAGGCAAGATCACCATCATCCTGACCACGCATTACATGGAGGAGGCAGAAGCCTTGTCTGATCGGATCGGGATCATGGTAAAGGGAAAAATGATCGCACTTGGAACAGCTCAGGAACTTATCGCAAGATCAGGGTCCAGAAATTTTGAAGACGCCTTCGTGGCGTTGGCAACCAGCGAGGTGAAAGCATGAAAAAAAGCCTTGCTTTTGCATCCCGCAATTTAAAAGAACTCATCCGTGACCCTTTAATGTCCATTTTCAGTGTGGGATTTCCGGTCATCGTTCTGTTGCTCCTTTCTGCAATTCAGGCCAACATCCCGGTCGACTTGTTCACCATTGATAATCTGGCTCCTGGAATCGCAGTGTTCGGTCTCACCTTCATCTCTTTGTTTGCCGGGATCTTGATTTCCAAAGATAAGAGTACCTCTTTTCTAGCCCGCCTGTTTGCAGCGCCCTTAACCGCTTCGAATTTTTTGCTTGGTTACATGCTGCCGCTGCTGCCCATTGCGATCGGTCAGAGTGTGATCGTGTTTGTGCTGGCCTTTTTCTTGGGTTTACCAGTTTCGATCAACGTTTTGTTGACTCTCATGATCTTATTGCCCACCGCACTGCTTTTCATTGGATTGGGGATGATCATGGGTACCCTGGTGAACGATAAAGCAGTGGGTGGACTTGCTTCCATTCTGACCAACGTGGCTGCCTGGCTCAGCGGAACCTGGTTCGACGTGAATTTGGTTGGTAAAACCTTTAGAGATATTTGTTACCTGCTGCCTTTTGCCCACGCAGTCGATGCCGCCCGGGCAGCCATGGCTGCGAACTATTCTGCCATCATGCCCCATCTCTGGTGGGTGATCGGGTATGCGGTGGTGTCGATTATTCTGGCCATTCTCTTTTTCAAAAAGAAAATGTCAGCCGGCAACATCTAGCATATGACTCCCTCCATCTCTTAATACAACAGACACCCGGAGTTTTTCCGGGTGTCTGTTTATCGGTTAAATTTTAGTTCCGAACGATGTTCACCAACACCATGGGGCGTCTGTGCGTCTCGCTGTATAGGTAATTACTGGCCGCCTGTTCCACGTCCTTTTGCAGGCTGCCGTTGGCCTTCGAAGCGGTGTCGAACACCTTGGCGCGCAAGCGGTTAAAGATCTCGTCCGCGTCATCCAGGGCGATAAAGCCGCGGCTGACGATCTCAGGCATTTTCATGGGTCTTCCGGTTAGTCTGTCCATGAGCAGATTGACCACCATGACGCCTTCCTGTGCCAGGATCTCACGATCTTTCATCACGTCCTTGCTCACATCGCCAACACCCGAACCATCCACATATACATAAGAGACCGGGATCTTGGCTCCCATTCTCATTTTTCCGTCCACGAATTCCACGGTCTGGCCGTTGAGCACCACAGCGATATTTTCTTCAGGCACACCGATCTGGTGGGCCAGTTTGGCATGCTGTTTGAGCTGGCGCAGTTCGCCGTGGATGGGAATAAAGTAATCTGGTTGGGTCAGGTGCATCATCAGCTTCATTTCTTCCTGGCTGGCGTGGCCTGACACGTGCACAGGGGCGATGGTGTCATAGATCACGCTGGCGCCCCGTTGCATTAAGCGGTTGATGGTGCGCGAAACGCTTTCTTCGTTTCCAGGGATGGGGTGGGCTGAAAGCACGATGGTGTCGCCTTCCTTGATATCAAAAGTGCGGTGGCTGCCCATGGAGAGGCGCCCAAGGATGGAAGTCGGTTCGCCCTGAGACCCGGTGCACATGATGACCACGTTCTTGTCTTTCATGTTCAGCGCTTCTTCCAGGCTGACCACCAGATCATCCTTGATCTTCAAATAGTTCAATTTGGTGGCGATCTTGGCGTTATCCACCATGCTGGGACCGGCAAAGGCCATCTTGCGGCCGTAGCGGTTGGCAGCGTTGGCCACCTGCTGCATGCGCGAGATCAGTGAAGCGAAACTGGCGATCACGACCCTGCCTTTCGCCTCGCGAAAGACCTTGTCGAACCCGTCGTCGATCACCCGCTCGGAGGGCGTCCAACCAGGCCGTTCAGCATTGGTGGAGTCAGCCAGCAGCGCCATTACGCCCCGCCGTTGAAATTCCGCCAGCTTGGCATAATCGGTCGGCCAGCTATCCACGGGGGTGTGGTCAAATTTATAATCGCCGGTGTGTACGACCAATCCGGCCGGGGTATCGATCCCCAACCCAACCGCGTCGGGGATGGAGTGGCACACGTGGAAGAAATCCACTTTGAATGGGCCGATCTTGCGTGTATCACCGGCGTGAATGGTTTCGATCCTGGACTTGCCAGCCAGGCCGTTCTTGGCGAGTTTCACTTCCAACAGGCCGCGAGTTAATGGCGTGGCGTAGATCGGTGCCTGGATCTCCTCCAAAACGTGGTGGATCGCGCCGGTGTGATCTTCATGCCCGTGGGTGATGACGATCCCTTTTACCTTGTTCCTGCGCGTCAGCAGATAGCTGAAATCTGGGATGATGTAATCGATCCCCAGCATGTCGTTTTCTGGGAACATCAAACCGGTATCCACAAGCATGATCTGATTGTCATACTCGTAGATCATCATATTGGCGCCCACCTCGCCAAGGCCACCCAGGGGAATGATTTTAAGCACTCCTGGCTGAGTGTTGTTATTATTTTTCTTTTGTTTCATTACTTACAAATACCTTTCTCGTTCCCCGTTAGAAGAACATGTTGTTGATAAACTGCCTTATTGGCAGTAAAAAGTCGAGTAGATAAAAATCCCTGGCAATACTTTGGCCAGGGATTTTTGAATGATCAATGTCTTTTTGAACACTGCCTCTTTTTGTAAGAGGTTCTTTCATCAGTTGCTGCCCAATCAAATTGGCGCATCAATATAAGTCAAAAACCTATGTCAACGGACCAATAAGTATTACGAGCTATATTATACCTTAGTTTATCAAATTTTTCCTTATTCAAATTCAGAGAAACTGGACAAGGTGGCGAATAATTCAACAGTTGCCGGTTCGCCAGACATGGTCATATACACCTCAACTGCAGAAGCCGTAGAAGCCGGAATGAAATCGAGATAGGTCCATCCGGTTCCAACGATGTTGCCTGCCGAATCGTATGCGATGGCGGTCACTTCAATGTCAGTAACCTGTTGGGTATACGGATTCACGATCTCTCCGGTGACACTTGGGAAGTACGAATCCGGTTTATACGTGGCATTTTGAGATGTGAAAACAGGCTGGACTCCATTGTCCACATATTCTCCTGGCAGCACCTGAACGACCACGCTATCCACCACCTGGTCTTCTAGTACTAAGTATTCGTCCGTTGCCGTGGCCAGGGTTTCACCCTGCATTAACCTGGGAATGTAACCTTCTACATAACCTAGTACTTGCTGATCAGCCGAGTAGAAAGTGGCATGGAAGATTGAGTCTTGGACCTCGTATTTCGTGTCTGGATTGCGAGTGATCACTGCATATCCGGTGGAATACTCTCCCTGGGCGAACCCCGAGTTTACCAGTTCAAGTGGCTGTGCGTCTGATGGAATTCCATCGTCTTGTTCAAATGACCAACTGGTGGGATTGGGGAAGATCTTTACCTGTGCAGGATCGACAGAACTGGTGCCAGTGAGCTGCGTGCCTGCCACATCAAAAGGTTCGACAAAATTCAAATAAGTGTAACCGCCACCAATGATCTTTGAGTCAGCATCCAGGAAGATGGCTGATACCCGCATGTTTGAAACCCGAACGTCAAATGGGTTGTAGATCTCAGCGACCCCATAGGTATAATACTCATCCTTGGCAAAGGCTTCTTTTGTGGCTGAAGGGGCTTCAAAAACGTCCGACGCTTCAGCTTCGCCATCAGAGAACTGGATTTCGACGCGATCCACTGTCACACCCTCATCCAGATAAACTTCGCCAGCCACACCGGTTGTCTGACCGGGATAAACAAAGTCGAGATAACCACTATCGGTCTCCACCACTGTGCCGCCGGCATCATAAAAACTCACCTGGTATTCAGAATCAACGATCTGGGCATTCTGATTCGGGTTTTGGATCATGAATCCATATCCAACATAGGTTTCATATTGTCCAAAACCATAATCGGTCATGACCAGTTTTTCAACGCTACTTACGGGGGCAGCGGTGGCTACAGCCACTTCTGCTGTTTCCCCAGAACCTTCGGTGGGAGCAATTTGCGAAGCAATTGATGATATTGTGTTTGTTATGCTCTTCCCGCAGGCAAGTTGAAGCAACAATATGGCAATTAACGCGATTGAAACCTGAATGATATTTCGTTTTTTCATTTCTCCCTCTCCCATGAATTGACGGATAGATTATGCATAATTTATTATATACATAAGATTACTAATTTATAACAAGCATTTTATTGGGGATTAGTAACGCGCGCGGGTTCCACCAAGCTGTTCTCTGATCTGGAAGATCTGACGCCTTAGCAGCTCATCCTTTTCAATCAGTTCAGCCACTTTTTCGCATGCGTAGATCACTGTGGTGTGATCCCTTCCGCCAAGTACCTGCCCGATCTGGGGCAGTGATACGTTGGCTTCCTGGCGCAGCAGATACATGGCCACCTGTCGGGGTAACGCCACCTCGCGGGTTCGATCACGCCCCAGCAGTTTTTCAGTGGAGATGCCAAAAACGGAAGCCACCACGTCCACCACTCTGGAAGGTTCATACGCGCTGCGCTGTGGAATGAGGTCGGTCAGTGCCACGCTGACCAGTTCTTCGGTCAAGGGCTTGCCGCGTAATTCTGAGTAGGCCAGCACCCGGGTGAGCGCGCCTTCCAACTCGCGGATATTGGAAACGAATTGTCTGGCGATCAATTCCAATATCTCGAACGGGACCTTGTGGTGCGTCTTTTCCGCCTTGGCGGTCAAAATGGCGATGCGCGTCTCCAGGTCGGGTGCCTGGATGTCGGCTGTCAGTCCCCACTCAAATCGCGAGCGTAATCGCTCTTCAAGGGTGCTCATGGCTTTGGGGGATCGGTCAGAAGAAATGACGATCTGTTTATCCTGCCCGTGCAACGAGTTAAAGGTGTGGAAGAATTCTTCCTGCGTGGATTCCTTGCCGGCGATGAATTGGATATCATCGATCAGCAGGATGTCGATGCGGCGGTAGCGGTCGCGAAAGGCCGGCGTGTTATGTGTGCGGATGGCGTTGATCAGGTCGTTGGTAAATTCCTCAGAAGAGACATACAAGGCTTGTTTGCCGGTCTGACGGGCATGATTGCCAATGGCGTGCAGCAGGTGGGTCTTACCCAGACCAACGCCGCCGTAAAGGAACAGTGGGTTATACGCCTGGGCGGGATTTTCAGCCACTGCCAGGCAGGCTGCATGCGCCAACCGGTTGGAAGATCCGACCACGAAGCTTTTGAAATCATATTTCTGGTTGAGCCCGCAAGAGATCACGGGTTGAGATATGGAAACCACCGGGGTTTGAGAAGGCTCGGTAGTCTTTTCTTCAGTTTTGGGTTGGTAATCTTTATGCCAGACGACAAACGAAACCTGTTGAGGTTCTTCCATCAGACCGGTTAGGATCTTTGTGATCGTGCTGGATAAACGAGAATCAAGCCAGTCGCGTGCGTAGGCGTTGGTGACTCCAATGGTAAACGTAGCACCTTCATACGACACCAATTCGGCGCTGCGCACCCAGGTGTCATACGATGCCTTGGACATTTCCATTTGAAGTTGGCCCAATGCGGCCTGCCAGGCTTGCTGCGAATTCATTACACAACACCTCTTCAATTTTGGTGATGGGTATAGCAGTCCCCCTCCACATTTGATAGTGGCTTGAAGACTTGCAAAATTAACAATAATTGGCTCTTTGAAGCATTAACCCGATTTGCTTCAGCGTGTAACTACTGACAATTCTAACAAAAAGGTGGGGGGCAGACAAGTCGCTTACCCTACGCTGGTTTAAAAAAAAGAGAATCTTTAAGGAACTCAACCTTAAATAAACCCAAAGAACTCAACAGGAGATCGGAATGATTCCGATTATTTTCATCACCAGTTCTACGTAAAACAAATTTTCGATTACCCCATATATAGGGTTTTTAAGGGTAATTCGGGTCGAACTGCCAAATGTACGACATGAATACAAAATATTCAGGGTTCCACCTGAAAGCTCTTTTTCTGAAAAGTGAGGCAAAATCTGGCGTTCGGTTTTTTTAACATTCTTAATCTTTACACGGATGAACTTAATCCTGATCTGTTCCCAACATCATCCCTGCAGCTCTGCGGGCGATTTCGACCGCGAAGTTCGTTCCACGGTCCCATGGATAGACCTGCGACATGCTGGCAAAGTAGATGCCGGGCAGCGGCGTTTGAATGGCGGGTATGTTTTTGGAATGTTCGACCAACGGCACCGGCTGCGCATAATTGGATTTGGTCAGCCAGACACGCTTAACCCATTCTGGTGAAAAATCCGGGTTAATGCGCGTAAAACTGGGCATGAAGCGCTGCAGCAGTTCATCCGCTGACAGCTTAAAATACTCATGATCAGTTTCAAGGTAATCACCGCAGTAGATCAGGTGCTCACCGCCAAAATATTCCTTGGGTAGAAAGTTGGTGTGTTCCACCAAAGCCAAAAAGGGGAAGCCTGCTGATTTTGGCAGGTTGTACCAGTAATACCCTTCACGAGAAAGGGGTTTCTTCAATGAAATGGTCAAAACCACTGCGCCCAGGCTCTTCAATTCAAGCAGCCCCTTCAGGTACTCAGCAGGTAGTTGCGGGGTCATCGCGGCCATCTGGGCTGGAGATAACGTCACCAGCACCCGATCGAATTTCTCTGCCCCGCCTTTGACGCTTAACAGAACGTTCTGGTCGTTTTCGCTGATGATCCGGTCAACCGGGGTGTTATAGCGGACCTCCACGCCTTTTTGCTGCAGGATGGCTGCGAAATCGTCCGCGAAGGCCTGGAATCCGCCTCGGTAAGTCACCAGTTTGGTCGTACGGGCATGCAGCCTCGCCCACATCCAGGCCATGTTAACCTGCTCGGCGTATTTTTCGCCGAACTTGCCGACCACCATGGGCTCCCACATTTGGGAGTACACTTTCTCACCTGCCCACTTGCGCATCCATTTGGCGACCGTGGTTTTCTCCATCGGCTTCCAGTTCTTTGTCAGGCGCAAATAAACTCCCACCAGGCCAAAGCGGATCTTATTAATGCCATACCCCAATCCAGGGTAAAGCAGCGCGCTAAGGATCGAATCGAACGGGTAGAATTTATCCTTGTAGAACATGACGGTCTTGGGGCTGCGCACCATCACTTTGTCAGTAAGGCCAACCTCGCGGATCAAGTCGAACATGTGTTTGTCAGAAGTGAACCAATGGTGGTAGAACTTCTCCACCGTCCATTCCCAATTGGCTTCCTTGTAGCCCGTTGCCAGACCACCCGGCCCACTTGAATTTTCAAAAATGGTGACCTCATGCCCCGCTTTTTGCAGGTCAAAAGCGGCGGTCATGCCCCCAAAGCCTGCTCCAATGACGGCGATCTTCAGTTTTTGCATATTCCTCCAGGGGAATTTATGGTTCTATGGGTGCGGCAGGCTGATTGGTTTCTTTGCGCAGCGAATCGTTCCACTTGATGCCTTCGCGGGTCATGTAATAAGCTCCCAACAGGGTGATCGGCAACCACAGCGCAACATGCAGCACGATGGCGTAGCCCAGAGCTTCTCCGCCTGGCACGTTGTATGCAGTCAAGACGGACTTGGTGACCGCCTCCCAGGTGCCGATATAACCCGGCGCGGCTGGGATGATGGTGGCCAGGTTAGCAATACCGTTCAACAGCATCAGCGCGAAGAAACTGACCGTGAAATTGAAGGCGTGCATCACGAACCAGTATTTCACCGTCTCAAGCAGCCAGATCACCACCGAAGTGACGAACACCATCAGAATATTGGCCGGTGAACGCAGCGACGCCAGGCCTTCAAGGAATTTAAACGTGATCCCGATCGCCTTTTCACGGATCTTCATCGGCAGCAGGTGGTTGATGAGCCAAACACAAATCTTTTCAGTGACCCTGGGGAACATGGCGGCCAGTAGGAAAATGACCAGGACACCTATGAAAATTCCCAAGCCTGTGAAAGCCAATTGTTGGATGTTTCCTGCAAACCCCGAATCAGAAGTCGCTACCTTGGCAAGTTCTGGCAGATTGACGAACACGAATCCCAGCATGACCACCGTGTCAAACACCTTCTCAACAATGATGGTGGCCAGCGACGCTGAAACGGGTACACCCTCTTTGCGTTTCAACACCACGGCACGCAGCACTTCACCGGCACGTGCGGGATAGATATTGTTGCCCATGTACCCAATGCAGGTGATCGGGAACATCAAGCCGGTTTTGATCTTCTTGATCGGTTTCAACAAATAATGCCAGCGCCAGGCTCTCGCCCACACGCCAACGAAATAGACCGCGATGCCTGGGAAGATCCACCAGTAATTGGCGGTCTTAATGGCACTCCAGAAGTCGCCCAGATTCAAGTCGCGCAAGGCAAAGAACAGGAAAACCGCACTGATCAATATCCCCAGCCAAAATTGCCATCTTTTCATAGACAAAATTCTACCATGAGTACGTATTTTCGCTCCGTTTCTCTTTTCGAACTGTATAATCATCTCATCGCTCAAGGAGGACAGGATGGAAGAACCCAAACTTTATGACCTGATCTACGCCGCCGTGCGACAGATTCCACTTGGAAAAGTCGCCACCTACGGGCAGATCTCGCGCATCGTGGGGCGCTGCTCCGCGCAAATGGTCGGTTTCGCGCTGGCTGCCCTGGCCAGAACCAGCGGCAACGAGGATGTGCCCTGGCAGCGGGTGGTGAATGCCAAAGGCAGGATCAGCCCGCACGGGTTCGGTGTGGGCACCAACATGCAGCGTGTCTTGCTGGAACAGGAAGGCATCACCTTCAACCTTGAACACGAGATCGACTTCAATAAATATGGCTGGGACGGTGTCGCCATATCCATCAACAAAAAGGCCGCCTAGATGATCGGCGCTATCGCTGGTGATATCATCGGTTCGATATATGAATGGAACAACATTAAAACCACTGATTTTAAGTTGTTTTCACCCGGCTGCTGCTTCACCGATGATTCTGTGCTGACCATCGCCCTGGCTGACGCCATCATGAGCGGTGTCGATTACGCACACAAAGCGAAAGAATATTACCGGCGTTACCCGGATGCCGGGTTTGGCAGCAGTTTCGCCGGTTGGGCGCGCGGCACACGGACCGAACCCTACAACTCGTGGGGCAATGGTGCCGCCATGCGCATCAGCCCCGCTGGGTTCGCCTACCAAACCCTCGAGGAAACTCTCAAACAATCTGAACGCTTCACTGCCATCACCCACAACCACCCGGAGGGCATCAAGGGAGGTTGTGCTACCGCAGCAGCCATTTTCCTCGCTCGCACAGGCAGCAGCAAAACCGAGATCAAGGAATACATCCACAGCCAATTTGGTTACGATCTTGACCGCACCCTGGATCAGATCCGCCCAACTTATACCTTTGATGTTTCATGCCAGGGCAGCGTGCCCGAGGCCATCATTGCTTTTCTGGAATCCACCGACTTTGAGGACGCCGTGCGTAAGGCGGTTTCATTAGGCGGCGACAGCGACACCATTGCCTGCATTGCAGGTGGGATCGCGCAGGCTTTCTACGGTGTGGTACCTCAACCGATCATTGACCAGGTCTATGAGATTTTGGATGGTCCATTGGGGCACGTCACCCACATATTCATGCAAACCTATTGCAATGTTTAGCAGATGAAACCCCGAATCCAATCGAATTCGGGGTTTGTTTTCACAGGGTCTGGGATTAACCTAATCCATGTAGGTGAACTCGCAGAAGGTTTCTACCCCATTTTTGAGGTAATACCAGCCGCGATCATCATTCATGACCTTGTATTTCGACAGGGCGGATTTGTTTTCAAGCAGCAGGCTGCGAGCGATCGTTTGGCTCAGGTTGAATCCCTGCCAATCCGACTCAGCCGCGTCACCCAGGGTAGCCTGTGTGCAGGCCAGAGTATAACCCAGGTCGTCCTTCAACCCTGCCGGGAGTGTGCTGTCGTTGAATTTCTCGATTAACACAGGCACCGCATCCGCTTTAAGCGAAACCAGGTGGGGAATATCGAGTTCCTGGCCGGCTGCAGCACGGGCGATGTTCTTGGATGTGATGAATCCATTCACATTGAGAATTGGCAGTGTGGCACCAAAACCCACGATCATCACCAGCAGCGCCAGGCCAAAATGCCCGCGTCGTTCTAAGATCTCCAGGATGATGGTCACCAGGATCAGTGCAGCCAGCCAGTAAATGAACACGTGGGTATAGGTGCGCAGTTGCGAAAAACCGTAGGCGCCTTCATAGAGCAGCAAGCGCTGCAGCGAAGAAGCCAGCATCACCAGCACATTGGCCATCAGGAAGACCGTCAGCACTGAAAAGGCTGCTTTCGACCCCCGGCCTTCGCGTTTGGTGATGGTGTGCAGGCATAGATATAGACCGAGGCTGAGCACTGCCACCGCCACCAGTTCACCGAATCCCTTTCGCGCGTATTCCGCGTAGGTGTAGCTGGTCTCGGTGATATTCGCGGTACCGCCAAACAGGTAGCGGACCTGAATAAAGACAAACGCCGTGAACAGCAGGTCGACCGCGCCCAGGATGATGGCTGTTTCCGTCCATCCAAGGAAAGGTTTCATCCAGAGTGCTCTTGGATCGGGTCGTTCTTCGACCTTCTTGGGCAGGATGGCATGCAGATAGAGACCTATGAGCAGCAGCATGATCATGAGAACATAAAAGGCGCGGAACAAATACTCGGGCAGGCGTTCGATGTTGAGGATTTTTGCCACCCAGTCCCCGAAGATCGGGTCGGCTGAGGTAAGCAGCAATCCCAGCAGGGCGGTGATGGGCAGCGCGATCAACAACCCGCGCACGATCGCCCAGAAGTTTCGCCCGCCTTTCTTGGGTTGCTCGCCTTCCAGCGGAGGCGGGTTGGAGCTCTTCGCACCCAGGGTGAACGCTCTTGAAAGACCTGCTCCAACGGCGATGAATAAATTCTTGAAATAATCCACCATTCGATAGAACGGCCAGTGTCCGGTGGTGAACGTGGCCGAAAGGAGCAGCAATCCGCCCAGGGTGAGCATCACGCTCACAACGCGCGTCATGGGTTCTGTGCGCCAGGCGGGCACGAACGAAAACCCAAGTGTCAGAACCGTAAGCAGAATGCTGGCGGGAGCGGGTTTCTTGCCTTCACTCCATGCCAGCAGGTAACCCAAAAGGAGCAAAATTGCAGTCCAAACTAGAAATGAGACCCCAAACGATTTCTGCCAAAACAGGAAATCAAAGATGCAGGCTGCCGCCAGGGCGGCCACCCAGAACCAGGTTTTATTTTTAGGCATTTTTCCTCTAGTAATTCATCGCCAGTGCCAGCACCATTGACACCACCAGGATGATCGCGACGATGGTCATGAAGATTTGCTGTCGGCGAAGTTTTTTTTGCTGGAAGTTTTTCCGCGGATTCAACTCCCGGCTTTTCGATTGTGTGTTCTTGTTGCTCATTGCTTGCCTCACGTGATGGTCAAAGTTTAGGGTGCATACTCTATCAAAAACTATCAGCGCACTGACAGAATCTATCAGCGTCAATCATAAACCAAATACTCCCGTTCAAAACGGGAATATGGAAAGGTTCATAAGAGGTCAGGCTTTTTCGTTGGTGGGGACGGTCGCAGGTTTGGCGGTCTCGGCTGGTTTTACCGCAGGGGTTTCAGTGGTGCTGCTTTCAGCTTTGGTTTCGCTGGCTTTTTCTTCTTTTTTATCGTTGGCCATCTTGGACATTCCGGAAGGGGAGCGATGATCTGTAGCGTAAAACCCCGAACCCTTAAAGACGATGCCCACCGGTGTGTACACTTTTTGCAGCGTGTTTTTGCTGCATTCCGGGCACCGGGTCAAAGCATCGTCTGAAAATTTTTGCGTTTGGTCGAACTGAACGCCGCAATTCGTGCACCGATAGGTATATACCGGCATACTTGCACCTCTACTCCATTTAAAGACTAATCCTGCCCATTATAGTCTTATTAAAGGGGATGGTCAAGAAAGGCTTGTATGATTCTAATGAAACACTAACAAAAGTGCAAAATTTCTATTGAAATTTATACGGCAATGCCGTATAAACAATGTATGGAATTTATTGAAACTACTGTATTTACAAAACATGTCAGTGATTATCTATCAGAGGATGAATACGCCGGCTTGCAGCTTTATCTGTCAAAGAATCCAGAATCAGGAAGGATCATTCAAAGATCCGGAGGGATTCGCAAAATACGGTGGGCATATGCGGGTAAAGGAAAGAGCGGTGGTGTTCGTGTGATCTATTATTACAGGAGAACAGAATCTGAGATATGGTTATTAACGATTTACAGTAAAAGTGAAATTGAAACCATTCCTGTGAGTGTTTTACGTCAGATAGCAAAGGAAATTGAATATGAGTAAACGTGATATCGGTCAAGAAATATTGGATGGAATCCGAGAAATAAAATCTCACAAAGTAGGTGAAAAAAAGTTGGTTGAGTATTCACTCAAAGAACCGGATTCACCGCAAATGATTCGGGCAAAATTAAAATTGTCTCAATCTGCATTTGCAGGTCTTATGGGAGTCAGCTTAAGGACCGTTCAAGATTGGGAGCAAGGTCGTCGCAAACCAAGCGGTCCGGCGATTGCTTTGTTGCGAATTGCTGAGCAAAAGCCAGAGGTTTTCTTACAGCTTAAATAAGTGTCAGGAACGATATTCTCAATTAAGAAGGTGGCTCAACAACACGCGCAAGCCGATGCCGATCAAGATCAACCCGCCGATCAATTCCATGCGCTTGCCAAATTTGCAGCCCAGCTTGCCCCCGATGAAGAGCCCGAGCAGTGAGAGCAGCAGGGAGGTCACCCCGATCACCAGGCTGGAGACCAGGATCGAGCCATCCACGAAAGCCAGGCTCAAGCCGACCGCCAGCGCATCAATGCTGGTGGCAACTGAAAGCATGACGAGCGTCTTGCCCTTGGAGGGATTGCAGGGGTTCTCTTCTTCTTTGGTGGACAGGCTTTCGCGGATCATGCGGATGCCCACCCAGGCCAACAGCGCGAACGCGATCCAGTGGTCGAAATTGGAGATCAGGTCAACGATGCTGCTGCCTGCCAGCCAGCCCAAAAAGGTCATCATGCCCTGGAAGAAACCGAAGTGAAAGACCAGGCGAAAGACCGTGCGTGCGTCTTTCTCCACGGGGCTGGTACCGATGCCCAGCGAGACCGCGAAACAATCCATGGCAAGGCCAACGGCAATGAGAAGGATGGTGAGAAAATCCATTTACTGCTACTCCTGTCTAGAAACACCTGATTATATCGTATGAATTTCTCGTTTATCTAAAAATTCGATTAGAAAAGAAGTAGAATTTATGGAAATTCAGATTTGGTGAGGGAAAATGAATCCAAAAAAATTTCATCGATACCCTTTGCTTCCCATTAATTGTTTACTATTACTTATTCTCTTTCTGACTGCTTGCAATCCCAGTTCGACTCAAATAACTGATCTCCCCCCGACGGCGACAAGCACTCCGGCAACACCTGAATCTACAGCAACTGCACTAGAACCAACACAAACGCCTGAGGTTTTACTTTCACTGAATGGGTTTCCTTTTTCGTTCGCGCTGCCCGCTAGAACCAAAGGAGAGTTGCTTTGGCTGCCTGCTTTTGAAACCTTTAAACTTTTAAAAATTCCAAACATCAACAGGCAGCCTGACTTTATTTCAGGTGCTTTCACGAATGCGGATGGAAATTGGGTCAATTGTCACTTTGAACTGGGGCAGAATTCGTTCAGTACGGATACGGCCAACGGAATTTGGATCACTACCGAACTTTCGCCCTACGTTGAAAACGGCGAGATTTATTTGTCTCAAGAAATGATTGAGCGTTGTTTTGGTACAGTGATTGAGTTCGATCCTGAAAAATTGACAGCCAACCTGATCGTTCCAGTCAGAAAACTCAGTTCAGTACAAGCCGGGAATTCAAGTACATATGAGTTTATTTTACAAAACGATTATGAAAAGCTCGTGGATACCAGGATCGGTTTACTGGTGAGTGGCGTTGTGAAAGACCCTACCGATTATTGGATGGATTGGGCCGATGAACTGAAAGAACAAGGGTTTACTCGCGCCAGGGTTACTCTTAATGACGGAGATGGCCCGTTTGTTGACGACCGTTTAGGGAATATTGAGGAAGAGATACCGGCTGACTATATTGCATTTTATCAAAAGCTTCACGATCTCGGCATCCAAACCCGCTACAGCCTATCCTTCTGGGACCTTACTTACCAGCGGGAAGGCGGTATTATGGACCTTGACCGGTTGAGCAGTGAGGACGAAATCAACCGCTATCTCGATTACGTCCGCATGGTGGTCACCAGCCTTAAAGGTCTGGTGGATGAATACGAATTGTGGAACGAGCCGGACGCCAACCGGGATTGGTATCAGAGGATCGAACCCGAAGACTATATCGCCGTCGCCAGGCAGGCAATTCCCATCATTCGCGAAATTGATCCAAATGCAAAAATCGTATTGATCAGCACCAGCAACTACGTGAATTTGCCCTGCCAGGATTATTCCAACCTCATTCTTGAATCTGATATCCTCTCGATGGCTGACGCCATCTCTTTACATACCGTCAATAATGATGCCTCCCCCGAGTTTTTAAGTGATTATTATTACGGTTATGAAGAGATGTGGCAGCAGATCAAAACCAAAGCTGAAGCCCATGGTTTTTCAGGGGAGTATTACGCAGATGAACTCAATTACCGCTCAGAATACAGTCTCTCTGTCTTGCAACCTGAACCCGGCAACTATCACCCATACGCCCCGGAAGTCGCTGCAAAATACTTTGGTCGCATGATTGCCATTAATCTGGGCATGGATATCACGGTTGGCACATCAGGCGCAGACAAGATAGGACGACCTATCGAGGGCAATATGATCCAAAATATGGCCTACTTGATGGAAGGTTTAGGGGTTTTTCCGATTGAAGTCGAAACGATCTCTGAGTCGGCTCTACTGCGTTACTATACGTTTATCGACGATACAGGCAATACCTATCTGGTGATCTGGAATGATAGTGTAGCGCAAATCGAGAGTGAAGATGTTGAAGCCGAAATAACCATGAGCGATGTGTCTGCGTCAGAAATCACCGCCTTTGATCCTTTCCTCTCCACCAGTCAGACGGTGATCTATACCAATACCCCCTCTGGTATAAACATGACCCAACTCATGATTAAAGATTATCCTCTGATTTTCAAAATTACACCGTAAAAATCCAATTTTTGAGGGCTGGCAAATAATTGATCTTGCCAGCCCCACTTCCTTTCTGTATAATCAAACATATGTTCGATATAAAAGAGCCCACATGCCTTTAAACCATCTTTCCTTGAGATCGCAGATCCAAAAACTGGCTGAAAAAGCGGTCTTGCATAAAACGGATCTTGAAAACAAACTGAAGATCTGTCAGGAACTGCTCACCCTGCACGCGGATGACCTGATCCTGCTGCAAAAGACGGTCGAAGAAGCCGCCGCCAAAAACAAGGTGCTGCGCTGCGCCATCCCGGTGAATGAAGCCTTGACCAGTCGTGTACCCGTCCACTTGCCCGCGCCGCCCTGCACGCTTTTTGCGGTGGACGGCTCGCAGATCACTCCCGATCCGCACGGTGAAGTGCTGTACGGCCTGGTGAATGTGGGGGTCTTTGCGATGCGCCCGGGCAGCGGTCAAGCGCCCGTGGTTACAACAGACTCCAGTTTGCTCTATGATAAAGACTTGCAAACCTCCTCCGGCCTGGCTTCTGAAGACTTGATCGCCCTGATACGCGATGTTGCCGAACGGCAGATCCTGGTGGAGAAGGCCAAGGACCTGCCTTCGCCGGTGGTCACTCTCACCGACGGCCCGCTGGAGCTGTATCATGAACCCCATCATGACCCAGCGTTTGAACCCCACTTTAAACAATACCTGAATGCGCTGGATGACCTTGCTCTCAACCAGGTAACCACGGCCGGATATATCGACCGGCCGCGTTCCGACCTGGTGGTGAAAATGCTTGAATTGCTCTTGACAAATGATACCGGTGGAGAGCGGCATTTTGCCGGCCTGACCGACCTTTCCTTGTTTGAAGACCTTCTCGCACCAGGCGAAAGATCGGCCGTTTTCAGGCTGCAGTTCTCGGCTGCGGATCGATATGACGGCAAAAAGACCCTGCACTTCTTTTATCTGAACGTCAGTAGCACTCCTCAGCCTGCCATCGCCCGCGTGGACGTGCCGCTCTGGGTCATCGAAAACCCGCACGCCCTGGCGCGGCTGCAATCCACCCTGGTGGAGCAGGCCAGGCAGGCGGGGTCGCAGCCCTATCCCTATCCGCTCATCCGCGCGCACGAGATCGCGGTGGTCAAAATGACCGACCGTGCAGAGCTTACCGCTCTCATTCAGGCGGAATTGGCCAAACATGGCATTAAACCCGGCATTAATTCTTTCAAGAAATCCCAAAAGCTTAATTTGGGATAAGGAAGGACACAAGATGGAAACGATCGCGATCGGAAGACTCTTACGCGCAACCACTTCGGGCTGCGTCATCGGCTGTCAGGTCACTCAACAGCAGGCTCCCGCCTTTGGGCAGATGGTGCGCATTCCATTGGAGGACGGCAGCCAGGTGTTTGGTCTGGTGCATGAGATCCATATTGAAGACGACGGCCTGGTCAAGCAACTGGTCACTTCCCCCGAGATCTCGGAGGAAGTTCTTGAAGATAATCGCAAGAACCGTAACATGCCGGTCGAGATGAGCGTCAGCTTCATCGGCTGGGAGAAGGACCACGTGCTTTCGCAGACGCGCGTTCCTCGTCCACCGCTCTCGCTCGACAAGATCTATCCCTGCACCGATTCAGAAGTGACCGACTTCGTCTCAGACGGCAAATTTGGTTACCTGCGCGCTCTGCTGCGCGACGAAGACCTCCCTGCCGCTGACCTGGTGGCTGCCCACTTGCGGCAGGTGCTCCAAGCCCAAAAAAACCAAAAAGGCTTACTGGCCGCGGAAAACGCCTTGCGTGAGGTCATCGCCTTGCTCAAGGACGATTACCCGCAGCTCATGGATATGCTCTGCGCGATTTCGGAAGTTCTGCAATAACCCAAGCGAGGAAACATGACCCCTGAAAAATCCCTTCCCCTCGAGAATAATTCTGGCCAGCCGATCGGTTACGTGATCGGCGGTGGGCTGAAAGCCAACCTCTTTGTGCGCCTCACCGTCCCCGCGGATAAAGTGCAGGAGGGCGGTTTCGTCGTGCTAGAGAGCGGCAACTGGCAGTTCTACGGCCTGGTGACCGACCTGCAGTTGGCCTCTGCCGACCCGCG
>CAZRHZ010000021.1:0-24898 GCA_964599995.1 uncultured Anaerolinea sp. | reverse complement strand
TTGGCTTATGACCAGACCCGGCTATTCCATATCGATATCTCGTCTTCTGCTTCAACACCGGAATTTACCACGTTCTCCACTCCCACCCCACGAGAAATCAAAGTTGAATACTTGATCTCACAGAACCGCAACTCAACAGACCTTGTCTCTTATGGAACAGCTGTAGATTCTCTTGAACCAGTAGCAAGCGGCGGTTCGATGTCGCTGGTCTTGGGGGAAACCTATTTCATTAAGCTGGATGCATCTACTGCCACACAAGGATACAACCAGATCGAAGATTTCATAAATTTTCCAAACACAATTTTCCAGATCCTTTCTGTAACCACTTCCTACTCGGCGAATTCCTCAGGCTATGTTTCCAATCCAAGCGACAAATTGTACGGCGATGCCTGCCTTTGGGATATGGTTCCCACAAGTCCGACTTATCTATCTTGTATTGGAAGCGACGGAAAAGCGGGTGGGACAATCCATACTCTTTATGAAGTGAAGATCGTGGGTGGTGCAGGAACTTCTGGAAGATTGAACACATTAATCTATGATTTCTCAGGCAGTAGCTTCCACTATAACAGCGATTTCTCGTCCTCTGGATGGACTGTCAACATCACCTCCTCGCTTTCAATGACCAAAGCCTTCAATCCGGTAGCGATCGCCACCAACGGGCCCTCGGTGTTATCCATTACGATTAACAACGCGAGCGATGATCCAGTCACCGGAGTCAGCCTGGCAGACACACTGCCAAGCGGATTGACATTTCGAGCACCAGCCATTTCATCGAATTGCTCCGCGGGCACGGTTACTACTTCTGGAACAACGCTCACGTTTTCTAACGGTACTGTGCAAAATGGCGGCTGCACGATCTCGGTTGGTGTCACCTCGGCGATCAACGGATCCTACTTGAACACAACCGATCCATTGTATATTAACGACGTGGATTCGGGAATAACGGCATCTGCATCTCTGAGCGTTACCTCTCAAACCCCCGGAACAGGCTTCTGTCCGACCTCCCCTCAAACCCTGGCAAACTGGAGCGTGCCTTCCGGTTCCGCCAATCCCCCTGTGCCAACGACCCTACACGCCAATGTTGCCAGCGCGACAGCCATTGCTGCCGTAACCGGATCAACCGCCATCGAACCAGCCATTGGGCATAACGATACATATTCATGGAACACTTACGGTTACAAGAATCTAAATCAAAACATAAAATTCACTATCAATACCACTAACTTCAGAAACATATCCATGAGTTATTGGGTGGAAAATCCAAGTACAGGCAATGGCCCGACACAAATTGTGCTGGCTTACAGCACAGATGGAACCAATTTTACTGATATTCAAACGATCAGCAACCCGGTTAATACGTTCGCACAACATACTCAAAATTTTAACAATCTGACCAACACAGCAGGAACCACTGTCTTTCGGCTCACGGCCACCGGAGCCAAGCTCGACACCAATCAGGGAAACCTGTTGTATGACGACATCGTATTTACCGGTACCCAAACAGGATCCTGCCCGACGGCTTCATTGCCTACTCTCTCAAAAACCTTTACAACTCCTGTGATTCTAGTGGATGAGACTTCAATCCTGGAATTTACCCTTGCCAATCCAAATTCCACCCAGCTTACGGAGGTCAGCTTCAGTGATACCCTGCCTGCCGGATTAGTAGTTGACAGCATCGTCAGCAATGGTTGCAGCGGCAGTTTATCGGCAAGTTCGAACCTGATCAGCCTGACCGGCGGCTCCATTACAGGCAGCGGTAATTGCAAGATCAACATCCGAGTGAAAGGATCCACTGCAGGAGTTTTCACCAATACAACCGGTTTTATTTTCTCCGCAGAAAGCGGTACTAATACGACCTCTACCGGATATGGAACGGCAAATCTTACGGTGCTCGTTCCGCCCGTTGCTGAAAAAACATTTTCACCCAACCCGATCTATGCCGGTAAAACAAGTCAACTGACGATCACGATCAATAACCCAAATCTGTACACAACACTTTCAGGTATCGGCTTTGTGGATACGTTCCCGACCAACCTGGTGTTATCTTCAGACCCAATCACCACGTGCACCGATGGAACCGTCAGCCATACCACGGGGAGCATCACGTTATCGGGGGCTACGCTGGCAGCGGGAGAGTTCTGCACCGTCAGCGCAATGGTTACTTCATCCATTACAAACACCGAACCTGGTTACGAGAACACGGTAACTGTCACATCGTCCAATGGCGGGAGCAGCGAATCCGCGTCAGATACGCTGGTGGTGCAAACTGTCCATCCGGCGATTGGGATCTATAAGGAAGTAGCAAGCAGCCCAAGCGGTCCCTGGGCAAAAACGGTCAATGTTGCGCCCGCTGGTGACGTCTATTACCGGATCACCATTGAGAATATTGGGGATGTTCCACTGAGCCCGGTAAATGTCACAGACGTGACAAGCCCTGAAAACACAACCGTGGATTCTGCCATCACCGGCTGTTCCTGGCCGTCGGTACTCCCCGTTGCTTCAGCTACCCAGGATCCAACCGCCACCTGCATTCTCGGTCCATTTAGTGCTTTGACTGGAACAAATGAAAACACAGCCACTGCCCATGGAACGTATAACGGGACCGTCTATAATTCCACCACGTCGGATGCAGAATATTCCACCACGGATCTAAAACTTGAAAAAAGTGTGACTGAATCCGATTTCTCTGCGGCTGGTGATCTCTTGCACTATTCTTACAAGGTCACCAACACAGGTACAGCAACCCTGACAGGACCCATCTCAATCACGGATAGCAAAACCAGCGTAACCTGCCCGGACGTTGAAACTCTGGCTGAGGATGAATTCATTACCTGCGCAGGAACCTATACGGTCACCGCATTTGATGTTGCCACAGGCTCTGTGACGAACTCAGCAGTGGCAATTACCTCTGATCCCACGCCTGTGCGTTCCAACTACAGCATCGTGACTGTGTATTCAACCAAAGCCGATCTGACCGTAACCAAAACAAATAATGTCAATGGATTCGCTGTGCAGGGATCCATGTTCATCTGGACGATCAAGGTCACAAACCAGGGTGGGACCGAGGTTAATTTTGAGAATAGCACAACGCTGTTTCGCGATCAACTTCCAACCTCCGCAGAGTATGCGAACCTGAGCGTGCATAACGGGTCTGGGATCACGAATTTTGGCAACATATCCTGCTCGATCGATGGAAGTAAACTGCTGACATGCACTGCCTCAGGAGACCGTGTCACAATTGGTCCAGACACTGGCAACTTCTCATTAACCGTGGAAGTGACACCCGGTTCGATCGGGGGATTAAGCAATCCCTCGGGCATTGTGGATCCTAACAGTTCGATCACTGACTCTTTAGGTGAAACGATCGAAGAAAGCACTCGAGGGAACAACACAGCCGGAAATACGCTTAATGTGACTTCCAATGCAGATCTACAAATCTCAAAAAATGATAGCGTTGCCGGTGTATCAGCGGGTGCGACTGTCACATATTCCATCGTGGTCTTAAATAATGGCAGTTCATCAGCAGACGGCGCAGTATTTAGTGATCCATCAGTCAGTCATCTGAACGTCACCGGCGTCACTTGCGAATCTGCAGCCAATGGAGCAGCCTGCCCCGATCTGGCTGACACGACGGTACTGGCAATGCAAGGAGTGGGAATCGCCATTCCAACCCTGCCAAGCGGAGGAAGTGTTACTTTTAGTGTGACGGGCACGGCTGGTTCCAGCGGAGAAATTATCAATACAGCTTATATTAATGTTCCCGCCGGCATCAGCGATCCGAATACCACAAACAACCACGCCACAGACTCCGACACGATCAGTCCAGTAGCTGATCTATCCATTACAAAA
Organism: uncultured Anaerolinea sp.; assembly: GCA_964599995.1. GTDB lineage: Bacteria > Chloroflexota > Anaerolineae > Anaerolineales > Anaerolineaceae > UBA6107. Next base: position 21,049 of record CAZRHZ010000021.1, on the reverse strand, counting down.
TCAGACAGCCTGGAAAGCATCAAATCTGGTGAAACCATCACTTATACCGTAGAGGTGAGTAATGCCGGCCCAACCTCAGCGGATGGAGCAAAATTCATCGATGTGGCCGTTTCTTATTTGACTGTCACCGATGTCACCTGTGGGAGTGCCCTAAACGGGGGTGAATGCCCGGATGCAGGCGACACAACAGTGACACTGATGCAGGGCAGCGGAATCATCATCCCCAGCCTGCCCGAGGGCGGAAGCCTTGTATTCACGGTTACCGGAACCGCCGGAAGCGAAGGAAGTATCGTCAATACCGCGACCATTTCCGCACCAGATGGTGTGATGGATCCCACCCCCTCGAACAATTCGGATTCCGATACGACTGCGGTCACTGCCTTGATTCCCGGGCTGACACTGGAAAAATCCGCTACAGAGCAAGCTTTTTTTGCAGCCGGAAATACTCTTCATTACAACTATTTGGTAACCAACTCTGGAGAGACGATCCTCAGTGGACCTGTCACAATCGATGACGATAAAACCACTGATGAAACCTGTCCTGAGGTTTCAACCATTGGCGACCATGATGCGAATCTTGATCCTGAGGAATCGATCACTTGTACCTCAACTTATATAACAACTGCTGACGACGTCACGGCCAAATCCTTAACAAATACCGCGACTGCAAGCGCGGGAGGACTCACCTCAGATTCCGATTCGGTCACGGTAGACCTGGCTGGCATGACGATCGAGAAGAGTGCCACAGAAACGTATTATTCTACAGTTGGTGAAATCCTCCATTACAGTTATTTGGTAACCAATGTTGGTTCCACTGATCTGGCTGGCCCAGTAAGCGTCAGTGATGATAAATCTCTCAATGAGAACTGTCCAAATGTCAACACAGTTGGTGATTTCAACGGATTTTTGGATGTCGGAGAAAGTATCACCTGTTCATCCACTTACACAGTCAAGAGTGAAGATATCAGCGGAAAATTCCTGACGAATCATGCCACGGCTTCAGCAGACGGAGCCATATCAGGCATGGACAGCGTGACCCTACCTTTAGCACAATTGACGATCGAAAAAAGTGCCACTGAAGACTTCTTTACCAAAACTGGCGAACTCTTACACTATAGTTATGTGGTTCACAACAGTGGAGAAATCGCCATCCCCGGACCCGTCACAGTGAGTGACGATAAAGCCAACGACGAAAACTGCCCGGAGGTGTCTACAACCGGTGACACGGATGATGAATTGGATCCGGAAGAAAGCATCATCTGCACGGCCAGCTATGAGATCGAGACGGATGATATCACGGCGAAATTAGTCACAAACAGCGCCACAGCCTCTGCGAACGGGATCACCTCTGCGTCCGACAGTATGACTGTCCCAATGGCAAAATTGACCCTTGAAAAGGATGTATTCGAATCCGTCTACTCCTCGGTCGGAAGTACCTTGCATTACACCTTCACGGTCACAAACAGTGGCAATGCCCTGCTTCCAGGCCTTGTGACGGTTGCAGACGACCGATCCTCAGATGAAAGTTGCGACGAGCTTTCGACAGTCGGTGATGAAGATGACAATTTTGATCCAGGAGAGGTCATTGAATGCACGTCGACCTACACCATCAAGCAAACGGATATCGATTTTGGCAGTGTAACCAATGAAGCCACCGCCACCGTTGGAGGAGTTACTTCAAACCTGGCAACCAAAACGATCAGTGCTTATCAAAATGCTTTGATCAATATCACAAAAACCTCCATTACTGAAACCATTACTGCCGCAAATCAATCTGTGACCTATCAGTTCACGGTCAAGAACATCGGCAATATCACCCTTTCCAATGTTAAGGTGTCTGATGCTAAATGTTCGACTGCTGTGACTGGACCATCCGGAGATGGAAATTCGGATAACCAACTTCAAAACAGTGAAACCTGGATCTATAGTTGTACTCATCTGGTTACACAAGCAGAGATCGATGCCGGAATAGTGTTGACTAATTCGGCGACAGTAACATCGGACCAATCTCCTTCTGATACCGATTCGCTATCGATCACAATCGATCGTAATCCAGCCATCCAGGTTGAAAAAAGCTCAACCACTGATGAAATCGATACCATCGGGCAAAGCGTCTCTTATACCTTCACAGTGACCAATGTTGGGAATCAAACGTTATCTGGTGTTACCGTGAGTGATGCAAAGTGTACAAGTTCAATAACCGGTCCCGAGGGGGATGGTGTTGCTGATTCAAAACTACAAATCGGTGAAACCTGGGTTTACACGTGTACTCATACCGTCACTCTAGCTGAAATCGAAGCAGGTGGAAGCCTTTCCAACACTGTTACTGCGGACTCAAACGAATCAAGTGCAGATACCGACGTTCTATCCATCACGGTCACGAAGAAGCCTGAAATTCATGTAGAAAAAACATCAACAACAACCGAGATCACCGCTGTTGGCGATGTGGTGCCTTACTTTTTTGCTGTCACTAATATCGGCAATATTACCTTGACCGGAATTACAGTCAGTGATCCAAAATGCACCTCAGACATCAGTTCTCCGGTTGGAGACACGAATGAAGACAATAAACTGCAATTTTTTGAAACCTGGGTGTATGAGTGCAATACCACGATCACCCAAGACGATATCAATTCAGGCAGTTCCTTTACCAACCTCGTCACGGCAGACTCAACCCAATCTGAAGCCGATACGGATGAACTCTCGATCCCAATTCAGCAAGACGCCGAGTTAACCCTGACCAAAGAAGCGGAAGAAACCGTGTATACCAAGGTCGGCGATGTTCTGCATTACACCATCACAGCAGAGAACACTGGCAATCTCACGCTGTCAAATGTCACCATCAGCGATGCCAAGCTCGGCGAATTGTCGTGCTCTCCCTCCCTTCAAGCTTCGCTTGAACCGGAGGAATCGGTGACCTGCAACGGAACCCACACCATCGTTGAAGCGGATCTGGACAACGGTTCCTACACCAACTCCGCCAATGCCAGCGCTGAACCCCCAACAGGTTCAGCGATCAAGACCTCCGATCAAACCACCGTGAATGCAGCCTCAAATATCGGGCTGGCAAAAGAACTGGTATCGATCACAAAAGTAGCCGGAATGGCTGGAACCTGGGATATTGAATTCCTGTATCATATTCACAATTACGAAAGTTCCCCCAATACCGCCCTGCAAGTCACGGATGACCTTGAAGCCGCGTTCCCCGAACCTGCGATCCTCGTCGGCATTACTGAGATCAGCAGTACGACTCTGGGTGTGAATGTGAACCACAACTTCAATGGAACTAGCGACCCAGAGATATTGACTGACGGAAATTCACTGGCAGCAAACGGAGACGCCACGATCAAACTGGTAGTACGGCTGACCCCGGCTTCCAACCAATATACCAATACAGCCACGGTCACCGCACTAGACAAAGATAATAAATCCATTGGGGATGTATCCCAAGAGGGCGAAGATCCGGATCCCGATGACAACGGAATTCCAGGTGACAATTCCGACCCCACCGCGATCAATTTCAATGGAAATATTTTCGATCCACCGCAGGGAGAAAAGTTCTTTGACGACACTGGCTTACCTGCGATCCTCTGGACCATGGATTGGATCAATAATTCCAACGTTGCAGCCATCGACGCCTTAATCAGTGATCCGATCCCTATCGGGTCAACGTACGATGACACCGGAATATCAAGCGGGTACAAAGTACCAGTCGGAGCCCCGGACGGTTCTACTGACCTGGGAGTCTCCTGCACAGATTCCTCCAGTATCACCATTACTGAATTTTGCTATTTCGAGGGACAAACCGATGCCTATCCTCGCGGCAGGATCGTCTGGAAAGGAACGATCGGACCAGATTTTGGGTTCACAGACCCAGCCGCTGCGAAAAATGATCTTCGAATCCAATATACGTTGAACATCGATGACGGGACAAAAGGGGTCAAGAATGTTGCGAAGATCAGCGTTGATCTGGATGGAAATGGAACGATCGACAGTGGCAGTGAAACCAACGTCGTTTCAGCGACTTCGACCTGGGGTACCCTGCCGGATAACACGCCTTCCGAAGAAACAACGGATGCGACCAATCAACTTCCCAGCACGGGTTTTCGACCCAACCTGGTAACCTTACTTCCGATGCGCTCGAATGACACGATTTACTCTACGACAGGTGATCTGATCCTTGAAATTCCAAAACTCAACATCTCGACTGAGATTCTGGGAGTACCACACGATCCATCCACCGGCACCTGGGATGTCACATGGCTTTCGAATCAAATTGGCTGGTTGAATGGAACCGCTTTTCCAACCAGCTCAGGCAATTCAGTCCTTACCGGTCATGTGTATCAGGCCAGCGGATTACCCGGCCCCTTCAAGGATTTGGAAACCTTAAGGTGGGGAGATCAAGTTATCGTTCACGATCAGGGAAAAAATTATGTGTACGAAGTTCGAACTGTGCGAACTGTGGTTCCAAGCAGTCAAATCGCTTTCGCTCACAAGGATCAAGCCTGGCTCACTCTGGTCACATGTAAAGGATTCAATGATTACACCGATTTGTATGATTGGAGGATCATCGTACAAGCTGTGCTTGTATCCGTTTCAAATGAATAGACAAACCAGCGTAAGGATTTGAATAAAAGAGGAGGTCCTTGAAAGGAACCTCCTCTTTTTGAACTTCATTTCTTCTGATTCAAGGTCAAAGTATGTGCCATTTTACCAATCGCGCTGGCGGTCTGCGACTTGGGCGCCAGGGTCATATAGGGTGTGCCCTGGTTGATGGCGCGCACCATGTTGATGGTATCGAACGGGATCTCGGCGAAGATCTCTTTCTTCAAACCCTCAGCGATCTTCTCTGAACTCAACGAGCTGCGTGGGAAGATCTCATTGACCACCGGCATGATCTTGGTTTTATTCAACCCCATCTCGTCAAAGATACGCAGCGCCTGGTAGGCAGCATTCACTGAAGCAAGTTCGGGAGCCATCAACAACAGGATGCCATCGCAGCGCTCCAGAATGGATATGACCGGCTCGGTAAAATGGTTGCCAGCATCCACCACGATGTATGGCGCGATCAGCTGCAAGGCAGGCCAGACGAGATCCACAGTCGGCCGGGTGATCAGATCACCTTCCTCGAAAAATTGGGGGGCGGGCAAAAGCGAGATGCCGGATTCATGTTCAATGATCATCGAGCTGAGCAGACTTTCTTCGATCGAGCCTTCAGGCCAGCCGGCCAGCGAAGAAAGCGTGTTTTTAGGTTTAAGGTTCAACATCAAGGCACACTGCCCGTTGGATACGGCCATGTCCCATAAGCAGCATTTGATCTGGTTGAGCTGCGAGATGGCGGCTGCCAGATTGACCGCGATGGAAGTGGTGCCTACCCCACCGCGTAAACTGAAAACGGAAAACACCTTGGAGGCTGATTGCGAAATGGACAGACCTTTTTCCTGATGGCGGGTAAGCAAGGCTTTCACGCGCAATTCAAGTTCATCCGGGCTGACGGATTTGCTGAGAAAATCATCGGCACCAGCCTCAAGACCGGCCACTTTGTCTTTGATCTCGGTCTGGCTGGTTAGCATGATGATCGGTACCTTGCTGGTCTTGGGATTGCCCTTAACCGATTTCACAAAAGAGTACCCATCCATCCCTGGCATCACGACGTCGGTGATGATCAGGTCGGGCACATCCGGGCTGACCATTAGCGCATCCAGAGCGGCTGAAGGCCGGTCGTGGGCTGAAACCGTGTAACCAAGACGCACGAGGATCGCTTTGAGCTTGTAAAGCGTGATCTCGCTGTCTTCAACGATCATGATTTGAGTTTTTTCCATCGGTTAAACCTCCAACATTTCGAGGATCATTTCAAGCTGGCTTTGAATAAATCCAATTCGTTCACCAAAATCTCATATTCCTGTTGAATGCCTGAGACAAAGGCCAGGAACGGTTCGACACCCGACTGCTTAAGCAGGACTTCAAGACGCAGACAGAGCTGCTGCAAGCGGGAAGCGCCGATTTGCCCGCTACTGCCTTTCAAGGTGTGAACGAGTCGAAGCAGATCGGTCAGATTTTTTTGTTTGGCGGCTTCCCTGATCTTTTCGATCAACTCGGGAGCGTTCTTTTTATACAGGTCGACCAAATGAACCGCTGCTTCATGGCCTTCATCCCCCATGACCTTCAGAAATTCATCAATGACGGTCGGGTCGAGAATGAGAAAATCAGTAAGTGAACTGGATTTCGTAGCGCTGGTTTCTTCCTCTTCGCTTGGAAAAGGTTTGTCAGCAATTTTCTCCAAGATCGCCATCAACTCTTTGATCTTGACAGGTTTGGTGATGAGATCATCCATCCCCGCGGCCAGATATTTTTGCTTCCCTTCCATGGAGGTCTCAGCGGTCAAAGCAAAGATCTTGGGTTGTTTTTCAGGCGCATAATGTGCGCGGATCAATTTGGTCGCGGTGATCCCATCCATTTCGGGCATTTGGATATCCATCAGGATCACGTCATAATCCTGGCGGTCCATCTTATTGAGCACCTGAATACCATTTCGAGCCAACGTGGCTTCATAGCCGTTGTGCGCCAAAATTTGCATCATTAGATGCTGATTGACCTCATTATCCTCTGCGAGCAAGATCCTAAGTCTAGAGACCACTTTTCCCAATCCTTTACGGTGCGTCTGTTAATTATACAAGCAGCCTGACAATAAGCAACCAAAATGAGGGAAAAAGCGCCGATAATACCACTGCCAAAATTTTAAGTAATTAATTAAAAATCCCCATAATGGTGGCCCCGCCAAAGGCAAAAAGCAGCATCTTGCCCGTCTTTCCAATCCAGCTCCAGAGCAAATAACGCCAAAGGGGCATTTTCAATGCTCCCGCCACCATTCCGGCAATGTCAAATAGCGGATTGGGTATGAATGCCAGGACCAAGATGGTGATATCACCAAATCGTTTCATCCAGTTGGTGACGCGCTCATACCACTTTCGATTCTCAATCACCCCCTGCCCGCTGAAACCGGCCAGGTAGCCTGATAATTCACCGATGGTGGCACCGGTGGAAGCAGCCAACGCCACCAACCACGGGTTAAAAACCGCACCCATGGCGGATGTGAAAAGCACCCCCGGAACCGGGAGGATCAAGGTGGCATTTGAAAATAATGAAACGAAGAAGATGCCGGGATACCCCAACGCACCCAATTGCTGGACCTTATCCCGAAAGATGAAAAGCACAACCGTCACCCCAACCACCAGCAGCAGAACAAGCACGCGAACAAGGTTAAGCCGCCAGCCGGTGAGTTTTTTCATGCTTCTTTGGTTTCTTCCATCAAAAGGGATTCAATGCGCGCGATCACCATGTCCATGGCCACCCGGTTCAAGCCACCCTCCGGGATGATGACATCCGCGTAACGTTTGGAGGGTTCCACAAATTCGAGATGCATGGGGCGCACCGTGCTTAAATATTGGTTGATGACCATGTCGGTGGTGCGGCCGCGTTCGTTGAGGTCGCGGGTGAGACGACGGATAAAGCGGATATCAGGATCAGCGTCGACGAAAAGTTTGACGTCGAACAATTTGCGTAGTTCAGGGTCGGCGAAGATCAGGATGCCTTCCACCATGATGACGCGTTTGGGTTCGATGTGAATGGTTTCGCTGGTGCGGCTGTTGGTGGTGAAATCGTAGACCGGAAGTTCAACCGACTTCCACTGCCTGAGTTGAAGAATATGATCGCGCAGCATTTCGGTTTCGAGTGAATCGGGGTGGTCGAAATTGACTTGAGCGCGCTGCGCTGGAGCCAGGTCGAGGAACTCGCGATAATAGGCATCATGTGGAAGATAGGCAATGTTCTTTTTGCCGACGCGTTTCAAGACAATATCCGCGACGGTGGTCTTGCCTGAACCTGAACCGCCGGCTACGCCGATCACAAGAGGAGTTGGTTTTTCTGACATAGGTCAATTATAGTGGAAAGTCAGTAATTCGTGGAACTTAGAAAAATCCGATCTTGTGTGACTAATAAATCCGACAACCCCCATTACCAAGAATAAAGTTAACCTTAAGAGCTTGAACAACCCTATAAATCGGGTATTTTATAAATACCCGATTTATAAGTGCGTATATATGGGCACAAGTTGAAGGTTAAAAGCTATTCCATGATTAAAAAAAAAGCGCGTCAAAGACACACTTTTTTTGAAAATTTATGCTTGCGGTAAGAGCCACCACAGAGGATCGAACTCTGGACCTGGCGTTTACGAAACGCCCGCTCTACCAACTGAGCTATGGTGGCTTATAATTACAGCGACGCAAATTATATCAGCACCCTGACCGAAAAGGCAAGGATTTCACATGAATATCGCCATGCTTTCTTATCACACCTGCCCCCTCGCCACCCTCGGAGGAAAAGACACCGGCGGCATGAACGTGTACGTTGCGGAACTCACCCGTCAGCTTGGGCGTGAAGGCATCCATGTGGATGTGTTCACGCGCTCGCAGGATGAACACGTGCCGCACGTGATCCACAGCCTGGGATATGGTAACCGCGTGGTGCACATCCCGGCTGGGCCTGAGGTGCCGCTGCCCAAAAAGGAACTCGCCACCTACATCCCCACTTTCGCTGAAGAGATCAAACGCTTCGCGGCAGACAAAGGGATCCATTACGACCTGATCCACAGCCACTACTGGATGTCAGGAATCGCGGCTGAGATCCTGCAGGCTGAATGGAAAGTTCCGGTACTGCAAATGTTCCACACGCTGGGTTTGATGAAGAACCGCATCGCGCAATCTCCTGAAGAAATGGAAGGCGATTTTCGCATTAATGGAGAACGCGAAGTGATGAAATTCGCAAACAAGATCGTGGCAGCCACGCCGGCAGAAGAAAACCAGTTGCAACAACTTTATGGTGTTAACAAGGCAAAAATCGTGACCATCCCTCCCGGTGTCGATATCAGCCGATTCTATCCCATCCCGGAAGATGAGGCCAAAGAAGCCATTGGCCACTGCGGCTGCCCGCGTTTGCTACTTTTCGTTGGTCGGATCGAACCGCTCAAAGGATTGGACACCTTAATCCGCGCCCTGGCGCTGGTGCGCCAGGCGGGTGTGCTTGAAAAGAAATGCGCCTCGTTGGCCATCATCGGCGGCGATCCAGACGCCCCCTCAGAGGAAATGAGCGCTGAAATGGCGCGCCTGCGTGCCCTGTGCAAGAAACTCGCGCTGGATGATCTGGTGGTCTTTTTGGGGAAAAGATCTCAGGATACCCTGCCCTACTACTACTCCGCGGCGGACATCCTGATCATGCCCTCTTATTACGAATCCTTTGGCATGGTGGCGCTGGAGGCCATGGCCTGCGGTACCCCAGTGATCGCTTCACAGGTCGGTGGGCTGGCGTTTTTGGTTCAAGACGGAGTGACAGGTTTTGTGGTGCCTGGCGGTGATGCGGTGGCGTTAAGTCAAAAACTGTCTGATCTCATCCAGCAGCCTGACCTGCAGGCAAAACTGGGCAGCCAGGCCGCTCAATACGCAAAATCATATAGTTGGGAAAAGATCTCAGCACGGATCAAGACCACCTATGACGATCTGCTCAATCACAAGAATTAGGGCCAGTTTTTTTTATAGACCTGAAAAAACAAAGAATAGATGATTTCTGGAAACGGTTTTTTCCTCACCCACATACTTTTTGACCGAAATATTGTTTACTCTTGCCCCCTCTCCGACGGGAGTCAATAAAATTGACAAATCAAGTGACACCCGTCGGAGAGGGGGGACAGGGGTGAGGTTAAAACCCAAATCGAATTGCTGCTTTTTGTGATTCTTCAGGTTACAAAAATGATACACTCCGGTATCAATTATGTGGGGTAAATGAAAAACTCAGTCGAAGAATAAAGTTAAGAGAAAAAACACATCATGCATTAAGGTCATCTATAACGACCTACTGGATCACAGGAATTAGAAGAACAGAAACGTTAATAGAATACTGAAATACAACCCCAGACCGGCGTATTTCCGTTCGATGCTGTTCCGGCTGCGCATCACGATCCACCAGATGCAAAAAATGATGCCGGCGATACCCAGAAATCGAAAATAAGGAAAAACAGCTGCAAGGAACCCGGGCATCAGTACTGTGGGGTCCATCGAATGCAGATACAATCTTCCGATCCAGTTCAACAAGAAGGTCAAGAGAAGGAACTTGAAACCCGTGTTGAGTACCTTCTTCCATAAGACAATGGTCAATAAAGCCAGACCCAGCCAATAGACGATCCCGATGCGATCAAACCACCCAAAGCCGGGGACCTCGGGCAAATACCGCGTCACCTGCCATAAGAGCACGCCTGCGGCCATCCCGCACCAGGCTTTGTGAGTCTCATCCACCTGTTTGCGCAGGCTTTTATAGAGATAAAAAACCGACAACAAGAAAAGCAAAACAGCAAGGCCGATCACACCGACCAGGCCAAACAGGTTTTTGATCGGAGTAATGGCCAGTGTGGTCAGCAGCATAAAAACCAGCAGCTTCAAAGCGCTGCCAAAACCATCCGAGATCTTGCTCACTGATTCAGTGATAAAACCACTCATTTTTTACCTTCAACGATTATTTTTGCCGTGCTGGTTACTTTTAGGTTCTGGTTGATCACTTCACCAATTTGTTGGCTTTTTTGATCGCTCCCTTGCCATATTTCTCGCGCAAACCATCCAGGGCATCCAAAAGCTTGCGTTCTTTTTCTGTGGGGGTCTCCCACAGACTCATCTGGTGGGAGGTTTCCACGAGGTCTGAGCAAGCCACCCCGATCAAACGAACCAATTTGTCCTTGCTCCAGATGGATCTAAAGAGCGATTCTACGTTCATATAGATAACCCCATCCAGATCGGTGGGTTGCGCCAAAGAAAGCTGCCGGGTGTGGGTGCTGAAATCAGCCCAACGAATCTTAAGCCTGACCACTTTGGCGCAGAAACCATCCCGCCGCAGGTTGAAGGCTACATGGGCAGACAGGTCTTTGAGGGTTTGCCTGAGAAGATTCAGGTCGGAGGTGTCTTTGGCAAAAGTGGTCTCCTGGCTGATCGACTTTGCCACGCGTTCCTGGCTGAGCGGACGATCATCGATTCCCTTGGCATGATCGAATAATTCGAGGCCGTACTTGCCAAAAACGCGTTCCAATTCACTCTTCGGACATTTTGTGATTTCGCCGATGGTCATGATGCCCATGTCATTGAAGACTTTTGCGCTCTTAGGCCCTACCCCGTACATCGCCTTGACCGGCAACGGAGCTAGAAATTCCTCTTCAGACCCCGGAGGAACCACCAGGATCGCCCTGGGGTAGCCATTGCCCTTATTGCGTGCTTTGCCAGTATCCGTGGCGATCTTGGCCACCAGTTTGTTGGCCGCCACCCCGATCGAACAGGGTAATCCGGTTTTCGCCAACACTTCTGCCTGCAGTTTGCGGGCGATCTCCTCCCCCTCCTCTGGAAGATCCGAGACATCCAGAAAAGCCTCATCAACCGAGACTTGTTCAACCAGACCGGTCAATTGATTGACAATATCCATCACTTCACGGGATTTTGCGGAATAATCACTATGGAAACCGGAGATCAAAATGAGCTGCGGACATAGTTTGAGCGCTTGAACGGTTGGCATGGCTGAATGAATGCCGAACTTGCGAGCGGGATATGAACAAGTGGAGATCACCCCCCTGTGTTCCGCCTTGCCACCCACCGCGAAAGCCTTCCCAGCCAGTGAGGGGTCTTTGAGTTCCTCCACCGCACAGAAAAACGCGTCAAGATCAAGGTGCAGAATCTTCCGGGTTTTGGCAGGCATGCTCTAATTATAGCACATCAGTTCTAAGAGTCAATCAATTGGGAGAGCCCCAGCGTGTATTGTTCAATACTTACTCTTCAGGGGGAAACAGCCAAGCCCGGGTGGCAAACAGGTAGAACCCTTCGGGAACCTGTTCAGGATATCCCTCACCCGCCCATAAAGCATCTTCGATCATTTGATTTGTTTCTCTGAACTGGTAGACCTGTTTCAATACTGATGACAAATTACCGTCCGTGTCATCGATATAGACATCCAACCCAATTTGCCGGATGTTGTTCGTCGCAAAATAATCCCGCGTTACGCTGATCCAATCATCCACCAAAAAGAATTTATATTCCCCATCCTCGCCAGTTATTGAAGCAGTAATGTCTTTGTGAGTAGGATCGTATGGAGCAATATAATGCCCGCCAACAATTATGCGATAGCGATGACCTTTGCCATATTTATCAAAAAAGATGATCACGTTCTCGTAGCCACCTTCAACTTCAGAGGGATCGCTTTGCCAGCCCTCATCATGCATCAGGCAGGTGACAACCGAGACATAACGACGCACTTCATCACTGGTGACTTGGGATTTTTCCAACTGAGTGGGCGAGATTTCACCGTTCTGGTCTTTGTAGAAATGGATTTTATCCACCAGTTCACCGGTACCACAATCAACATACTCATTTCGGGTGACTTCGACGGTTGGTGTGCTTGTGGACGGTTGTTGAATCTCAACAGTTGGCGTTTCAGTTATGGAGGGGGTAAAGGAGTTTTCCACCAGATCCACAAGCGGTGTGGATGTCGAAGCCACCGGGCGGCAAGCGGATGCAAGCAATGAGATCAGTAATAGAACTGTAATCAAGGTTGTTTTTAAATGCATGTCATATCCATTAAAACCATCAACGCAATTAATGTCAAGACAATGGAACCATTAACTGATGGTCGAGCTGTTGACCTTTTCAAGCCGGCACTAATGACTCATTGAGGTTTTAAGATCCTGAATGGGCGGAATTGGTGTTGGGTCCACGTCATATAACATTGCCAAATAATAGGACACATAATCTCCCAACAACAACGTGCACCAGATCTGTTCCAGCTTTGTATCGCCATTGGCGTTGATCAAATCAGTATTAAGACCTTCAAGCATCATGATCTGGCGGGTTTCACTGACGCGTTTTTGATTACGAGCGAGATCAGCGGAAGCCTGAAGAAACAACAGGATTTCTTTTTCCAACGCCTCTTGGGGATTGTAAATTCCAGCCAGGGTATTATGGTCAGCTTCTGGAAGGATTTCAAAGCTTGAGATCGCTTTGGCAACCTCATTGATCTGGCATTTCCAACGACGGGCTACCGGAGCCATGAAACCGCTGCCAAAAACTGTAATGTGTCTTCCAACCATCTGACCGGCCAGACGTTTCGCGGGGTTGCTTTTTACTGGAATCTCGACATCAATCTCTTTTTGAATATCTTTCATCCGTTGAATCGTTTGGGCCACTTCCCTTGAGAGATCACTGATCAATCCAAGGCGGACGAATAAAGCCAGGAGCAAGCCAAATGAATAACCAACCGCTGCTCTCGGCTGACCTTTGTGAGTAAATACCCAAGCAGGTATGCCCAAGGTTTGAGCATTAGATAACAGTGCGCCACCCGTTGTGATCACAACGATCTGGCAATTGCTGCGGCACGCCTCCTCAAATGCGGACAAGGATTCTTCTGTGTTCCCTGAATGCGAAGAGACGACCACCAATGTATCTTTTCCAAAAGCATAAGCGGGTAAACCATAATCCCGCTGAACGACCACCGGAACGGTTGCGCGATCTGAAACAAACGAGGCCAACAAATCAGCCCCAATGGCCGATCCACCCATACCTGAGATCACGACCCTTTTTATCGATCCAAGGGGTGGAAGTGGTAATGAGAACCCAAGTTCCCAAGCTTTCTGTAGTTGTTCAGGCAAACCATCTATGTGCTGGATCATGTTCTCCGAGTCCAGCGTTGAAAATTTCAAATATTCATCAAGCTCCATTAAAGGTACCTTTCAAAGAAAATTGAGTGCCGATGAATTTTACACCCATTCAAGCCTCCGGGAATAAATAATACAGGCAAGCCATCCGCCTGCCTGTATTAACTTATATCCGTCTACTTAATTTTCTTTACCAGGTCTAAAAATTCGCGCCATTCCTCTTCGAACATGTGAATCGTGACGTTGTTAAGCTCGAGATTATAAGTCGTTTCACCATCCGGTTCTTCTGCGGACCAGATTGCATACCCATCAGTTTCTGCGATCGTTTTGATCTTTGGTTCATTCTGCTCAGCCATCGTTCACTCCTTTTTCTTGTCTAAACTTGCGTTCGTTTTGTTCGCTTGAGATTTTTGCGATTCGACGATATTACCTGTTTTTTTCCTCTTCTTGAACAATCCAGTCAGTTTTTCCCAAAAGCGCTGAAAAGTTTGTGAAACAGACAACGGTTTGGGGAATGTAACCAACCCCTCCCAAGGATCCATATCCATCATCTTTCGGAAAACATAGTTGAAGATCAATTTCAAAGTTGCCAAAATAGGTGCTGAGAGGATCACCCCAATGAAACCAAATAAACTGCCAGAAATGATCACCATGACCAGTACGGCGGCAGGATGTATCTTCAGCGCATCTGACATTACCCTGGGACTGACAAAGTTGTCAAAAATAACATCGGTCACCCAGGCACAAGCGACAACTATGAGAGCGTAGGGCAAAGGTTGAAGGCCAAAATAGTTAGTTTGAAACAGCGCTACCAGGCCATAGGTCGTCCAGGCAATGGCAGGTCCAAGATATGGGACAAACCTTGCCAGACCTGCCAAAACCGCAAGCAGGAAGAAATATTTGACACCCAATACGCTTAATAATATGGTGTAGAAAAGGATGGTGATGCCGAATACGATCAATTGCCCGCGCAGGAAAGCATTCCAGATCTTGGAAATCTGATTTCCCATCTTGCGGAGATCATCCTGGTAATCAGGAATGGTCAGCTTGATGATATCGCCTCGCACCCCATCGCTTTCCACCATGATGAAGTAGGCGATCAATATGATGAAAATCAGCCCAACAACGGTCGAAGCCGCACCTGAAGCAATTGAACCGATCAGTGTTCCCACTTGCGATAAGATCGGCTCAACAATGCCTTTCACCTGGGTCCATAAAGAATTCAGATCCATGGTGGAAAAATCAAGCTTGAATGGACCAATGGCAACCGGTTTAGCTGAGAGGTTGGCGAAAAACTCCGGAAGATCGGTCAAAAGATTCTGCAAGTATTCGATCAGGTTTTGGATCTGCGTGACCAGACTGATCCCGCCCCACGTCAACAGCCCGAGAACGATCAAAAACAATAACAGGAACAAAATCGTTGAAACGACTCGCCAGGGGATTTTTAACCGATGTGAAAGCGTTGTCGCTAATGGATGAAAAAGATAGGCCAATAGAAAAGAAAGCAACAAAGGGGCCAGGTAATTCTTAAAGCGATAGATCAGATAAACAGCAATAACTGAAAATAAAAGAGCAACCACAAGTTTGGTTGTTCCGCTCCAGCGGGGTGATGTTTTTGGTTCGACTTCACTCATAATGGATTTTTCCCTCATCGATAATTATAAGAGAAAACCTGCGTTCATAAAAGAACTGGCTTGGAGAAGCCAGTTCTTTCGATACTTAGAATCTTACGGGCATCCTATGACGCCCCAAAACATGGTGGTGATGAAATTCGTGATGCCAGGGAACAACGAACAATAGCTTTGGGTTGCATCAATGATGATCATCGGCACCACACAGAACAACACGATCACGCCAAGAATGATGAGAACAATCACCAAACCTTTGGATTTCTTTTTAGAAACCGCTGGAACCGGGGATATGTAAGGCTGCGCCGGGATATTTTGGGGCGTATAGGCCGGTGTAGCCGGGATCGGTTGGTAATTTTGCGCCGGCGGTGTACTCTGCACCGGGGTCGGGTTCTGCGGCGGTGGTGTGTAAGGAGGAGTGACCGCTACTGGAGGAACCGGAGAGACCTGGGGGGTTGGAACCACCGGCTGTGGTTGAGTTCCCCGCTGACTATCTCGAGGTGCCACGCGCGTGGCATTGGGATCAAAAGCCGTGGCTTCAAACCGCAAGACGATCTTTTCTCCGAGAGTGATGACCTCACCAGGCCGTAATAACACAGGCGTGGTGATTCGCTGCCCTTGGATAAAGGTGCCATTGGTCGAACCCAAGTCTTCAATACGATAACTGGTGCCTTCCAGAACAAAACGAAGGTGCCTTCTCGAGACTTCTGGATCATTGATGACCAAATCATTTGTGGGATCCCGGCCGAGCACCACTTCTTGTTTATCCAGGGGATATTCAGTACCGATGGACATGCCGCTTTGTAAAATCAATCGATAACTATATGTCATAAATCCTCCTTAATCATTCGAGATAAGTGTAGCAATACGGCGGATGAATGTCAACGTTCAATCTTGTACGAAGGACCAATAAAAAAGCAACCCTGCCCGGTTGCTTAAAAAGTCCCCGCCATGCCGTGTGTTGCATAGTTTTGAACCTGCCGAAGCAGGATGGGTACCGCCAAAGTAACTCCGCCTTGGCCGAAGCCTATCGCGTTGCACTTGTGAGTGTGGAACCCTTTTTTAAGGTGTTGGCTCAAAACCGATGTTGCAACATCACGTACACAGCAGGGTATTTGTCTTATACCATGAATCGGGTAAAATGTGTAGACGTCAAGAGTATCTGCAAGATTGGCAATAGGAAGATTTAAGAATTTTGTATGGAAAAACCAATCCGAACCTTTATCGCGATCGAACTCAGCCCAGAGATCCATCAAACTCTGGATGTGTTCGTAAAACCGCTTATAGAACAATACACGACCGGTTTCCGTTGGGTAAAAAACAACCTCATGCATCTCACTTTGAAATTTCTGGGCGATACTCCCATATCAAAGGTGCCAGCCATCAGCCAACTAATAGAGGATGTGTGCAAGCAAACCGAACCTTTTGAGTTTCAGCTCAACAGTACCGGAGCCTTTCCAAACTGGCAGCGACCGCGTACAATTTGGGCCGGTTTGCTACCTTGCGCTGAATTTGACCCATTTTTCAAAAAAATGGACGCTGTTTTCCAACAGGCAGGTTTCGCTTCAGAAGGTAAGAAGTTTTCTCCTCACCTGACCTTGTGCAGGGTTTCTGATTATGCGGACGGCACTATGGTGCAAGGGTTAAGAAAAAAAATGGAAACCCTCACTTTTTCGGGAGCGACTTTGTGGACAGTCAATCATGTGACCTTCTTTAAATCCGATCTGCAACGCGGGGGACCGATCTATACCCCCATCTCCAAGCACCCGTTCATGGAAAGCCACAAGTTGTGATAGAATCTGAATCTAATTCGAATCGAGGTGTGATCTGGAAGCAATAGACAAGGCGCATGCCATCATTAATTTTCTAGAGGATAAAAAAGCAGAAAAAATTATTCTCCTGGATATTCACGAAGTATCTTCTTTTACCAGCTATTTCATCATCTGCAACGGTACGAGCGACCGCATGCTGGACGCCCTGGCCTCCTCCCTGCGGGATCATGTGAAAAAAGAATTTTCACAATTTGTTCAGATCGAAGGAGATCCGCGAACCGGATGGCTGGTGGCCGATCTTTCAGATGTGGTGGTCCATATCTTTTCGCCGGATCAGCGCAACTATTACCGTCTCGAGCAGCTCTGGGATAAAGGCAAACGGCTCGTCAGTCTTCAATGACAAAAAGAAAACCGCGGAAAAATCCGCGGTTTTCTTTTATAAGTGAGAAAGAATTTCCTGACTGTGACCAGCCGGCTTCACATTTTCAAAGACTTTTTTGATCATCCCATCCTTGCCGATCAGGTAGGTGGTGCGCATGATGCCCATGTATTCCTTGCCCATCATCTTTTTCATCGCCCAGACACCATAGAGCTCGCAAACCTGGTGGTCAACATCTGAGAGAAGGGTAAAGGGCAAATGATATTTCTCTTTGAATTTTGCGTGCGATTTAGGGGTATCAGCGCTGACACCCAAGATGACCACTCCCGCCTGATCAAACGAGCTGTAATCGTCTCTGAAGCTGCAGGCTTCAATGGTACATCCCGGAGTGTCATCCTTTGGGTAGAAATAAAGGACGACATTCTTGCCCAAATACTCTGACAAAGAACGAGTTTTTCCGGTTTCGTCCTGAAGAGTGAATTCAGGAGCTTTAATGTTTTCGTTTAACATCTTAATCCTCCTATTTTTACCTTATTATACTTATTATATTGAATAAATGACAAATTTGTACAATGTTATCGTGTTTTTATCAAGAGATCCAAAGAGTAAATGAGACCAGGTAAGCCATGATCACAAAAGTCGCGGCCGCGGTCAATTTCACGATCTTCCAACGCGGCGGCGCACCTGACATGATTCTTAAGATCTGGATAATCTGAAAAACCCCGACCAACAATGGCATAAACATTGGCCAGGTGAGTGACCAGGGCTGCCCTAATATGGTAAACACACCAATTAACAAAAAGGAGGTCAACACCAGGTAATTATGCAGCAGCATGGCGCGGTTCCAATCGAGCCGGATCACCAGTGAAGGCACACGGTGCCCAAGATCAAAAGCGTAGGTTTCAAGCGAGATCACGAGCTGATAAGCCAGATAGAGAAGCGTCAGCGGCAGGTTCAGCATGATGAGCAAAACGTGCAGATCAGGCTGATTAAGCAAGAATCCGATGGCGGGAGAAATATTGCAGATCAAGAGCGCTTCGACGATCTCACCGTATCCCCGCCTTTCCAACTTTAGTGGAGGAACGGAGAAAAAGAAATTCAGAAGGAAAGCGATGACAAGGATCAGCCCAAATTGAAGGCTCATGATATTGCGCACGATCAACAACACAACATCCACAGCGCTGGCGGTCAGCAGGGTTAACGCAACCACCAGTAAAGTTTGCCGTTCCATGCCTATGAGTCGTCGATATGTGGGATGCTCTTTGGATAATTCAGAAGTCGGAGACAAGGGATGGTCAAAAAAGGCTGAAAGAAAAACCCGAAATAGCTCCAGGATCAACAGAAGGACCCCACCCAGAAAAATATTCAGCCAATCGAGATCTCCCCCTTGATGGTGAACCAACCCAACACCGATTGAGAAGGTCAGCAGGATCCATACCAGAGATTGGGGCTGGATCAAACGGAAATAACGCATGACAGAATTCTCTTCTGAGTTGTTCATGGATAGGCTCAAGTCTTTGGTTCAATTCTAACATAACGACAGAAGGCTTATTTCAAGTGAAAATAATCCTGGAAATCCGATGCAATATTTTGGGTCAGAACTTCTATGGATTGGTGGCGGGCTGCGGGGTGGTGGTTGGCGCAACATCGTTCGAAGTGACGGTAGGTGTATCCAGATTGGTCACACCAGGGTCACTCCCCAAGATCGTAAATCTGCCCGAAGTTTTCCAGGTCTGGCCAACGAAAATCTGTACTTCCCAATCTCCCGGCAGCCACATTTCGGGGGTGATTTTCTGATTGCAGTAATCAGAATAGTAGGAACCCCCGGTGTAGTTTTCCCATACGGTGGTTTCAAAGCAGACAATCTCTCCTTCGCGCAGCCAAACCGCGCTCCAGCGCAACCCGGGTACCATCTCATCATAAGAAAATCCTGCATACAAGGTGGTAATGGGCAAGGTAAAAGTATCGGTGGTGTTGATCAGCCAACCATCCTTGGTCTGGGTTGAAAATTGAACGGGGCTGAAGATCGAATTTACTTCAACGCCAATGGGTGTCTTGATCTCGGTCTGCACAACGGCAGGCAGCATGGGCGTGTAAGTCTGCGCCAGCGTCTGCGTGATGGTTGGGGTTAGCGTGTTCTCAAGGGTTTGCGTGATGGTAGGAGTGAGAGTTGTGGTGGGTGTGCGAGTGACGGTTGGAGAAGGTGGAAAATATCGATAAGCCACAGGTTCACCAAAACGGTAGAATAAGAATCCCACCCCGGCCATCAGGAGCGAAAAAAAGATCAATCTCCAACCGTATTCGACCAGATCCTGGCGTTTTCGATAAAAAGGAAGGTTCCTGGCGGCTTTAAGGGATTTTAAAGCAAGGCTGATGCTGGTGATAATCCCAATCGCCAGCAAAACCAGAATCACTTTAAATGTCGTATCAATATCAATGTTCATGGTGGTTTTCAAATGGTAAAAACATTCGGAAATAATGATACTACAGGTTCATTTCGCGGAATCATAAAAGCTTTAATTGGTTTCCTGCCGAAGTTTTCCCCTGCGTAACCAACGGGTCAGATCCAAGATGCGCGGAAGGACCTGCTGGTACAACGCATAGAGGGCTGGTTTGACAGGATAATCCCATGCGCCCCAGGTACGAACCACGACGGCTCCCAATCCATCCTTGAAGCGGAAGACACCGTACATTCTGTCAGACTCGGAAAACTGATCGGGTGCCCCCCACAGATCATAAATCTCACACCCCTTCGACCTGGCCAACCGCATGGCTTCCCACTGCAACAGATAATTGGGCATTTTTTCCCGGTGCAACGTGGTCGACATGCCATAAAAATACCAGGCGCGCTTGCCAAAATGAAAAAGCACCAGGCCGGCAATGGCCTGCCCATCCACTTCCGCGATCAGAGCGTCTGCCATGCCCGCGCGGATAAAACGCCGCCAGACACCCAGGTAATACTCCATTTCACGGATGATGAAGCCATCACGCGCTGCTGTTTGGGCATACATCTGATATAATGCTGGAAGTTCATCGTCTATGGCTATGCGAATGTTCACGCCACTGCGCTGAGCCAGGCGCAGGTTATAACGCGCCTTTTGTTTCATGCGTTTCAGCCAGTCCTCTTCCGTTCCGCTGAGTTCCAGAACGGCCGTGTTCTTGAATTGGATCTGTTCGCCAGATAACTTCCATTTGCGCTTCAGGAACTCTTCTTTACAGGCAGTGGAAACGTCACTATCCTGTTGCCCGTCTTTGTCAGGAATACCCATCCCAACAATAATTTCCGGATCCATCTTGAGAAAAACCAGGTTCTCCTGGCGGGCAAATTTTTGTATGTCATCGAGAACCCGGTTTCGCAGAGAATCATTCTCCCAATCGATCATCGGCCCACGCGGAATGTAGCCAATGGAAATGCGCGGACCAATCCCCAATATTTTCAGCCTTCTCACCAGAATATTGGCGGCACCGATGACCTTGGAACTTTCGTCCTTCCAGGTCAACTGCGAAGGCTTCCAGCCCACTTCCTTTTTCACTTCAGCCC
>CAZRHZ010000020.1:0-25033 GCA_964599995.1 uncultured Anaerolinea sp. | reverse complement strand
ACTTGCCCTAAAAAGAAGAACAGGAGATCTCAACCATGCGCATTGGTGTCTTTTCGGTGGCTTTTCAGCAATATCCTTTTGAACAGGCCTTGGATAAAATTCTCGCCCACGGCGCGACCGCGGTGGAGATTGGCACGGGCGGCTATCCCGGCGGGCGTCACTGCGACATTGACGCCTTGCTGTCGAGCGATGAAAAGCGCAAAGCCTTTTTGAAAGCGGTCGAATCGCGCGGGATGATTATCAGTGCCTTCAGCTGCCATTGGGAACCCATCCATCCCGATCGGAGCATTGCTGAACAATCCGACCGTTTGTTCAAAGACACCGTCCTGTTGGCTGAAAAGTGCGGCGTTCCGGTGGTCAACGCCATGTCGGGGCTGCCGGGTGGAGCCGCTGGCGATAAAACTCCCAACTGGGTGACCTGCGCCTGGCCGCCCCATTTTTTGGAGATGCTCGATTATCAGTGGAATCAGGTGGCCATCCCTTACTGGCGCGGCGCAACTAGTTTTGCCGAAAAGCATGAAATTAAAATTGGCATTGAAATGCATCCCGGCATGTTGGTCTATAACGTCGAAACATTGTTGAAGATGCGCGCAGCCTGTGGACCCGCGTTGGGATGCAATTTTGATCCAAGCCATCTCTTTTGGAACGGCGTGGATCCAGTGGCCGCCATCCGAAAATTGGGCGATGCCATCGTCCATGTGCATGGCAAGGACTGCGGCGTTGATCAAATCAATCTCAGTGTGAATGGGTGTAACGACCACAAACCATATTCTGACATCCCCAATCGATCCTGGTCGTTCCGCACCATCGGTTACGGCCACGATCTGAAAACATGGAAAGACATCATCTCTGCGCTGCGCACGATCGGCTACGAATTCGTGATCTCTCTTGAACACGAAGACGGATTGATGTCTTCTGAAGAGGGAGTAGCCAAAGGGTTGAAAGCCTTGCAAGAAGTGGTTTCGCTTGAGAATCCCGGTGAAATGTATTGGGTATAACGTTTATTGATCTTGAGGTTGAGTTTGGCGGTTCTCAGAACCCGCCATTCTGTCCATTGCACCACGCAGGGGTGTTTTCACCTAAAGGAGGTTCCTGCCCAGACAAAAACCTTCTACCAAAAATTCACAACAATGCAAGGTACAAAACCCTCAAACTTTGCTATACTGAAAAAAACAAACTTTATCCGTAGCTTAATAGAGTAGACATGAAGATCAAAAGATTACTGGTGGTTTTGCCGTTCATCGTTTTGTTTTTCCTCGTGGTGTCGAATAAATCGATCTCTTATGCCAGTTCCGACCTGGAGAAGAAAACCCCTCCCGGCCAGATGAAGACGCCCGGCCAGGTGAAAACT
The DNA here is from genome assembly GCA_964599995.1 of uncultured Anaerolinea sp. Taxonomy (GTDB): domain Bacteria; phylum Chloroflexota; class Anaerolineae; order Anaerolineales; family Anaerolineaceae; genus UBA6107. Next base: position 23,682 of record CAZRHZ010000020.1, on the reverse strand, counting down.
CCCGGCGCGATGGCCACGCAAAACGCGCTCAACCATGAAGTCGGCGTGTATGGCAACCCGCACGGTCAGCCGGTCAACTATCAAGGCATGATCCTTCTAGTTGATGCGACTGCAATCACGCTTCAACTCAATGATGGAACGATCCTTTCCATTTCACTATCCGCGGATACTGAAATTCACCTCCCGAAGGGCAGAGCTGGCGAGCAAACCGGCCTGGTTCCAGGCATGCTGGTGATGGTTCACGCCACCTCTGAGCAGGATGGAACCTTTTCTTGCCGCGCAGTTCAGTGGATCCCAACTTCTGTTGATCCCTTGCCTGTCGATCCTCTGCCAGAAATTGAGGAATAGCGGTGGGGGCGGGGTTGGTGTCTTTTCCAAAACCCTGATTCCAATTTGATAAATCTGAGAAGCTAAACTGCGTGCACCTTAAAGGCGCACTCGACCAGACTGCAAGGCGCCAACCAACAGTTGGAACTTTGTGGTTTTGGTTTTTGTTATACTTATTCCAGTTACTAGGACCTGGTCGTGATATAAACCTACACTTATCGAGAGGGAAATAATGAACATGCCAAATTTTTCAAATTTGCAGGAATTATCTGATTATTTACAAAAACAGGAACAGCGCATTCAAGCCCTTGAAAAAGCCAACGCCGAATTGATCTCAGAGGTCAAAAAACGCTTTGTTCACAAGGATGATTTAGCATCAGCTATAGATTTCTTTCTTCCAAAAACGGGATTCTTTAGCCGTAACCTGTTGGTCAGATCGTTTTCAGCCTGGGGTCATACCCTTATTGCACAATTGATCGTTAGCGTGATCCTTGGCGCGATTTATGGCCTGGTTTTCCTATTGATTCTGGCGAAGTTATCGTAGGGTGGATTCATACTTCGAACCCACCAATCATCTGCATCCTCTTGACATAAAGAACAAAAGTTCTATAATATGATAAGCAGTCGATGGAGAATTGTTCTCACCGACTTTAACTGATGTGAACCACTTGTTACAGATCGCGATAAAGGGATTCGTTTCAATCGAACCCGCATTTTTAAAACAAAAACAATTCAACCGCGGCAAAGAATTATACGTCTGACAAGCTTTCTCACGAGTAAACGAGGTCTCAATGGTTTCCTTCCTCGACGATTCACGCATTCCCGATCAACCTTATCCAGAACTGCGGGCGGTGTTGATCAGCTTCGTGTCCGAGATCTCCGCCGTGCTGAAGGAAAACCTGTTGGGCGTATATCTGGTCGGTTCGCTCGCCTCGGGTGATTTCGACCTCGACAGTGACATTGACTTTCTGGCGGTGATCAAAGAAGAATTGAATGAAGAGAACATTGCCGCCCTGCAAGCCATCCAGCAAAAGATCCAGGGCATGGAGTGTTACCCGGCTCAGCACCTCGAAGGCTCTTATATCAGTCTCGCCGATCTGAACGATTGGCGCACGGTGGGGCAGAAGGAATGGATCTACTTCGATAACGGCAGTACTGTAGTTGAACATTCCATCCACGACAACCAGTGGCACGTGCGTTGGGTGCTGCGAGAGTGTGGGGTGACGCTGATCGGCCCGAAGCCCGCAAAGATCGTGCAGCCCATCCCACTGGATAGAACTCGCGAGGAGATGAAAGCGGTCATGCTCCGCGACAGGCAGGGCTTCGCAGCGGAAGTCGATCAGCCGTTGAGTTTTTGGAATTCCCGCTTTGGACAGTCTTTTGCCGTGTTGACCTTTTGCCGTATGCTCTACACGCTTCATACGGGCAAGGTGCAATCAAAAAAGGTTGCCGCCCAATGGGCGAAAGAAAACGTTGATCGCAAATGGAGCAATCTGATCGATTTAGCCAGGCAAGAACGGGAGGGGGTGCGCTTCATGACCAAGATCCGTCAGCGTGCGGAACAAGCTTTGCTTGACGAAAGCCTGGAATTTATAAATTACGTGGTTGCGTTGATTTCTCAGTAGAATGAGAAATCTTGACATTTTTTCCAACAAGTATTGAAAATACCTTGCCAACAGCCGTTGGCGAGGGTGGGTAATCTGTCTGTTCTGCCTTTTCAGGTAAATCGAGTCGCTACTTTTCCACTCCCCACAATTTCAGCGTGCCATCCCAACTCACCGTGGCAATCAGCGTTCCCTGGGGATTAAAGACCCCGCGTAAAACGGGACTGGTGTGTTCCTTGAAGATGGCGAGGTTTTCAAGGCTGGTGCTGTCCCACAGGCGCAGGCTAAAGTCGTGCCCCGCTGACAGGAACAGGGTGTCATCGGGGCTAAACGCCACTCCGTTCACATACCCTTTGTTGCCTTCCAGGCTGGCTTGAAGGTTGTAATGCTCGATGCTGCTCACTTCATCCATGTTCCAAAGATAGATCTTGAAGTTGTCGCATGCGGCCACCAGTTGCGTGCCCGTGCTGTTGAACGCCATGTCTGCCACCGGGGCATACAGATCAGTCAGAAGGCCCAGCGAGGTTCCATCCTCCGCATTCAATAAGTCAACCTCGCCGTATAACCCGCCAAAAGCGATCACGCTGCCGCTTGGGTCGAAGGCCAGGCTCAGGCAGCGGGTGACCGGTTCTGCGCTCCATACCTGATTTCCGGTCTCTACATCCCACAGGCTTACGCCTGAATCCAGCCCGCAAACCGCCAGATGTGAGCCATCCGGACTGAATGCGGCTTCCCAGATCGGAGAGTTGACCTCAGCGATCTCTTTGATTTTCGTTCCGCTCGCAATGTCCCAGAAGGTGATCTTCTCGTCAAATCCCCCGCAGGCCAGCATCGCTCCATTAGGGCTGAAGGTGCAGGCTACCGTTTGGGTTGTAGATTCAAGCGAAAAGAGTAATTCACCGCTTGCCACATCCCACACGGGGATCGGGTTTTTGCCGCAGGCCGCTGCCACCTTGCTTCCATCCGGGCTGAAGGCAGGAGTGCACTGGCAGTTTGCTCTGCGTTTGTATTCGGGAATTTCAAGGGTCCGTAATACCTGCATCTGACTGGCGTTTTCAACGGAGATCACCTGCAAGAAAACCGGCTGCCCGTCAAGCATCAAGTCAGGTGACGGGGTGGCATTTAAGGTTGAACAGGAAGTCAATAAGAACAGAACGATCAGAGAACAAATGACTGGTTTCATAATCCTCCTCACTGCACTCGTTTTTCATCATACAAAAAACGAGATGATTTACATCCCCCTGCAGGGTGGAATCTTTTGTGTTCAGTGAATGAAACGGTTGTTCAGATCGACCGGATGATCTCTTCGCGCTTGCGCTGGTATTCCGCGTCGTTGATCAACCCCTTTTCTTTCAGGCGGGCAAGCTCGGCCAGCCTTTCCTCCGCGGAACCTGTGTTTTGTGCTTCGATGGCAAGGTTCAAAATCTGCACGCGAGTGGGCCTGGACGGGTCATAAACGATCTCCGCGCTCATCCCTGGCTGGAGCAAGGCAACTTGCAGGCGCGACACCAGGGTTTTGGTCTCTGCCTGGCAGCGCAGTCCTTCCCTGGTCACGAAACTGACTTGCATTCCCACCTGCGGGTCATCATTGATCGTGGTGCCGGTATCCCAAAAACGGTCGATGGTCGCTTTGGCCTTTTCGCCATTTCGAATGGTTGGGGGAAAAATGATCTTCATGAAGGGAACGAGTGCAGCGGCAGTGATCAACAACATCACCAAAATGGTGATGATCGGGGCTTCTTTGCTGTTCTCGAAGAATTGCTCAATCACCTGGTTCGGGTCCACGTTTTCTGAGGTTCCCTTAAGAATCAGGACGGCAGCCACACTAATGATAACCAAACTGATCAGAATACTGATCAAGAATATCTTTTGTATTCGTTTCATGGGATCCCTCCAACCACAAGCAAGGATACGATACGTCTTGGTCTCTTACATTATATAGACGGATTAATCCGAAACCAATCCCTTTCACTTGTTTTGGCTTGTTAAGCATCAAAGATATGCGCTATATATAAAAAACTTGGTGGAAAATCGGTTAGTTAAAATGCTATAATTTGTAATAATAAAGGGTGAGTAACTTAGAGGTGCATATGAGTTTTTCGGTCACCAAAGAAAAAACCCCAAACGATGTTGAATATGTACTCATTACTTACGAAGGCGATTTTTCGGGGGCTGCATTTCGCGAGAACGCTAATACTGCCTTGAAAACCATACTAGATCAAAATTGCGCGAGACTCCTTTATGATTTTCGCAAAACAGTCTTTAAGCTCAGCACATTTGAGATCATCCAGATCCACAAAAACGAAGAAGAATTGTTACTGAAGAACGGAATTTCTCTAGACCATTATCGAAGAGCAATCTTAACGGCGAAAGAGTTGAATTTTTTCAGCGATCTCTTTTTTATCCGCGTGAACAGTACCAGTCGCGGGCAGAATCTCAAACAGTTCTCAAAGATCGAAGAGGCCATTGATTGGTTGACTCAGGGGTGAGTTGTACGGTTTGAAAGCAACTTTGATAAGTGAAAATCTGGTATAAAAGAGAAGCACTTCATTTTATAAGGAGCTTTGGTTATGCTCGAATACACATCCAATTTCATTACTGCCAATGGGGTAAAACTACATTATTACCGCACGGGAGGAAATAAACCACCCCTGGTGTTGGCTCACGGCATCACCGATGATGGTCTGTGTTGGCTGCGATTGGCCGAAGAATTTGCGCAGGATTATGATGTGATCATGGTTGACGCTCGCGGTCACGGCAAATCAGAAGCACCATCCACTGGATATGCTCTGCAGGATTTGGTGATCGATCTGGCTGAACTGGTGCAGGGCTTGAAACTCAATAAGCCCATTCTGATGGGGCATTCCATGGGAGCCATCACCGTCTTGATGCTGGCGGGTTTTTATCCTGATCTGCCTGGTGTCATTCTGCTTGAAGATCCCCCTCCGTTCTGGATGCCCGTGACGCAAGTAGAGAACAACACACAAACCACCAACCCGCTTCAAGAATGGATCGTCAGCCTGAAAAGGCAGACTTACGCCGAGTTGATGGCCGCTGCACGTTCCAACTCCACATGGCCAGAGATCGAATTCGAACCCTGGGTGAACTCAAAACATCGCATGAGCCCTTTGGTAGCAAATATGCCTTTGGTTAACGGCTCGGTATCCGTTGACTTCGTAGAGGTGATGAGCAAGGTAATCTGCCCGGCATTGCTTCTCACGGCTGATCAGAAACGCGGAGCCATCTCTGGCGAAAAGGACGTGGATCAACTGCAGGAATGGATCAAACAACTTAAAACTGAACATATTGAGGGTGCTGGGCACAATATCCGACGCGAGCAATACGAAGCAGTGGTTGGTGCAGTAAGAAAGTTCCTTGCCAATCTTTTGATCGGTTCTTAATGGCTGGACAAAAGTTTTACGTGGTTTGGAAAGGTAGAAAGACCGGTGTGTTCACCACCTGGGACGAATGCTCGCGCCAGGTGGCCGGGTTCACCGGAGCAGAGTATAAGGCCTTTGAAAATCGCGAACAGGCTGAATCCGCCTTTCACGGAACCTATCAGGAATACAAAGGGAAACGTGTTCCAACGCTAACCCCGGCCATGCTCGACTTGATCGGCAAACCGGTGGAAGACAGTTACTGCGTGGATGCCTCCTGCCTCGGTTCGCCTGGCAAAATGGAATATCAATGCGTGCATACCAGCACTCATAAAAAGATTTTTCGTGCTGGTCCATATGCGCTTGGGACGAACAATATTGGAGAGTTCCTGGCCATTGTTCATGCCCTGGTCTCTTTTACGGAGAAGGGAATTACTGTACCGATCTATACAGACTCAGAAACAGCTTTGGTCTGGGTAAAAAACAAGCGTTGCAAGACGACCTTGCCAGAGGATGCGAGCAGCGCCCAGATTTTCAAGCTGATCAGGAATGCTGAAAATTGGCTGCGCACGAATTCTTTTTCAAATGCGCTGTTGAAATGGGATACCCGCGCCTGGGGTGAGATACCGGCTGATTTTGGCAGGAAATAAGTAACAAATAGAATAGATCAAAAAAAAACAGCCCTTCACTTATTAGTGAAGGGCTGAGTAGTCATCGATTTGAGTTACAAGCCTTTGATCATGTTCCCAAGGGCCAGCAGAACAAAACCGACCACGATGATGATCACAGCGATTGGCATGGTGATGAAAGACAAGCCGCCCATCGAGAAGGCAAGGGCACCAACAACAACTAGCAAAACTGAGATCCAAAAGGTTAGGGCTTTCGGTGGGGTCAATTTCATATCATTCTCCTTTTCTAATTATCCTGATTATCTTTTTAATGTGTTTCTAATATTATACAACACTGTCCAAACCGGGAGGTTACTCAAACCACAAGCCGCTCACCTTGCGAGGATCGTTGCCGTCCACGACCAGGCGCACCACAATGGTTTTCTCTGGGTAGGTCACTTCATAACGGACGGCGTAATATTCACTCACCACCTGCACGTTGAGCAGTTCGATCGAGGTGGCTGCCCCAAGTGGCGAGTAAATGGAGCATATTTTTTCGAAATCAGCTGCCTTCATCGCAGACGACATGGTTTCGTCAAAATCGGTTGAAAACAGGGTGTAATCTTGATTTGTGATGCCTGTTAGAACATTCTCAACAAAAATATCCGAATCTGCGGTGATCGCATCAAGTTCAGGTCCTTGTGTGACATAAACTGGCGTGGTCTGGGTACCGCAGGCCGAAAGTGTGACAACAATAAGAACAGCGGTCAGAACGAACATTCTTTTTTTCATAGTTCCTCCTGGAAAGGATTTTTCATTATTAGTATACACCTTACCATAAATCAGGCCGTGCAGTCGAATCTTTTGCTATTTTGATCATGAATCAATAATATTTATAAGAAAATTAAGTAATTGAAGAAGAATATTGACAAATATCAAAATTATTGCTATTATTATTTAGAAAAGTTAAATAACGCATTGAAATTATTGAGAGGTGCAAAAATGAAACAAACCACAATCCCGGTAAAGCCAGATGTGCGCGTGGTCGTTCGTTGTAATGATGATCTTTCTGTTGAGGGCAATGATTCCTCTGTATTGGTAGTCGTTGTGGACCAAAGCGATTGCCTGCACATGAAGGAAGAGGATGGCCTCTTTAAGATTGTCGCGAATTCTGATTGCCGATTAATGCTTCCTTCAACTGGAACAATAACCATCGAAAAGGTGGGCTGTGATTGCCATGTGGATAATTTTGAAAATCGGGTCGTGATTGGCAAGATCGGTGACGACCTCAAGATGACTAATGTTGGTGGGGCGTCCATTGAATCTGTGGGATCTGATTGCAGGATACAAAACGCATCTGGCGCGATCGAGATTGCTCGAGTGGGTGATGATTTGAGCACAGAAAACACACAATCCGTCTTGGCGAATTCTGTTGGTTGTGATGTAAAAATGGTGAACGCCCGCGGAAAAGTGGAAGTGAATGCAGGGGATGACATCCGCATTCACACCGACGAAGCAAATGTGCCTGAAATACATGCCAAAGCAGGCTCTGATATCCGTCTGTTCATCCCGACGAATGCCAACTGCCAGCTTAACATTACCAGCAACGGAGAAGAGATCAACATCCATGCATGCGGCCAGGATGTGGACGCGGAAGAGCAGCAATTCTCACTGCCTCTAGGGGAGGGAGGAAATCCGATCGTTCTGATTGCCGGGGATGATGTTATGGTTTCAGATCAGGAAGTGACTGATTGGAAGGAAGACCCTGAAATTTGGAATGATCAGCGTTGGAAAAACTTTGGTATTGAATTATCTGAGAATATTCGACAGACTCTGGCGAATGCAGGCAATTCTGTTGAACAAGCCTTGCGACATGCTGAACATGCCACGCGGAATGCCAACGTGCGTGTCGAAACCATTATGCGAGACCTCGACGAGCGTGGATTTGGTTCTGGGCGAGGGCGAAAAATGGTCGGGTTTTCAATGAACGCTGATAAGGCCGCCAATGCTGCCGCCAAAGCTGGGGCTTCCGATGAGGAAAGAATGCTGGTTTTAAGGATGCTTCAGGATAAGAAGATTTCGGTCGAAGAAGCAGACAAATTGTTAAACGCTCTTGAGCGATAAGGATGTTTTGATGACTACTGAAGAAACGAAACTTGAAATATTAAAAAAGGTTGAAAATGGCACTTTGACGATTGAAGAGGGTGCTGATCTGTTGGGAATCATTGAAAAATCCCATGAACAACAAGAACCTTCTACTGAATCTCAAAAACCAGAAATACTTGATGCCCAACCATCCAAAAAGCCGAAATCGAAACCTGATGCGACTGGATGCATGAAAGCCTTTCTCAGCTTGGTAGTGGTGATCGGTGCCATATTAACTGCCTTTTCTGTATATTGGGTCTATCAAGGATATAAACAGGCTGGGCTTGGTTGGGGATTCTGGCTTTCATGGATCCCATTATTGATCGGCATCTTCATAATCATCCTTGGATGGGCCTTAATGGAGTCGCCCTGGATTCACATTGTGGTTCATCTTAAAGACAGCGGAAAACAGGCTGATCTTGATGTGAGCGCACCGATTCCGTTCAATCTTGCCAAATGGGCAGTTAAGAGTTTCCGTAATTTCATGCCAGAAAAGTATCGGGATATTGATTTTGCAGGGGTGATTGATCAAGCCGAGGAATCAGTAAAAAATGGTGAACCTTATGAGGTTCAGGTGGATGAAAAAGACGGAACGAAAGTGATCATTAATATCAACTAGAAGAGATACCCCCTCCTTAAGAACCGGCGATTTTTCACGATCGCTGGTTTTTTTTACCGCTATAATCATGGCATGCGTATTTTTCGTTGGTTTGGTTGGTGTCTGTTGGTCGTTTCGATGATTGGATTTTTCATCACACTGATCCCGGTGCCCAGAGAGGAATTCACGATCCCATTCACAGCTGGTCATTCCCAGGGGAGGTTAGTGTTGACCTATCTCCACTGGCTGAAAACGGGTGACCAGGCGAAGATTGGGTTAAGCGTTGATTTTCCAGAGGATTATTCTGATTTAAACGAGCAAGGGCGCATCGATTTGGTCAGCCGCCTGGAGATTGGGATTTCAGACGTCACTCCGCAGGGCGACGGCCATGTAGCCATCCTTCCTTCCAATCCTGTCACTCTGGAGTGGTTGGTTCGCCCAGCAACTGCGGGGGTTTCTTCGGGAACGCTCTGGCTTTTTCAGCAAACAGAATATGATGACAAGGTGCTGATCCTTGCCAGGAAGATCGACCTTATATCGAAGGATTTCCTAGGTTATTCTTATCGCAAAGCGCGCGTCGGTTTTCTGATCGGTTTTATTTCTGGCTTGATCCTGGTTCTGTCAGGCTATTTGTTCAGCTTCGGAATGCAACCGGTTAAGAATAGTCAATAACTTATGTATTCCAAACAATTAAGGTTGAGCTGATATGTTTTTTGAAACCCTCAGTGTGATATAATTCATCATTATGTCTGACCAATCACCTAAGAAAAGTCAGAATGGTTTTAATTTACTGGTTGCAGCGGTAACCGGCCAGGTGGGTTTTTTGACGCTCGTGATCATTATTGGGGCGGTTTTGGGTGGGTTGGCCTTGGACGCGCGTTTGAACACCAAACCCTGGTTTACGATCGGTTTGTTGCTGGCAAGTATCCCATTATCTTTAGGTTTGATGTTCTTCGTTGTTCGTAAAACGGTATCAAAGCTCAAATTGGACAATCCGCAGCAGAAACGAAGCGAGGAGGATGGTATTGGAAAAGACTCGTAAATGGCGTTGGGGTGTGAATCGGTGGATCATCCTTGGGCTCATCATTTTATCAGTCATTGGCTTGCAATTTGCCAAACCGGTTCAACCACACATTCAAGTTGCCCCTGAATATATAACAAAGGAACCTCTGTTCACATTGCCCGTGATCGGAGATTTTTATTTAACCAATACTATGCTGGCCATGCTCCTGATGGACGTGGTGATCATCCTCATTGCAGTATTGGTGCGTCGTGGCGTTCGCAAGAATCCTGTCGCCCCCAAAGGGATTGCTGGTGCATTTGAGATGGTTGTTGATATGCTCTACAAGATGACCGAATCAGCTGCTGGCAAATATGCAAAAAAGGTTTTTCCATGGTTTGCGACCATCATGATCTTGGTGCTTTTTGCCAATTTGATCAAACTGCTCCCCGGTTTTGAAACGGTAGGTTTCCTTGAAGAGAGTGAGCATGGTTACGCAATTCAGGCTTTGAGTGGCAATTGGTACACCCTATTAAACGAGGAAGCACATGAAGGCGGTTTCGTACTCACCTCATACTTCCGCGCGCTTTCCACAGATCTGAACTTCACCCTAGCACTGGCTCTGATCTCTGTGCTCATGACCCAGGTTATCGGTGTTCAGGTTCAGGGTCCGCGCTATTTCAGCAAGTTCATTAATTTCACCACTATGTTCAAAAAGCCCTTTTTTGGCTTCATGGACTTCATTGTTGGTCTGCTCGAGTTGATCTCTGAGCTTTCCAAAATTCTCTCATTTACCTTCCGGTTGTTCGGAAACATGTTTGCAGGCATGGTCTTGATGGCATTGGTCGGAGCCATGGTTCCGGTCTTTGTTCCATCTATGATCATGATGTTCGAGTTGTTCATTGGCGCGATCCAGGCCTACGTGTTCGGTATGTTGACCCTCACTTTCATGGCACAGGCCACCCACGGACACTCTGGAGAAGAAGAACACGCTTAAGGTTTTGCTTTTTTTGAAAAATAGGATGAGGAGGCTAGAAAGAGAATGACTGGTGATATCGTTCAAGCAGCAAAATTTATCGGAGCTGGTTTGGCAATGATTGGCGCAGCAGGCGCAGGTGTTGGCATCGGATTGAGTGTACAAGGTGCCCTGGGTGGCATGGCCCGCAACCCAGATACCTCCGGCAGTCTGATGACCAACATGATCCTTGGTATTGCATTCTCAGAAGCCATCGCGATCTATTGTCTGGTGATCGCGTTCTTGATGCTCTTCGTACTTTAGTACGAAGCTAAAGGAGGCTTATTTTGGAAAAACTGGGTATTAATCTTGGGTTTCTGATCGTTCAGATCTTCAACTTTGCCATCATCATGGTGGTATTGATCGCCTGGGTCTATAAACCCCTCATGAAAGCCATGAAAAAACGTGGCGAGACGGTGGAGCAAGGACTGCATGACGCGCGTATTGCCGCAGATGCCCGCGCCAATGCTGAAAAGGATGCTGAAAACCTGGTGAACGAAGCACAAAACAAGGCCGTTCAGATCATCCGCGAAGCCAACGAGAAAGCTGAAGCCGCCAACAAGGATGTTAAATTGGCTGGTCAGACCGAGATCGAAAAGATGCGCCAATCTGCTCTGGCAGAGATTGCCCAGGCTAAAGAGAAAGAATTGGCCAATTTGCGTGGGCACATTTCCACCCTCGCCATTGCTGCTGCTCAGAAGATCATTGGTGAAGCGCTTGACGAGAAACGTCAGCATACTTTGGTCAATGAATTCTTCTCTGGCATCAAATCAGGCAAGGTGGTTGTGTTGAACGACCTTGATTTTCAGGGTAAAGATGCCGAGGTCACCAGCGCTCTGCCGTTGACCGACGAAGAACGCAAAATTGTCTCCAGCGATGTGTTTGCCAAGCTTGGATCAGACGCCAAAGTGACCTACAGTGTTAATCCTCAGATTTTAGGTGGATTGATCCTGCGAGTGGGCGATAAGGTCGTGGATGGATCGGTAGCCAACCAGATTCAAAATTTACGCCAGTCATTGGATTAGTCTTACATCTAACGGGGATCTTGATGGGTTGCCCATTTAAGGTCCTCGTTTTTTTAAGTAGGTCGCATGAAAAACAGTTTATCGATCGCATTGGAAAAATTGGTTAACGATCTGCCTGTCGAACATCATTTGATCGGCGATTTGGCAGGGGTCAATGTTACGGGTATTCAGTTTGATTCTCGTGAGATCGAACCTGGAAACCTGTTTGTCGCTCTGAGCGGTGGCAACGCGGATGGACACCAGTACATTCCCGCGGCTATCCAGAGCGGCGCTATTGCAGTGGTTGGAACCCAGCTGTTTGAGTCATTACCGGTTCCTTATATTCAGGTTTCGGATTCGCGTGAATCACTGGCTCACCTGGCTGCCTTTTTCTACGATCACCCGGGACGAAAATTAACCGTGGTCGGCGTTACCGGCACGGATGGCAAGACCACCACCTCGAACCTTATTTTCCATATTTTGAAACGCGCAGGCATCAAGGCTGGCCTAGTGTCTACGGTCAATGCCGTGATTGGCAGCGAAGTGATCGATACCGGTTTCCATGTCACCACGCCTGAAGCCACCGTTGTTCAGCGATTGCTCGCCAAAATGGTTGACGAAGGACTGACTCATGTGGTGCTTGAAACCACTTCACACGGTTTGGATCAGCACCGTGTGACCGCCTGCGAATATGATATCGCTGTCGTGACCAATATCACTCACGAACACCTTGATTACCACGGCTCATATGAAGCTTATCGTGAAGCCAAGGCAAAACTCTTTTTTGCGCTTGACCTGACAGCTCAAAAACCTGGTGGAAATCCTCGCGTGGCGGTGTTGAACGCAGAGGATCAATCTTACGAATATCTTAACCGCTTGATCCCCAACCGAAAAGTCTCCTACGCCATCAATGCACCTGCAGATGTGACCGCTTCAGAGATCCACTGTTCTCCGCGTGGCGTGGATTTTCTCCTCAACCACAAAGATTCTCAATATCATGTACACTGCAACCTGCCAGGAAATTTTAATGTTCTGAATTGTTTGGCTGCTTTTTGTGCTACAGTTATCGGTTTAGGGATCGATCCAATCTATGCGATCCAAGGCATTAACGATCTATCCGGTGTTTCTGGCCGCATGGAATGGATTGACATGGGGCAAGACTTTACTGCGATTGTGGATTTTGCCCACACACCTAATGCCCTTGCCAGGGCGATCGAAACCGCGCGTCAGATGACAAAGGGCAGGGTGATTGCGATCTTCGGCTCTGCAGGATTGCGCGATAGGGAAAAGCGGCGCATGATGGCTGAAGTCTCTGTCCAAAAAGCTGATTTGACCATCCTGACAGCTGAAGACCCGCGCACAGAATCGCTGGATGCGATCCTGGCGGAAATGGCAGACGCCGCGCTAAAGGCAGGAGGCGTGGAGAATAAAACTTTCTTCCGTGTCCCTGACCGTGGGGAAGCGATTCGATTGGGTATAAAACTGGCACAGCCTGGTGATATGGTCATACCGTGCGGAAAAGGTCATGAGCAATCCATGTGCTTTGGAACGGTCGAATACCCCTGGGACGACCGCATCGCGGTGCGGGCTGCACTGGCTGAGCATCTTAAGCTTGCCGGTCCTGAAATGCCCAAACTGCCAACTTCCAAATAACACTTTCTGTGACTAATAAATATCTCTGTCTGTTATCTTGTGGATCGCTTTTAAAGATAGTATTTCCGCTCGCGACGAAAAGCCACTGAAAACATTATTAATTCTGTTTTTATTCCGTTTTGCATGATGCAGGCGTATCATATTAGCATTCTGCGACTTTTCGGAGTGTATTCATGGTTAACGATAGTGTTGTTATCGATCAACAGGAATCCAGATCTATCCGTAGAGGAGTCTTGTTATTGTGGCTGGCTTTTGTTGCACTGGTAGCCAGCGCTGGTATGGATTTTATTGCTGCGGTGAGCAATCACTCTCCAAGCGAAGAATATTTTAGCGCTACAGTTCGGCTTCTTGGGGGAGTCAGCATCGGCTTTGCCATAAGTCTGGTAAAAAAGGGAAAACCAAAACAGGCAGCTTTGACAACGATCATTGCAGCTCAAATCAGCTTGTTCGTGACTGGCCTTTTTTCACCCATTAACCTTGGCTGGCTACTCGGCTTGGTGATCAGCCTGCTCCTGTCATTGATCGCCATTCAACTTTTTCCACGTTCTTGGATGGGGATTGGTATTGCCATTTCATTTATTGGCAGCGCAGTTGTAGCTTTGACAGACTACATCAATAAATCTGTGGTCTACCAGATTGACCTTTCAGATCCCCAGTACGTTTTGATGATCGTTCTTGGCGTTGCCATGGCGTTCTTGGTGTTTTTCAGATTCTCAAGCTACCCACTTGCTGCAAAGTTGGTATTGGCGATTTCATCGATATCCGCTATCTTGTTCAATTTGCTTAGTCTGGTTCTAGCCTCTTTTATTTTTGCAAGAGGAGACGTTCCTGAAAGCACGCTGCTATCAATGAATATGATCCAGCTTTTTATTTCGCAGTTTAGCATCATACTTTCAGCAGGTACTGCTCTTTGGCTGGCAAAATTTATGATCCGACCACTGTACGATATCAGCGCAGTGGCTGAAACCATAGCTGTTCAGGGTGACCTTAGTCGCCAATCTCATATCTATTATAAAGATGAGATAGGTGAGATGGCCGTATCTTTCAATCATCTCATTGATTCACTGAACCTGGTGGCGAACAATACCACGCTTATCGCCAAAGGTGATCTCACGGTGAATTTCACTGCTCGTTCTGAGGATGATGTGTTGGGTAATTCTTTTGAAGTGATGACTGAGAAACTCCGCCATCTCGTAGGGCAGATATTGAACAATTCAGAGCAGGTTTCGCAGGCTTCTGTAAATCTGGCACAAGCGGCTGAACTTGCTGGTAAAGCTTCCACCCAAATTTCACAGGTGATGGATCAAATCGCGGGTGGAGCCATCCAACAAGCTGAAGTGGCCACCAAAACTTCAGCTTCGGTCGAGAACATGCAGATTGCGATCAATGGGGTGGAGCAGGGCATTCTCTTGCAGTCCAAAGCCGTTAATCAGTCTGCTGAGTTGACAGATCAGATCGTACAAGCCATTCAACAGGTTATTTCTGATGCTCAGGCAGGTCAACAGAAAGCTGGGCAGGCTATGACTGAAGCGGATGGAGGTGCCAGAACCATTCAGGATACGGTTGTTGGAATGAGCAAGGTTCAAAACAAAGTGGAGATCTCTGCGCAAAAGGTCCTTGAAATGAAAAAGCGCTCAGACGAGATCAGCAACATTCTGGAGGTCATCGAAGAGATCACCAGCCAGATCAATCTGCTTTCGTTGAACGCTGCCATCGAAGCGGCTCGAGCTGGGGAGGCTGGCAAAGGATTTGCAGTAGTGGCTGATGAGGTGCGAAAACTGGCCGACAAATCCACTGTGGCGACCAAAGAGATCAGTACCTTGATCCAGAGTATTAATCATTCCACCGAAGAAGCCGTAGAATCGATGAACGCCAGTCTCGAAGAAGTGAAAAATGGCACCACACTGGCGGGGTCTGCTGGTCAAGCGCTTTCCAGAATCACTGATACCGTCAAATCCATGCAAGAACAAGTGGAACGCATCGCCGCATCTGCGGTATCGGTGAATTCATCAACTTCCGGCTTGATCAGTTCCATGGATCAGGTGAGCTCAATCGTTGAAAGCAACACATCCGCCACCGAAGAAATGGCCAATCACGCCCGCGAAGTGGCCAAATCGGTTGAGAATATCGCCAGCATCAGCGAGGAGAACAGCGCTTCGGTTGAAGAAGTGAGTTCCAGTGTTGGAGAAATGTCAGCCCAGGTCGTGAAAGTAAATGATTCAGCGCAGATGCTGACCGAAATGGCCGATAACCTTGAAGGTCAGGTTAAGCAGTTCAAGATCTAGAACTCACCGATCAAGCATAACCAAAAAGAAAGGATCCCATCGCTGGGATCCTTTTTGTGTCTACCTTCGGTTGCGGTCTCCGCTGCGGTTGCCACCGGAGCGATTGCCGCCTGGACGTCCGCCGCGATCTCCGCGGTCTCCACCTGAGCGTGGGCGGCTGCCACCACTACGTCCGCCTTTGTCGTGTTCGAGGGCTTCTTCAACGGTCCAGCCTTCCAGCACGGCCTGTCGTGAGAGACGGATCTTGCCGTTCTCATCGATGGCGGTGACCATCACGGTCAGTTCGTCGCCCATCTTCACCACATCTTCAACCTTCTCAACGCGCTCGGTGTCAAGTTGTGAAATGTGAACCATACCGTCAAGTCCGGGCAGGATCTGTACAAACGCGCCAAAATCAGCCACGCGTACCACCTTGCCGGTGTAGATGCGGCCGACCTGGGCAGATTCAGTCAATGCTGAAATGCGTTCGCGAACGATGGCTTCATTCTTGCCGTCGGTCGCGGCAATATAAACGGTGCCGTCGTCGTCGATATCGATCTTGGTGTTGGTTTCTTCCTGCAACGCGCGGATCATCTTGCCGCCAGGTCCGATGATGGCGCCGATCTTGTCCACGGGTACCTTCATGGTGGAAATGCGCGGAACGAAGGAGCGCAGTTCAGGCCGCGGCACGGGGATCACATCCAACATCTGGTCGAGGATGAACATGCGGGCTTCGTGAGCCTGGGTGAGTGCCTGGCGCATGATCTCGGGGGTGATGCCCTTGATCTTGATGTCCATTTGCAGGGCGGTGATGCCAGCGGTGGTTCCAGCCACTTTGAAATCCATATCGCCGAGATGGTCTTCAGCACCCTGGATGTCGGTCAGCACCACGTACTTGTCGCCTTCCTTGATCAAACCCATTGCCACACCAGAGACCGGAGCCTTGATGGGCACACCGGTATCCATGAGAGCCAGGGTCGATCCGCAAACCGATGCCATGGAGGAGGAACCATTGGAGGCCAGTACCTCAGACACCAGACGCAGGGTGTAGGGGAATTCAGATTCCGCAGGGATAACGGGAACCAGAGCGCGTTCAGCCAGTGCGCCGTGTCCGATCTCGCGGCGCGATTGCCCACCCGTGCGTTTTACTTCGCCGGTAGAGTAGGGCGGGAAATTGTAATGGTGCATGTAGCGCTTGGAATCATTCGGTGACAGGGTGTCGATTTCCTGGGCTTCCTTGGGGGTGCCAAGCGTGGCGAGGGTTAACACCTGGGTTTCGCCGCGAGTGAAGAGGCCGGAGCCATGGGCGCGTGGGCTGATGCCCACTTCGCACCAGATCGGGCGAATTTCGGTGATGTTGCGTCCGTCTGGGCGTTTGTGTTGATCGAGAATGCGTGAGCGTACAACGCGTTTGAGGGTTTCTTCGAAACCTTCTTTATAGGCAGAAATCTGCTCGGCGTCTTCGGGATCGGTGTATTCCACCACTACGGATTCACGCAGCGCATCCAGAGCTTCTTGCTGTTCGTGTTTACCGCGTATGGTTTCGAGGATCTCGTCGATATCACTGGCAGCCCGGTTGTATACCTTTTCAACGATCGCTTCATCGAGGGTGAACAACTTAACTTCCCGTTTGGCCTTGCCAATCTCTTTGGCCATCTGCAGTTGTGTCTCGCAGATGGGTTTGATAGCTTCATGACCAAAGATCAGCGCGGAAACCATGGTTTCTTCGTCAATCTCATTTGAACCGCATTCGACCATCAGGATCGCGTCTTCAGTGCCCGCGATGCGCAGGTCAAGATCGCCTTCTTCAATTTGAGCGTAGGTGGGGTTGAGGATGAATTCACCGTTCACGCGTCCAACTCGCACGGCACCCACGGGGCCGCCCCAGGGGATATCTGAGATGATCAGTGCTGCAGATGCGGCATTGATCGCCAGGATGTCAAGAGGGTTCTCATTGTCAGCCGACAGGGAGAACATGATGACCTGCACTTCGTTGCGGATGGCCTGGTTGAACAGGGGGCGCAGTGGACGGTCGGTCAGTCGTGATACCAGGATGGCATCCGTGCCCGGACGGCCTTCCCGGCGGAAGAATGAGCCTGGGATCTTTCCACCGGCATACATACGTTCTTCATATTCGACGGTCAGGGGGAAGAAATCCTGCCCCATTCTGGGTTCGTTGCCCATGGTGGCTGCTGAAAAGACGACGGTCTCTCCAAATTGGACGGTGACAGCTCCTCCAGCCTGAGCGGCTAATTTGCCGGTCTCAAACGTCAAAGGGCGGCCACCCACGGTGGTAATGTATTTCTTGCTTTCTGGTTTCATGATTATTCCTTTCATCCCGCCTGGTCAGGAACTGAAAACTGCCGGGGACGCGAGCGTCCTCACCATTTTTCAATGCCCAACCGGCGGCTACACTTCCGCACATGCTGAAATAAAAACGAGTAGATGGACTTGTCTTGCCATCTACTCGTTTCTGTTTAGCCCTACTTTGTGCGGATACTTAGTTTTTCGGTGATGGCTGCGAACCGGGGGTAATCCGTCCGGCGCAAGTAAGCCAGCAATCGCCGTCGCTGTCCTACCATCTTGAGCAGGCCGCGTCGTGATGAAGCGTCGTTCTTGTTGTTGCGCAGGTGCTCGGTGAGCTGTTTGATCCGGGTGGAGAGCAGTGCGATCTGAACTGCGGCCGAACCGGTATCGGTGTCGTGAAGATGATATTCAGCGATCTGTTTGTCTTTTACTTCCTTGGTCAATGGCATGACAATTTCTCCTGATAAAAAATTTGATAGTCTCCTGTTCCGCAGGTTTCCCCGCAGGCAGGTCGAGTCACAGCCTAATATTATACCAGAGGTTGGATGTTGTGAGTAGATGATGGAATTTACTGTTCACGATCCGAAGAATACTATATCTGCGTGTTTTCACGAAGGCAGGTCTTCAGAGAAAGCTGCGCCTGTTCAGAAAACGAGGGCAGTGCGCGTCGAATGAAGCGCGGCAGATCCTTTGAAGGGGATTCCCTGATGATCTGCTTCAAGAAATACACCGTCTCTGACTCTGATTTGGCGGCCAATTTTTCGACCATCAACAGCAGCGTATAAGCCAGGTGCGAATCCGCTTTGGAAATGATGGGCTCAAGAAAACCGAACAGGATCGGAAGGTTGGTGAAATCAGGATCGTTCACCATGGGAGCCAGGCCGGTGATGGCCAGTTTTTGTAGAACAGGTTGCTGGCTGTCATACCAGTTCTTGAGGGTATGGATCCATACTTCGGGATTTTCACGCCGGATGGTTTCGGCCCCTTTTTCATGTAGAGCGTTGACCAGCTCCGGGTTGTCTCCGGTCTGTGACCAGTTGCGGATCCTTTCCTGCACGGCTTCATGATATTCGATGGGCAGATCTCCCAACAGCGCGGCGGCCAGCCTGCAGGGTTCCTCGGTTCTGGTAGCCCACAGCGCGTCGATGATGGCCAGCGTTTCTTGAGATCGGGATCGGGCCATTGGTTTGAATGCGCGCTCAAGCTCACGGTTGATCATGACTGGAGCGCGATACGCAGAAAAGGTGCTTGAGACTCGGGTTGTGCTGCTGCTTTGAAAGGTCAGATCGGAGTAAAAGAAGTACAGGTCAGAAAGATCCTTGACGAACTGCTCGGGTTGATCATATTTCTTTCCGAGCAATTCGATTTTGGTTCTCAAACGTGAAAACTCAATGGCAGGCATTGGATGGGGTTAATACGCTTTGGCGAAATAAACCTTCTCGTGGGCTTCTTTGCCGCACACGATGCACTTTCCTTTGCCACCGGGTTGGTCAAGCGGAATGTTGCGGGTGGTGGCTTTGGTGTCTTCCTTTACTTTGGCTTCACAGGCGGCATCACCGCACCACCATGAGAACGCCCAGCCTTTTTCAACTGTTTGTTTCAGTTCCTCGTAATCTTTGGGATCATAGATATGTGCGTCTCTGAAAGCTTTGGCGCGTTCATACAAATTGGCGTGGATTTCCGTCAGCAGTTCAGCGATCTGCCCACGCAGTTGGTCCATTCCCAAAATGGTCTTGCCATCCCGACCTGGGATGTCGCGTCGCGCGGCCATGACAGAACCCTTTTCCACATCTTTGGGGCCGACTTCCAGGCGTAGCGGCACACCGCGCAGTTCCCAATCGTTGAATTTGAATCCAGGTGAAACCTCGGTGCGGTCATCTACCTTGATTCTGAAGTCTGCCAGTTCCAGCTTCAATTTCTCGACCACCGGCATGACCTTGCTCTTTTCCTCGTCGTTCTTGAAGATTGGCACGATCACCACCTGGATGGGCGCCAGTTTGGGCGGCAGCACCAGCCCCTGGTCGTCGCCATGCGTCATGATGATGGCGCCCACGAAGCGCGTGGAAAGTCCCCACGAGGTCGTCCAGCAGTGCTGCAGGGTGTTGTTTTCATCGAGATATTGAATATCGAACGCTTTGGCAAAATTCTGCCCAAGCAGGTGAGAGGTGGCGGATTGCAAGGCCTTGGTGTCGCCCATCATGGCCTCGATGGAATAGGTGCGCACCGCACCTGCAAACCGCTCGGTATCGCTTTTGCGGCCGGGGATCACAGGAATGGCAGCTTCATCCATTGCGAAGCGTGTATAGACTTCCAGCATGCGCATGGTTTCTTCCTCGGCTTCCTTGAGGGTGGCATGGGCGGTGTGGCCTTCCTGCCAATAAAACTCTAGCGTGCGCAAGAAGAGGCGCGTGCGCATTTCCCAGCGCACCACGTTGCCCCACTGGTTGATCAGCAAAGGCAGATCGCGGTACGATTTGATCCACTTGGAGTACATGTAACCGATGATGGTCTCGGAGGTGGGCCGCACCACCAGGGGTTCTTCGAGTGTTTCACCTCCGCCAACGGTTACCACTGCCAGCTCGGGTGAAAAACCCTCCACGTGTTCCTTTTCTTTTTCGAGGAAGGATTTTGGGATCAGCAGGGGGAAGGCAGCGTTTACGTGGCCGGTGGCTTTGAAACGCCGGTCAAGAGATTGCTGAATGTTCTCCCATAGCGCCCAGCCATGCGGGCGCACGACCATGCAGCCGCGCACAGGAGCGTAATCTGCCATTTCGGCACGTAAAATGACCTGGTTGTACCATTCTGAGAAATTTTCGTTACGGGTGGTTAATTTTTCAATACTCATTTTTTTTATCCTGAATGTGAAATGATTTCTGCGGGTTTCGAGCCGTGTTCTTCAAGAAGCGCTGCGGCTTCGTGGATGTCTTTTGCGAAACGGATCCTTTTTTGGTCGCGGTCATGCACGTAATTTCCCAACTGCTTGAAAAAGACCTGCATGGTTTCCTTCCAACCCTGACCGACCAGGATCATGATGCGTGAAGGGTTGGTGGAGATGATCTCTTCGTTCCACATGACTGCCAGCTCGGCCAGCGTTCCCACGCCGCCCGGCATCATGATGGCAGCGTCACATTTATCGATCAACGTGTACATCCGGTCTCGAAGGCTATCATGTTTCCATTCTTCCTTGACCCAGGCGTTGGCTTTGATTCCGCGCCAGATCTCAAGCTGGGTACAGGTTGAACCGATCACGTGGCCGCCAGCTTCAGCCGCACCTTTTGATGCGGCTTCCATCACGCCGATGTATCCACCGGTCATAACGGTATGTCCGGCTTTTGCCAGTAGGAAACCAAGCTGACGGGCTTCTTCATAGGCTGCTTCACCTTCTTTGGGTGCAGCTCCGCCGTAGATTGCAATTCTCATTCTTCGCTCCGTTGGTTATTTTGGTCGATATCCCACTGTCTTGTGTAATTGAGTTCCAGCTTTTTTAGAATTGCTTTTTCCAGGTCAATGCCGGTCACACTTGCCAGTTGCAGCAGGTATAATGCCACATCGGCCAGTTCACCTTCAAGTTCGTGTTGATCGGCAGTCTTTTCACCCCATTGAAAATGCTCAAGCACTTCCGCAGATTCCAGTGACAGCGAGATTGCCAGGTTGCGCGGTGTCTGCGGCCTGGGAGTTTTCGCATCGTACCAGCCCTTGGATGCCACAAATCGGTTCATCTCATCAATTAATGCTCGAATATCCATACCTTAACCTAGTCCAGACAGAGCTTCAAGAGCGGCTTGGGCAGATTTCACCTGTTCAGGGTGCCATCCCGCTTCCGAGACCATGCGTTGCAAGTGCTCCATCACAGTTTTTCGGCTTTCTTCATCCAATGACGAAAATCTGCTTTGAATGCATTTGGGTTCGCGCGAAAGCAGATCACCCCATGCTTTTTCGAGAAACGATTCATTAAGAGACATGGCTTGCCTTTTTGATTGACTAAGATTACCAGACAAGAGATTGAGCGTCAAGCGACGCCGGGAAATAAAAACTGGACGGATGAGTCCGTCCAGTTTCTTGGTCGTCGAAATGACTTATTCTTCCTTCTTGTTTTCCATTTCCTTGGTTCGGGCATCGATGATGGGCTGCGCGATATGTGCCGGCACCACGTCGGTGTGATCGAATTCCATTCTGAAGATACCGCGGCCACCGGTGATGGAGCGTAGGGTGGTGGTGTAGCGCAGCATTTCTGCCAGCGGAACGGTGGCGGTGACCACGGAATGGCCTTTATCGGTTTCCATACCTTGGATGCGTGCGCGGCGGGTGTTCAGGTCGCCCATCACGTCGCCCATGTTCGCTTCGGGAACTGTGATGTGCACCAGCATGATCGGCTCACGCAGTACGGGGCTTGCCTGACGAACGGCTTCTTCAAAGGCTTTGCGCCCGGCAGATTCGAAAGCCACTGGTTTTGAATCCACGGGGTGTTCCTTGCCATCCACGATTGAAACGTGCACACCCGAGATGGGATAACCCGCGATCACGCCCTCTTTCATCACTGAGGCGATTCCTTTTTGGATGGAAGAAGAATAGGATTGTGAAATGGCTCCACCGAACACATCCCAAGAATAGTCAAAATCTTTATCAGCCAGAGGGGCTACCTTGAGGGCAACTTTGCCGTATTGGCCTGAACCACCAGTCTGTTTTTTATGGGTATGTTCTGCTGCTGCGGGTTTGGTGATGGTTTCCTGGTAGGGTACCTTGGGTTCCTGAAGCAGCACACCCACCTGGAATTTTGTTTCTGCACGGCGGATGGCGACGTCAATATGCTGGTCGCCCAGTCCTGCCAAAATGGTCTGCAGGGTGGTGGCGTCGTTGTGCCAGGTCAGGGTCATGTCTTCTTCGCACAGCTTATGCAAAGTGGCGGTGATCTTGGTGGAGTCGCCCTGGGTCTTCGGGAAGAGCGCTACCTGATACAGCGCGGTGGGATATTCCGGGATCGGCAGGGTCAATGGGTGGGTCTTGTCGCAAATGGTATTGGAGGTAGAGGTCTCGGTCAGCTTTGGAACAATGCAGATATCTCCCGAGTGGGCGACTTTCACGCTCACAGATTCCTTGCCGCGGGGGATGCCAATGGTGCCAACCCGTTCTTCAACTTCTTTACTTTGGTTCCAAATGCGTGAGTCAGCGCTGATGGTACCTGAAAAAACCTTGAAATAGGTCTGCTTGCCCACGAATGGGTCGGCAGTGGTTTTCCATACATAGACTGCCAGCGGGCCGTCGTCTTTGACATCCAGCTTTTCCTCGCCTGCTTTACCGGCTGCCACCACCGGACCGGCTTCCTTGGGGGAGGGGAAGAGTTCAATGACAGCATCCAGAAGTTTCAGAACGCCCATTCCAAGTGAACCGGCTGAAACCAGTACCGGCATATAATTGCATGATTTGATGACTGCTTTCAAACCCTTGAGGACTTCTTCGTCACTGAGCGTGCCAGATTCAAAGAATTTCTCCATCAGGGCGTCGTCACCTTCGGCAGCCACTTCGATCAATTTGGTGCGGGCTTCTTCTGCCGCGGCCTTATGCTCAGCTGGGATTTCTTCTGCGGTTTTTCCGTCGCCTTTATAGGCTTTCATGCTTATCAGATCGATCACGCCTTTGAAATCTTGCTTTTCACCTAGCGGGAGCTGGATGGGGACCAGGCGGATGTCTGAATATTCCTGAACGGAGTTGATCGATTTTTGGAAATTGGCGTTTTCGCGTTCCATCTTGTTGATCAGCAGGAAGCGCGGAAGGTTGAACTT
>CAZRHZ010000019.1:0-26587 GCA_964599995.1 uncultured Anaerolinea sp. | reverse complement strand
TCGTAGCGCAATTGGACAGAGCGTTTGCTTGCGGAGCAAAAGGTTGCAGATTCGAGTTCTGCCGAGGGCACTCAATAGAGCGGGAAACCGCTCTATTTTCATATACTGAAAGAGCAACGAGAGAAAATGAACAATAAACCGCAAATTTTGTTAACCAATGACGATGGCATTCACTCCCCAGGGTTGTGGGCCGCCGCGCATGAACTCTCCAAACTGGGGTATGTGACGATCACCGCGCCGCGCGAACAGCATTCAGGCGCTGGACGCAGTGTGCCTTCCTGGACGGACGGTGAGATCAAACCCACCACCTTGAAGATCGGTGATCAGGAATGGACCTGCTACGCCGTGAACGGCTCCCCCGCACAAACCGTGCAGTATGGCATCTTTGGAGTGCTTAAACAAAAACCAGATCTGGTAGTCTCAGCCATCAACTATGGTGAAAACCCGGCCATTGATATCACCATGTCGGGCACCGTGGGCGCGGCCATGGAAGGAGCTTCGATTGGCATCCCTTCACTGGCGGTTTCGATTCTGCTCGAAAATGATGATTACCTGAGTTACTCAAAAAAAGTTGATTTTTCAACCGCGGCCATTTTTACCCGACGGTTTGCCAAAGTGCTGCTTGAGAAACAGATGCCGGAAGACGTGATGTTGTTGAACGTGAATGTTCCCGCTGAAGCCACCCCTCAAACAGACTGGCGTGTGACCCGCTTGAGCCGGCATCCCTATTTTGTGGCAACGGTGCTTGAACCCGAAAAGCCCGGTGATAAAGCCAAAGTGGATATCCGTCCGCGGCCGGACGAGAACGACATGTCCGACCCGGATACCGACGTATGCACTTTCCGCCGGGATAAACTGGTCTCGGTCACACCGATCAGCCTGGATATGACCTCGCGTGTAAAACTGAAGGAACTGCAGAGTCTGTTCGGAACGTTGGACTAAAAAGCCCTCAAATACTGCGGTGGAACCGCAAAATCCACACCCAATTCTTTGGCAGCGTGCAGGGGCCAGTAGGCATCGCGCAAGAATTCACGTCCCAACAGAACGATATCCGCGCGCTCGTTGCGGATGATCTCATCAGCATGCTGGGGCTCGGTGATCATACCGACCGTGGCGGTGGGGATGTTGGCCTGGTTGCGCACCTGTTCCGAGATGGGCACCTGATAGCCCGCTCCGAACGGTAAGGTAGCATCTGCGATGTTTCCACCCGAGGAACAATCCACCAGATCAACCCCGGTTTTCTTGAGCAGTTTGGCGAGTTCAATCGAATCCTCCACCACCCAACCACCATCCACCCAATCGGTACCCGAAATACGCACGGTCAGCGGCAGATGCTTGGGCCAGACCATTTGAACCTTGTCGATCGTTTCCATTAAAAAGCGCACGCGATTCTCGAAACTACCGCCGTATTCGTCCTGTCGGTGGTTGGAGAAGGGAGAATAGAATTCGTGGATGAGGTAGCCGTGTGCTGCGTGGATCTCGAGCCATTCAAAGCCAGCTTCATAAGCGCGCCGGGCTGCAGCAGTGAAGGCCTTTTGGATGCCATGGATCTCGGCCACGGTTAGCTCGTGCGGAAGCTGATGTAAGGGAGTGAAAGCAATGGAACTGGGGGCGACCGCCTGCCACCAACGGGTATCCTTATTGGTGATGGGTTTGCCCCTCTCCTCACCCCACGGGCGGCCAACGCAGGCCTTGCGGCCGGCATGAGCGATCTGAATACCCGGTAC
Source organism: uncultured Anaerolinea sp. (assembly GCA_964599995.1). Taxonomy (GTDB): domain Bacteria; phylum Chloroflexota; class Anaerolineae; order Anaerolineales; family Anaerolineaceae; genus UBA6107. The sequence goes on along the minus strand of CAZRHZ010000019.1, from coordinate 24,860 downwards.
CGCACCCTGTGAATGGATGATGTTGGCAACCCTCTGCAAGGGCGGAATATGCTCATCGGACCAGATCCCCACATCGTAGGGGGTGATGCGGCCGGCAGGGTCCACCGCGGTGGCTTCTGCGATGATCAATCCTGCCCCACCCACCGCGCGAGCGCCCAAATGCATCAACTGCCAGTCATTGGAAAAACCATCGTGATAACTGTATTGGCACATGGGGGACATGCCGATGCGATTTCGAAGGGTTATTTCTTTGATGGTGAAGGGATCAAATAAGCCGGGCATGGGTTCCTCCTTTTGACAAAATCACCAAGGTTTCAATCATTAATTCTATATTACTTCATTTTTATTAATACGAAACTTACAAGTATACAAATTTTACTGATAAAACTCAATCATGTTATGGATATTTTTGATGCCCATTTTTTCTTGACTTGGTAGCAAATCGGCTTATAAAATACTTATCTAAAAAAACGAGTGAATGATCCTGAGGATAACTATGACTGATTTTCTCAAACTCCAAAAGGGTATTTCAGCCTATCGCAACGGCTTAATCGAAGAGGCTAAAAGTATTTTTAAAAAAGTAACCTCTGAAGATCCAAATAATGAAACCGCGTGGTTATGGATGGGTACTTGCGTTCAAAACACTGAAGAGAAAAGAATTTGTTTCCAGAGAGTACTCGATATCAATCCCAATAATTCACAGGCAACTCAGGCATTATTGGCATTAACTAGCCTGGAAATGCCTTCCATGAACGAGATGATCAGTACACCTGTTTTTCAAAAACAAGCACCCCCTATTATGAAAGACGCGCAATCAGGAATTTTTATTAACGCATTGAACTGCCCGATGTGTGGTTCACCAATCAATAAAAACGAGCGAGAATGTCCAAGTTGCGGTAGCGTCTTGTTGATCACATACTCAGGAAAAATTTTTAATTCCACAGCAGATTCCAAAATCCTCAGCGAGGCAGAAAAACGATGGAAGGAAATTCTAAGGGATGATCCAGAGAATGCTGATGCAAATTACGCTTTAGGAATCACCTACTTAAACCTACATTTACGAGATGCCGCTGAGCATTACCTGAATAAAGCAGCACTTCTTGCTCCTACCTCATCAATGGTTCATTACAATCTTGCTTTGGCACTACTAAACGAAAATGATTTGAGCAAAACCTCTACTAATTTTGAAAAAGCGCAAAAGGAAATAAATATTTGCTGTTCTTTAGCCCCTAAATTTTCTGAGGCAATAGCGTTTCAACATTATTTTTCTGGAATTTACTTGACCGAGATTAATCGGGACGAAGCAATAAACGAGTTTCGAAAGGCAATCTCAACTTGTTCGACCATCTATTTCTTCCATTACAACCTTGGAACTGTCCTTTTTACAATTGGAAAGAAAAATGAAGCAGCGTTGTGTTTTTTGAAAGCACTGGAGTTAAACCCAAAAAGCTTCTTGTCAAACAACAATCTCAGCGTTCTTTATGCGACAGAACAACGGTGGAATGAAGCAATTGAGTATGGACGCAATGCAATCGAATGTAGTGACGCTTCAATTTCATTAAAAGCCAGGGCATTGACCTACAGCACGCTTGCCCACCTGTATTGGACCATCGGGAATAAAAGGGAAGCGGTAGAGATGATCAATAAAGCCGTATCTCTGGAGCCAAATGAACAGCGGTACCGGAATACCCTGTTTCAGTTTACTTCGCAAGCATAAGGATTAAAAATGCGGATGGTCTAAATATTAAAGCGGATGTTCAAAATATCGCCATCCTGAACGATGTATTCCTTGCCTTCCAACCGCAGCTTGCCTTTAGCCTTGGCCTCGACCATGCCGCCCAGGGCGATCAGGTCATCGTACGAGATCACCTCGGCGCGGATGAAACCTTTCTGCAGATCGGTATGGATCTCACCGGCCGCCTCTGGTGCCACGGCGCCGCGTCTCACCGTCCAGGCGCGGCACTCGTCCGGACCGACGGTGAAAAAGGACTGCAATCCGAGCAGGTCATAAGAAAGGCGGATCATGCGGTTGAGGCTGGGTTCCTCGATGCCGTACTCGGCCAAAAAGAGCTGCGCTTCTTCGGGAGAGAGTTGGGCGATGTCCATTTCGAGTTTGCCCTGCAGCGAAACCACCTTGCTGTGTTTATGATCGTACTTGATATCAGGTGCGGTCTGACCTTCGGAGGTGTTGAGCACCAGTAGCAGTGGTTTACGGCTGAGAAAACCGAAACCGGATAACAATTTGTCTTCTTCTGCGCTGATCTCGATGTCACGCAAGGGGATGTCTTTGCTGAGCACTTCATGGAACTTCTCGAACAGGGCCAGTTCGCGCTCGATGAGTCCTTTATCGCGCCCAGCGCCTTTTTTCTTTTCCTCATTGAGGCGTTCCAGCTTGCGCTCCACAGAGATCAAGTCGTTGAGTAAAAATTCGTTGTCCATATTCTGGATGTCGCGCAGCGGGTCGAGCGTTTCATTGATGTGAACCACGTTCTCGTCCTCAAAAACGCGCACCACCTCGATGAAACCATCCAGTTGGGTGAGTTGGTTAAGCAGCGCACCCGAGATACCGGCTTTGCTGGCGCTGCCATCCAGACCACCGATGTCGACGTATGTTACCTTGGTGTAGATGGTTTTCTTGGGGTTGAACATGGTAGAGAGTTTATCCACGCGCGCGTCGGGCACGTCCACCACGGCGGTGTGCACTTCGATCTTGCCGGTCACACCGGTGGGTTGTGTGGCACGCGTGAGCGCGTTAAAGAGGGTGGTTTTTCCAGATTGGGGCAGACCAATAATTCCGAGTTTCATTTCAAGTCCCTTGACCCTTGATAAAATGTCAGATATACTCTGTTTTGCATTGCCGGAGTGGCGGAATTGGCAGACGCGCACGACTCAAAATCGTGTTCCCTCGGGAATGTGGGTTCGATTCCCACCTTCGGCACCTTGATTATAACATGCGCTCCCCGCGAACATCCGCGGGGAGTTTTTTCTTCCGAAAAATAAGCTATTCTATCTTTTCTTATATAAAATAATATTTTCTAGAAATAATTAAAATGATTTTCGAAGGATGCTGCGCCCTTCGCGCTCCACGGCAACCTTAAATCCTTGACGCAAAAAAGTGGATTCGACCCCAGTAAAAATACTGACCGGGCTTGATTTTGGTTCCGCCTTGATCGGGAAGGCTTCGATCAAAGTGGCTCCTTTTTGGCGGGCATACTCACAAGCCGCGCTGATCAACTTGTCTGTCAATCCTTGTTTACGATAACTGCGGTGAACCACAAAGCAAGAGATCACCCACACCGGCTGGTCATCCACAGCAGCCAACTTGCGCGAAGTGTTCAGACGCACATAATTCGTCCGTGGCGCCAGCGCCACCCAACCAGCTGGAACACCGTCCACGTACGCGAGCAATCCCGGCTCCTTGCCTTGCTGAACGATCGTTCGCATGGTTTCCTTGCGACCCGCGTCACCCAGTTGGTTGAACTCCTTGTGCGTGAGCAGCCACCAGGTACACCAGCAGCCACCACAAGAACCGTTTGGACCAAATAACCTCTCAAAATCATTCCAACGATCTGCTGAAAGAGGAACTATCTTCGCATCTGCGATCATGCTGCTTCCTTATTTTTTGAGAATGAAATTTGTGGCTCGTTCGAGTACCACATCAAAAGGCTCAGGAACGTCATGCTGCATGTCCTTGAAGATTTCGATCTCTGATTGGATACCGTAAGACTTCATCATTTCAGCCAACTTGATCGAACCCGGGGTGCAGTTGGGATCTTTTTCTCCCAACACAAAGTAACAGCGCAGTTTCTCCTGGCCGGGTTTTCCCAACAAAGGCAGAATTGCGCTCAGATCTCCTAAAAACGGTGCCAACCCGATAAACCCGCGCGCGGGAACATATCCACGCAGAATGGAGTGAATTGCAACATGTCCACCCTTGGAAAAGCCGGCCACAAGCACTTTGTTCGGGTCGAGCAAATGATCTCGCTGTAGATTCGCGTAATGCATTGGAATCTCGCGGTCGATGCGGCTAAAATCATTCCACACATATTGATTTCTGGCGCATAACTGGGAGGATTGAGGCAAGGCCACCAGCCAACCTTTTTCAACCAGAGAAGACCAGTGAACGGCAAACTCGTCTGCGTTGGAATTATTCCCATGCAGACCGAGCAAGGCAGGCAAGGGCTGGGGTGAGTTCCTTGCGGGCTCCAGTACCTTCAACTCCGGGCGGGCAGATTGTTGAGCAAGTTCGAGAGCCGCAACACTACGGGCCACCAATTTCTCATAAACAGGACGGCCTTGCAGGGGTTGCACGTCGCTGTCATTGCGCAGGACCATATCATTGTAAAAGTACCCTTCGTCTAAAGCTGATTCCAAAAGGGATTCAGCCAGGTCGAGATTTCCCAAACAAGCGGCCATATCCATGCGAATCTCGAGGAAACGGCCTTTCCAGTCTGGATATTCAGGCTGGTTTTCTGTCAACAGATCGTAAGCCTGGCGATATTGACCTTGGGAATAAAGCTGGTACGCTTGAACAAGCACTTTTGGCTCTTCGGGCATAACTCCTCCGTTGCTCTCATTGTATAACATTTTTACCCTTCTTCTTTCGCGACTGGTTTTTTTAACCGTCTCGATGTATACTCATTAATACTAAATTTCATGTAATTAATGAGGGCGCCCATGAAAGTCATTGTCACCCAACCGCATCTGGCACACGGACTCAGTATGGTGAGCCGTGCAGTTTCCCCGCGCAGCACATTGCCCGTGCTGGCCAACGTGCTTGTAGCTACGGACGAAGGCCGTCTGCGCCTGTCTGCCACCAACCTTGAGATGGGCATAACCTGCTGGATACCCGCACAGATCCAGGAGGAAGGCTCGATCACGGTTCCCTCACGCACACTGGTGGATCTGGTCGGCACATTCCCCCCAGAGAATGTACAAATGACCCTCGACAACCGCACCCAAACCATCAACCTGGTGTGCAACAGTTCGGTGCATGATATCAAGGGCATCGACGCCCAAGATTTTCCTCCCATCCCGGTTCCGGATCTGACCGAAGGCGTGGATCTGCCGCTGGTGGATTTTAAAGAAATGATCACTCAGGTGGCTTTTGCTGCCTCAGCCGATGAAGCCAGACCTGTGCTGCAGGGCGTCAAAATGGACGTAAAAGAAAACCAGGTCAGCCTGGCTGCCACAGATGGCTTCCGCATCTCGGTGCGTAAAGAACTGCTCGCCAACCCGATCAAACAGGATTTCTCGATCATTGTTCCAGCCCGCGCCATGAGTGAACTGGCGCGCATCGCCACGGATGGCGACAAGAACGTTACCATGGTGGTGCCGCAGGGCCGTGGTCAGGTGATCTTCCATCTTAATGACGCCGAGCTGGTGTCACAATTGATCGATGGCAATTTCCCTGATTATCGCGCCATAATTCCACTTAATTACAAGACTCGCACCACGGTTTCCACGCCAGCCTTTCTGAAAGCCTGCAAACAGGCTGAGATCATCGCCCGCGAAGGCAACAACGTGATCAAACTCAACATCCTGCCAGAAGAGAACAGTGCAGGACGGGTGGAGATCAGCGCGCTGACCGAAGAGACCGGCAAAAGCGACATCCAGATGGAAGCAAATATCGAAGGCAGCGGACTATTGATCGCCTTCAATGTACGTTTCCTGCGCGAAGTGTTAGACGTGGTGAAAGCCCCCAACGTGGCGCTTGAAACCAACGCCAACAACACACCGGGCGTGATCCGACCGGTCGGAGACGATAATTTCACCCACGTGATCATGCCGATGCATCTGGGTTAATATCAATCTGAAAAAAGATTCCCCTCTCAAACGAGAGGGGATCACTTTAATCAGGGACAATTATTTCTAGAAATAAATATATGGACTTTTTACCGAATTCCTCTGAACGCTTGTTGAGCCTGACCATCGCCCTTGGGCAGTACCCGATCCTTGGCTCGAAGATCCGTGCTCGCATGCGGGCGGAGCTGTTCAGTCGCGGGCTCGTGGACCAGAAAGAATTCGAAGCCCAGGTACGCACTGAAGCGTTGCAATCCCAAAAAATGGAAGGCGTGGACAATCCCTATTATCAGGAGCCTTCGGATGTGTGGGAATCCCGCAAGGCCATCCTGCGGGATCATCTGACCGACCTGTTGTTTAGCCGCCACCTGCCATTTGAGTTAATGGAAACCATGATCAGCGAGGTCCTGCTTGAAAAAGGCATCACCCCCACCGAGCAGCACCTGACACTCAACCCTGAACTCGCCCCGGTAGACCTGGTCTTTGAACAGGCTTTGACCATTGAAAACATGCCGCAGGAAGACCGCGCCCGCCTGGCACCGCGCCTGGAGGAATCCAAGGTGGTGCTCATCCGCACCATCATCAGCGACCACCTGCGCTACATCAACATCGCCAGAGAATGGTTAACCATCAACGACCTGGCGGAGATACGGCGCAGAAAGATCGGAGCGGGTCGCATTGGTGGAAAAGCGGCGGGCATGCTGTTGGCGCAGCATATCTTGAAGAACTCTCCCGAACTTGGCGAATGTGCCAATATCCTCATACCCGAATCCTTTTACATCGGATCGGATGAATTCTACACATTCATCGCGCTCAACAACCTGATAGGTTGGAACGACCAGAAGTACAAGACTGAAGACGAAATGCGCGCGGATTATCCGAAGATCGAAAATGACTTTCAAAAAGGGGTCTTCCCGCCCTACTTCATGGACCAGATCCAGACCATGCTGATCAAGATCGGCAAGCAACCCCTGATCGTACGCTCTTCGAGCCTGCTCGAAGACAGCTTCGGCACGGCTTTCGCGGGAAAATATGAAAGTATCTTCTGCCCCAACCAGGGTTCGATCGAAGAGAATTTGAAAGCACTCACCGGCGCCATCGCCCAGATATACGCCTCGGTTTTCAATCCGAACGCGCTGCTCTACCGCCGCAGCAAGGGATTACAGGATTACGACGAACGTATGGCATTGCTGATCCAGTTGGTGGAGGGAGAACGCTTCGGAGACTACTTCATGCCGCACGCGGCAGGCGTGGCCTTCAGCCGCAACCTTTATCGCTGGGCGCCGCAGATCAAAGCCGAAGACGGTTTTGTACGCCTGGTATGGGGGCTGGGAACGCGCGCTGTGGACCGGGTCGGCAACGATTACCCACGCCTGGTAGCCCTCAGTCATCCACTGCTGCGGCCCAGCAATGATCCCAAGACCATCCGGCGATACTCGCAGCAATTCGTCGATCTGATCGACCTCAAAGAGAACATCCTCACCACACTGCCTGCCAAGGACGTGCTAAGCGCGGATTACCCACCCTTGAGATACATCGCACAATCTGACGAGGGCGGATATTTCGAGACCATCCGCAGCCTGATTATCAAAGACCCCAAAGATTTGGTGCTGACCTTTGACGTTTTGCTGCAGCGCACCCCCTTTGCGAACCGCATGAAAGCCATTTTGAAAACACTTGAAATGGCCTACCACTCACCTGTGGACGTGGAGTTCGCGTTGAGCGTCAAACCGGACGTGGGCTTGCAGCCCAAGCTGGGCATTACCATGCTGCAGTGCCGTCCGCAAAGCCATCTGAGCGATAGCGCAGTCGAAAATATTCCTACCAACCTCACGCCCGAAGAAGTGGTCTTTTCTTCGGAATTCATGGTTCCGCGCGGCAAGCTGGAAAAGATCAATTTTGTGATCTACGTAAAGGCCAGCCACTATTTTGCCCTGGCCTCCAATGCAGAAAGACAGGAACTGGCGCGAACAGTGGGACGGTTAAACGAAGCGTTGAAGAGAGAGAAATTCATCTGCGTGGGACCTGGCCGCTGGGGCAGTTCCAACGCTGACCTGGGCGTACCGATCGCCTATGGAGATATCTATCATGCCAAGGCTTTGGTTGAGCTGGCAGGCGAGCATTTCGGACTGCCGCCTGAACCCTCACTGGGCACACATTTCTTTCAAGACTTGCTCGAGGCGCAAATCTATCCCCTGGCGCTGCATTTTGATGACCAAAAGACCGCCTTCAATGAAAAGTTCTTTAATGAGATGCCCAACCATTTACAGGAATGGATCGCCGCGCCGCCGCAGTTTGAACAATGCCTGAGCCTGATCAGCGTGAGCGACTACGCTCCCGGCAAAACACTTTCCATCTTAATGAATGACGATATTGGCAAAGTTTTGGCGTACATCGCCTAGATTTCAGAAAAGCCGAGCAACCAACAACTTGCTACAGTCAATATTGAATGTGGTTGGAAAATGAAAGACCGGCTTACGCAGCCGGTCTTTTGATGGTTATAACAGAGAAGGGTTATTTTGTGGATGAAGATTCTTCTTCGACCTCTTCATCATCCTCTTCTTCGTCGTCGAACTCTTCCTCATCGTCGTCATACTCGGCGTCTTCATCCTCATCTTCGTAATCCTCGTCATCTTGTATGTCTTCTTCAACTTCACCCTCTTCCAGGGCTTCAATTTCGGATTCCGCTTTAAGACGATCAGATTCTTCCTTCCAGAAGTAGTTGATCAGATAGATGTTGGCCAGCATGAAGATGGCAAGAATGCCGTTGACCGCCCAGTATCCCCAACCGATGTAAGAGAGATACACGGCGATGCCAGTGACAAGCATGTGATAGAAGAAAGCCAGCGCGAACCAACCAAAATTGCGATTGCGTACGGCCTTCCATACCAAAACAGAAACCAGGATCTGGATGGATAAATTAATGACGGCTTTCACGCCGTAAAGCAAGCCGAGATGCCAGGGGTTGGTCCAAAATTGGGCGAAGTAAGAGAGATAGTACTGAACCTCTTCGGAGGAGACCCCTTTGGCCAATTGTGCACCAGCGTTATAGAACACGATATTGAAGAATTGGAAAAGGACACCGCCGAAGATTGGCCAGATCGGCCAAAGGGCGAGCGCCAGGCTTTCAAACCCGCCATGGCCGATACCCAGAGCAATACCCGCCTTGACCTTCTTGATCTTGCGTTTGATGAACAAGAGACCGAAGTAACGGGCGCTTTCTTCAAACAAAGCCACCAAAAAACCAAGGATGACCGCGTTGAAGAGCGGCAACCACTCGGTGGAGGGCATGGGCAACTTCCCATCATTGAACAGCGCGCTGACCTTTTGCAGGACAGGATAATAGAGCATCTGCGAAACGATGTAAGTGACCACACCAACCAGAATGACCCACCAGGAGGCTTTGAGGCGCTTAACGGCAAAGAACGCCAAGGCGACCGGCAGAGCGATCATGATAAGAAGGGAAACGGAATAAGTGACGAACAAACCTATGTTAGATTCCATACTTGATCCTTTTGGTAGAAAATAAAAAACTCAGTCCATTGTATAAACAGATAGACTGAGTATATGCGTTTTTGATCAAAACTGGAAGTGCTGGGGTGTGTAGAAGTGTAGAGATGTTTCACGTGAAACATACACATGCTTTCCCCCCAATTGTTTCACGTGAAACATAAGATCAGGTTACAACTCCTGTTTGCGGAAGATCAGCCAGGCTCCCACCAGTGAAAAGGTGATCAATCCCAGGCTGACCCAAAGGCCTGTCCAGTTGGAGACCGTCCCTCCCCGCATGAGCAGCGCGGCATTGCTGATCAACGCGTCCGGGAAATTCGCCCCAAACTCCGGCAGCCCTCCCAGGATTCCCAGCAGGATCATGACACCGAAGGAAAGCCCGATGGCCGCGTATTGGGTGCGGGTCAGGGTTGAGAAGAACAATGTAATGGCCACGAACACCAGGATGTAGAGAATGGTCAACCCGTTCAAGATCAGCCAGTTCACCAGGTCCAATTCGCCGAACAGGAAGTAGGTATAGTAATAGCAGCACAGGCCTGCCACAAGCACGGCGATGACAAAGGTGAGGCTCAGCGCGGCGAATTTGGCAAGCAGGAAGCTGCTGCGCGGCATGGGTTTGGCAAGGACCATGGCAGCGGTGCCTTTGTCTTTTTCCACCGCCATGGCTCCCATGCTGAACACCAGTGCCAGCAGGATGCCAAACTGGGTAGTGTTTTTCAGGTACTGGGCCACAGCGTCTTGAATGGTGGGCTCAGGGATAAGCGCGCTGTAGGCTTCGCCACCCGGCACGAGGGTCATGATCTGGGGCGTCATCTTGGCCATCAGGGGCGAGGTCATGCCAAACAAGACCAGCACCACCATGGCGACCAGAAACTTGCGTGTACGGCGTTGTTCCATTAACTCTTTGGATAAGGCGGTTAAAAAACTCATTTTTGACTCCCGGTCAACTGCATGAAGATGTCTTCAAGTGAGGGTTTGACCACTTCCAATTTCTCGAAATGAAGCTTGTGCTCCAGCGCCATCTGCATCACGTCCTGTTGGGCCGAGGGCACGTCTTTGACGGCCAGATGGAAAGTATAACCCGCAGACGTGACCCCACTGACACTCTTCAGAGAGGCCAGCCGGTTTTGCCACTCGGGCATTTGACTGGTCGACCCGTTGCCCAGGGTCAACTCGAGGGCCGGGATGGCAAAGCGCTCCAAAAGAGCGTCCTTTTTGTCCTGAATGACCATTTTCCCTTTGTTGATGATGCCAACCGTATCACAAACCCGTTCCACATCGGCCAGGATGTGGCTCGACATGATCACCGTGCAGGAGCTGCTCAGCCCTTCAATCAGCTCCAACACTTCCTTGCGTCCGGCGGGATCAAGTGCGCTGACGGGTTCGTCCAGCAGTAGGAGAGTGGGCTCATTGATGAGAGCCTGGGCGATGCCCAGTCTTTGGCGCATGCCGCGTGAAAAACCGCCGATATGACGTTTGGAAACCTCTTTCAAACCGCACTGTTCAAGCAGTAGATCAGTCCTTTTCAGGCATTCCTTGCGGTCAATCTTGAAGATCTTGCCTGTATATTCCAGGTATTCGTGCGGGCTCATCCAGGCATAGAAGGCCGGTTCTTCGGGAAGATATCCGACCATGGCACGCGCGTCGGTTACGCCGTTTTCACCATAATTGACCCTGCCCGAAGTGGGTTTGGCCAACCCCGCCAGGATGCGCAAGGTGGTGGTCTTGCCGGCTCCGTTCGGGCCGAGAAAGCCGAACACAGAGCCGGGTTCCACAACCATGTCCAACCCGTCCAGGGCGCGCACGCTCCCGTAGGTTTTGGTCAGACTAGCGATCTTGACGGGGTTCATTCATCTCTCCCAAAGAGAAAGTACACGATTGGACCCAATAAGTTAAAGATGATCACAACCACGATCCAAATCCACTTGGGGCCTTTGGTCTTTTCTCTCTTGCTCAAGTCGATCAGTGCGGCCACCAGCAATCCCAATTCAAGCAGTGCCACGGGGATGAGCAGGGGCAGGTATTGTTTGATCAGTGCAACAGAATCGATATTCATTTTCTTCTCCTTTGTGTGCCTTGACGTTTATTATTGGTCTTCATTTTTTTCCAGAGTTTGTTGCGCCATGGCGGTGATTCCAGAGATGCCACCCAGGTTCATGCTATCCACTGCGCTGGAGGGCACGATCACCAACGCGCCTTTTTCTTTCAGACCTTCAAAAAGCATATTCATGGCGCGCAGGTGCAGCGCGGTCGGATTATTCACATAGGCTTTTGAAGCCTCTTCAAAACTGGCCGCGATCTGCATTTCAGATTCGCCCAGGATGACACGCGCCTGGCGTTCACGCTCGGCCTGTGCCTGGCGAGACATGGTGTCTTCCAGGTCGGCCGGGATGACCACATCGCGGATCTCCACCGACTGCACGGTAATGCCCCAGGGCGTGGTGCGTTCATCAATGATCTTCTGCAGGTCGGCGTCCATTTTATTTCGGCCAACCAAAATATCTGCCAGGGTCATTTGCCCGATCACTTCGCGCAGGGCGGTCTGTGACGCCCAGGCGATGGCCGCGCGGTAGTTCTCTACTTCCAGGGCAGCCTTTTCGGCGTCCCACACCAGCCAGAAGAGCACCGCGTCCACGTTCACCGGTACGGTATCGCGGGTCAGGGTCTTCTCGGCGGAGAAGGGTGTGACCATCACGCGCTGGTCGATCCAGGTGGTGATGGTGTCAACGATGGGCACGATCCAGAACAACCCTGGACCGCGCAAGCCGCGCATTTTACCCATGCGCAGCACGACCGCTTTTTCCCACTGACGCGCCACCTGAATGGCAAAGAACAAAATGAATCCAAGCGCAAGCACCGGGAAGAATACAGCCATGATGATCCCGTCTTTGACCCCATAGGTATCCATGATGATCGCGCCAATGGTGGCTACCAGGATGCACAGGATGAGCAGGGTCATGGAGATACCGTTGATGTGCTGATCAGCCATGCTGGGTTGTGTCGCTTTTCCGAATGAGCGGAAAGGAGACAGATTCTCGACGCCTGAGTCGCTCGTGCTACTTTGTGAGTAATTCTGAGTTCTTTCACTGTTTGATTTGTTGCGCATTTTTTCCTCTTTCTTTAGTTTTCGTTATCCGGCTCTTTTTCCAGCGAACCATCCTGCCAGGAACGAAAGAGCGCTTGAATGATCGGCATGCTTTCTGCTGGTGAGAACCCCTGTTGTGTCAGCGATCGTAAGAAGCGTTTGGTTTGCAGTTCAAGGGTTTCCTGTTTGAGTTTATGAATAGCTTCCGCGGAGGGTTGATCCAACAGGTAAGTTCCTCTGCCCTGCTGTGTCGAGATCAAACCGGCTTCGTCCAGCATACGGTAGGCTCTGGCGATGGTGTTGAAGTTCACGCGCAGTTCCGAGGCAAGCTGGCGCACGGTGGGTAGTTGATCGCCGGGTTTTAATTCTCCCTGGGTCAACAACGCTTGAACCTGTTCTACGATCTGAACATAGATGGGCACGCCTGAGCGAAAGTCCAGACTAAAAATTAATGGTTTCACATTCGATCCTCCTGATACGTCTTTCTGAATTGTATCTTTGTATTATTGTATCATTGTATATTTCGCTGTCAAGGTTTAACGATGTAGACAATGGAAGTTTGAGTATCCTGACATTGGATACCCGATTAGGCCTATTAATGAGATAAAATAAACCTATCCATTATCGGGTATAACAAAATGAAAAAGGAGAATGAAAATGACCAAATCTTTTGATGATCTGATGGCAGCTTTCGCCGGAGAAAGCCAGGCCAACCGCAAGTATCTGGCTTTTGCCAAGAAAGCTGACGAAGAAGGTTTCGCGCAGGTTGCGCGCCTTTTCCGCGCGGCGGCGCATGCTGAAACCGTGCACGCTCTCAAACACTTATCCACCGCTGGAATGGTGAAAAGCACCGAAGAAAACCTGAAAGAAGCCATCGCTGGCGAGCATTATGAAAACTCAGAAATGTACCCGGCGTTCATCAAGGATGCTGAAGCAGAAGGTGATACCAAGGCGCTCAGAAGCTTCAGTTGGGCCAACGAAGTGGAAAAAGTGCACGAAATGCTCTACAAAGACGCCCTGGAAACCCTCGGAAAACCTGGCGAGACCTATGACTACTACATTTGCCCCTTTTGCGGATACACCCACGCCCGTGTGGCACCTGAAAAATGCCCGGTGTGCGGCGCGCCAGCCAGCAAATTTGAGCGAATCAGCTAAACCACACTGAATCCAATGCGATTATTTGACAAATATTTCGTATAATAAATGTACTTAATCCATATTCTGTCGAGTTCACTCAAGGAGGGCTCATGTGGTATTACACTCTCAATAATCAGCAAGTTGGTCCTGTAGATGAAAAGGAAATCAAGAAATTGATTGATGCGGGATCCATCACGCACGCCACCATGGTTTGGACAACCGGGATGGCAAGCTGGCAGCCGATTGGACAATCCGGTTTGGCTTCGTTAATGGGCAATGCTGCACCCCCGCCAGTTGGTATGGTACCCCCCATGATGGTCATGGAAGATCCCGAAGTGACCAAGATCAAGAGCCTGTTCACCTGGTTCTGGATCAGCCTGATCGGTATCATTGTGTTTGGCATTGGTTTGATCGCTGCCGCCATCCTGTTTGTGATCATCGTCTACAAATGCTGGAAACTCGTTCAGCACGAGGGTGTTCGCGGAACCGCAGATCAAATGGTCTCACGCTGCTTCGTCCCCGGTTGGAATTTCTATTGGTACTTCCCCGCCCTGCGTGGATTGGCCAAGGAATTCAATGATAAATTCGACCGAGACCAGATTATGGCAGAGAAGATCAACCTCGATCTGCCCACCTGGATGATCATTTGCGCATACGGAAGTGGTGTCACTGTTGGTCTATCAGCGGTTGCTTTCGTCATTCTTTGGATCATCTACACCAACAAGATCAAGAACGCTGCCATCGCCGTGATCCAATCCAAGAAATAGTTTTGTTGAAACAAAGAGAACCCGCCTTGATCGGCGGGTTTTTTGTTTGTCGTTGATCAGCAAAAAATAATGGCCGGCTATGCGTTCTTCGCCCAGGCAGAAATCCACTTTTTCGCCGAGCGAGTCATCTCCGTTGAAAACTCGGTCGCAAATTTGCGAAAATACGTATTTCTCCCCAAGGTTTTTATTGCCTCTTCAAGGGGCAGATCGGGAGCATTGTGAATGGCGGAGGGCGTAAACATTTTTTGAAGATCCCCCTCTGACAATCGATGATATTCATTCTTGAATATAATGAATTCTGGATCGAAACGCGGGGTGAGACGGTTCTCGGCTTTACGAACCATCGGACGCCCAAAAACCACTAAAGCGATCGGCAGAGTGTGTTGGGGCAAACGCAGAAGTTCGCGGTGGAACTCCTCCTTTTCGAGGATGTCACCGATGTAGCACGAGCCGATCCCCATAGATTCCGCCGCGATCACCGCGGTCTGGGCGGCGATCAGGGCATCGCTGCAGGCCAGCAGCAAGTCCCCCTCACCGGGAATTCTCGGGACGATCCCTTTTTCCAGGCAGGCAGAACGCACATCGCAATAGGTATAAAAATCCAGCATTCTCTGATAATCCGCCAGGAACACCAGCAACAAGGGTGCTTTTGCAATGAAGGGCTGGTTGTCACAGGACACGGCCAGTTGATCTTTGACCTGCTGATCTTCCACCTCAAGGATGGAATAAAGCATCAGGTTGCCGGCAGTGGGTGCTCTCAGGCAGGCGTGCAGGATGAGCTGCTTTTCCTTTTCGCTGATGGACTCGGGGGCAAAATTCCTTACCGACCGGCGATTTTCGATCACCTTGAGCGTTTCGTTCATGGTTGCCTCTTTCTGAAGTAAACGGGAGTCCTTTTCTGTTGGTTATGTTATCACACATAGCAGAAATCGATCCGGATGTCAGGATTCGATTACAATTTAACTTATGGTTCAACCAACTGAAGTTGAGATCAGGCAAATCCTGCTCACGGCACTGGAGTTTCGAAAACCCATGCTGAAGGAAGAGCATGTTGATTCACTCCGTCTATTCAACGGGTTCTATGAGGGCATCTCTGATCTCGCTGCGGATGTGTACGGCCGCACCCTGGTCCTGTTCAGTCACTGTGAGACTGAAACGGATTCCATCCTATTGACCCAAACGGCCAGGGACGTCTACCTGGCAGCGCTGCCGTGGATCAGGTGTGTGGTGGTCAAACATCACAACGCGGGGGATGCCCAACTCCGCCGCGGGCAGGTCACTTTTGGTACACAAGTTGACGACCAGATCCAGGAAAATGGCGTTCATTACGCCGTGGACCTGCTGCTCAATCAGGACGCCAGCTTTTATCTCGACACGCGCGGCTTGAGAGAGTGGCTTAAACAACACGCTGCAGGGCTGGAGGTGTTGAACACCTTCGCTTATACCGGCAGTCTGGGGATCGCCGCGCTGGCTGGAGGAGCGCGCCGTGTCATTCAGCTCGATTTGAATCGACGTTTTCTCGATCTGGCTCGCCAATCTGCCGTGCTCAACCACATGGATCTGGGTAAACAAAAACTGCAGGCTGTGGATTTCTTTGTCGGGGTCGGGCAACTCAAACGTAGTGGCACCTTGTTTGACCTGGTGCTGCTTGACCCTCCGTTCTTCTCGGTCACCGAAAAAGGAAAAGTAGATCAATTGACCGAGAGCGCGCGCCTGATCAATAAGGTGCGGCCGCTGGTGAAAGACGGTGGCCGGATCGTGGCCATCAATAACGCCCTTTTCCTCGAGGGACAGGAATATTATCGTTCTCTGGAAGAGGTTACCAGGGAAGGCTATGTTGAAATCGAGGACATCATCGCTGTGCCGCAAGACATCACAGGCTACCCCGAAACGATCACCGCAAAACCGCCGGTGAATTCCGCTCCCTTCAATCACCCCACCAAGATCGCAGTATTACGCATCAGGCGCAAAGAACAATCCATGAAGTAATTAATTCTAGAAATAATTCTGTCTTGGGAAAATAGTGTCTTCGTTTTTTGAATGCTATTAAGTAGTAAATTTTAAACTCATTGGATTAAAATGCAAAAAACCGATGTATGATGAGGATTACCTATCCTTATTGTTATTAAGAGTGTTCGCTTTTATAGGTGAAAAATGGACTCCACACGCATGCCTGTACTTTTCATTGGGCATGGCAGCCCGATTAACGCTATCGCGAACAACGAATTCAGCCAGGCCTGGAGCAGCATTAGCAAGACCATTCCCAAACCGCGAGCCATCTTGTCTATCTCTGCGCATTGGGAAACACGGGGGACGTCGATTACGGGTACACAGAAATACTTTACTCTGCATGATTTTTCGGGTGTTCCACGAGAATTGATCCAGGTCAAGTATCCGGCACAGGGGTCATCCTGGCTCGTGGAGCAACTTAAACACACCCTCGATCAGGTGGACCTGTTGGTCGATCAAAACTGGGGATTGGACCATGGCACCTGGGCGGTGCTGCGCTTGATGTATCCAAAGGCCGACATTCCTGTGATCCAAATGAGCTTGAACCGCAGAAACGTTTCTGAATTTCACTATCAATTGGGCAAATGGCTGCGGCCATTACGCGATCAGGGGGTGCTCATCCTCGGAAGCGGGAACCTGGTGCACAACCTGCAGGAAGCGGTCTCAAGTGACGTGGCATTTACTTGGGCACAAGAATATGATGCCATGTTAAAGGAATGGATCCTGACCGGCGATCATGAAGCCATTGTTCACTATGAACGATCTGGAAAGATCGCTGAAATGGCGGTGAACACACAGGAGCATTATCTTCCGCTGCTTTACATTTTAGGCGCGAGCGATCGGGGAGAGCCAGTGAGATTTTATTGCGACAGGGTTACACAGGGTTCCATCTCGATGCGCTGCGTTCAATTTGGTTGAACCATCGTTCAGCGAGTACTCTCTATCCCATGGCTTTGACCCGATTCCGGCCTTCCTCTTTGGCGCTGTAGAGCGCCCAGTCTGCCGCGCGGATGATCTCCTCGAGGTTTTTCCCATTTTGTGGATAGGTTGCGATCCCAACGGTGATGGTGGTGGGTGCCTTGTCAAACTCAGACAGGATGGGCAGTTTGGTGAAGTTTTCACGGATCTCTTCAGCCTTTTTGACCGCGTTCTCCTGATCCATGCCGGGAAAGGCCAGCAGGATCTCATCTCCACCGTAACGAGCGGCATAATCCTCCACACGAATGGTGTTGAGAAGGTACTGGCTGAAGGTTTTTAAAAGCAGGTCGCCGTACTGGTGGCCGTAGCGGTCGTTAATCGATTTAAAATGGTCGATATCGATCATGGCCACGCTGATGGGGGTTTTCTCACGATGGGCGCGCGAGAACTCTTTGGTCAGAATCTCATCGATGTGGCGGTTATACAACCCTGTCAGCGAATCGTGCAGTGCCTGCTGCTCAAGCTTCTTATGCAGTTGCTTGTTTTTTGCGAGTTGTTCTTTGAGCTGCTGGTTTGCGCTCTGCAAGGCCACCTCGGCTCGATTTCTCGAGGTGACGTCGCGCACAACAATCAGCTTCCCAACTTCATCCTTCTTTTGGTTGAACAATGACGAACATTGGATCTCAAGGACGATGCCAGGAGAGTCCGACAAGGGGACCTCGCGCCTAATCGGCCGATTGGAAGAGGAGAGCACCTCTCGCATTTCCGGGTAGAATTCGAAGAAATCCCTGCCCAATATCTCGCGGGGGTTCCAGCCCAGAAGTTTTTGCGTGGCCCAATTAATATCCGCGATATGCCCGTGCATGTCCAGCACGACCACGCTGTCTTGAAGCTGTTCAATTAATGTGGTGCGCGCCACGGGCAGCAGGTCCAGCAGTTGAAAACGCAGCAGCCCCCACACCAAGAAAAGCCCGGTAAAGACCAGCCCTGTCGGGGTAATATCCAACCCTTCTATGGGTACCAACCCCAAGGCATACACAGTACCGCTTGCCAACGGAAAAAACATTCCACCCAGGATGATCCACAATTGCGCGCGGAAGAACCGGTTGGCATGATGAAAAGCTTTAATGATCAGAATCAAGGCAATGACCATCAATATGTACAGATAACTGGTGTGAATCCAAAACCAGAATCCGTGATGGTAGATCAGCACGTTGTTTTTGACGTCTCCTTGAGAATAACTTGACCACAACCAGTGATGCCAGGAATTTGTCCAGGCCACAACAAGAGTCACAGCCGGGATGATCAAAACAGCTAATACCAGACGCAAGCTGACCTTGCGTTGCAGGGTATAGGTCACCACGAACAGAAAAAGAACAGGGTTAACCTGAACAAAGAAGATGTAACTGATTTGGGACCACAAGATTTTTGTGGATTGCTCAACGACAAAGCTTTCAATTGTTGATGCGATCAACCAACCGGTCACACAAACGGAAAACCAGACAAAAAAAAGTCCTCCCAGGACCTTTCTGCGCGGCCAACCCATAAAAAGAACGATGGCAGAGATGAACGTGCCAAGGATCATTACGATTTGATGGGGTTGAACAGTGATTGTCATTGATTATTTACCCGCCAACGATAGGAAAGAGGAATCCTGGATTTTTTCTACCAAGGATAACTCTTAATCATTATACGAAACCCACCTGGGCGCGTCAATTAGCGAAAAGGTGGGCAAAAAAAGCTGGTTTTTATTGAAAAGAAAAATGACAGCTTAAAGCAAAGCCTCTACCAATGTGGTCACGAACAAAAGCCGTGTTTCGGGGACTTGCAGATCGATGTTGAGGGAGGTTTGATTAAGTTGTGGTGCCAGTACGGCCATAAAACAGGCCGAGGCAATTTGGGCACAGGCCATCTCTAATTGTTCTTTGGGTTTACTTGCTCCTCGATTGGCAAGGTCAACACATAAACGGCTGATAAATTCACTGTATTTCTTCACGATCAGCGAATCGTAATTTCCGCCTGTGATTAGATCGTAAAAATGCGCCCGGGTGATACCCGGATATTGTGTGCCCCCGCGGATCAGATCGTCAAACACGGCAATACAGCGTTCTTTGGCCGTTGAACCGGGCAGCTTCTGAATGTCTACCCAATCAAAGGCGTTGTTCAGAGTGACCTCCATGACCTTGTCGATCAGGTTGTCTTTACTGCGGAAGTAATAATTGATGGCCGCCAGATTGACACCCGCCTTCTCCGCAATGCGGCGGTTGGTGGCTCCTTTGAGCCCGAATTCTTCCACACATTCCACGGCTGCGGTAACGATCTTGGTTTCAGTTGAGTCGGGGGTCATTTGACGTTTCCTTCCTCTGGCAGGGGCAGCCCGCACAGGTTGCACGATTCAATCCAAAGTCGCCTGGCAAGTTGCGAATCCATTGAGGCGCGGCTCGGCTTTTTCGGTTTGCACAAGTACCAATAGATGTCAGGCGAGGAAAGTACAGATGGCTCGTTCGCCATGAAGAGGATGGTTTTAGCGGGAACCTCAGGGGAGACGCCCAGTTTCTTACGGCTGCGCCAAACCCACCTGGCCAAGCCGCCGGTGTCTTTCAAGCCGATCTCGGTGTTGACCAAGCCTGGGTCGGCCACCAATGCACGCGGGAACTTTCCATGTTGAAGACGGTTGAACTCAATGCTGAACAGAACATTGCAGAGTTTTGATACTTTATAAGCCCACAAGCCGAAAAAGAAGGCCGGATCTTTGGCTTTTTCGGGCCTGAACCGGGTGTTGTAATGCGAATTCGACCCAACGGTGATCACCCTGCTTTCACTTGATTTTGATAGTAGGGGCAGCAGCAGGTTGGAAAGTAAAAATGGCGCAATGTGGTTGACCGCGAAAGTGGTTTCAACCCCGTCTTCGGTGAACTCTTTCTTGCCCATGTACACCCCGGCCACATTGACCAGCACATCCAGACACGCGAACCCGTTGTCTTCGAGCGTCCGCTGTATCTGCAGGGAGAGTCCCTTAATTTGTTTCTGCGAAGCCAGATCGGCAGTGAGATAGGTAACGCGTGCATCTGGCACGGATTGGAGTATTCTGGCGCGAGCAGCTTCACAGCGCTTTTGGTCCCGTCCTACTCCGATCACGAAAGCTCCCTGGCGGGCGAAATTAAGGGCGGTTTGGGCGCCAATGCCTGAAGTGGCGCCGCTGACCACCACGGTTTTTTGAGTAAGTGGATTTGTCATTTTTTTCTCCGTTTCAATTCTATTTTAATTGAAACCGCTGTTTTGTCAATATGATTCAATCAATTGATTGAAACAAGGGATTGACAAATCAAAAAGGTTATTATAGAATTAATCAACTGATTGAAACACTTGATAGGAGACTCATGAAAAGCTACTTGTTGATCACCGGCGCTACTGGCGGATTGGGAAGCGCCTTTGTTTTGGAAGCCTGTAAAAAGGGATATGACCTGGTCATCAGCGACCTTCCGGCGGATGGGGAGCGTTTCGCCAATCTGTTGGCTGAAAAGTTC
The DNA here is from genome assembly GCA_964599995.1 of uncultured Anaerolinea sp. Lineage (GTDB taxonomy): Bacteria > Chloroflexota > Anaerolineae > Anaerolineales > Anaerolineaceae > UBA6107. Next base: position 4,104 of record CAZRHZ010000019.1, on the reverse strand, counting down.
AAGGTCGAAGTGCTGTACCGGCCGTGCGACTTGAGCCGGGAAGAGGACCGGACGCGCTTCCTCACCGGGTTAAAGCAGGAGGGATTTCGTTTTTGGGGTCTGGTCAACGTGGCCGGCCTGGATCACGAAGGCGCCTTCCTCGAGAAAACCCGTTCCCAGATTTTGCGCATCCTGCAGATCAACGTTCTGGCCACTCTGGATATCACCCACGGCATCCTTTCTTTGCGTGATCCCGAAGCTCGCTTCCGGTTGGTCAACGTCTGCAGCATGGCCGGTTTCTATCCCATGCCCTTTAAGGCCACTTACGCTGCCAGTAAACGCTTCCTGCTGGACATGTCCACGGCTCTGCGTGAGGAGATCAGATCGTTTGGCACGGTCACCGCGCTTTGTCCGGCCGGTATGCCCACCACGGTAGAATGTATGCGCTCGATGTTCGCGCAGGGCTTCTGGGGTTTGGCGACCGGCATGGATCCCGCCGTGGTGGCGCGCAAGACGCTTCGAGCCGCGGTGATAGGCAGATCGCTGGTAATCCCCGGTTGGTTGAACAATTTCATCCACCTGTTGGGCTCGCTGGTTCCGCCTTCCCTCTCCGCGCGCTATGTTGCCAGGCGCTGGGGCAAGGCCAGAGCCAAACTGGAAGAACAAAACCTTCTGCGTGAGGCGACGCTGCAGTCGTCTCACCCCTAATGGATGATTCGAGTGGTTTGGCTGCCAATCGTTTAAAACCATTAACACGAAACACTCGAAAGTTACGAAATTCACGAAACTGCTTTTATCTTTTTTTCGAGAAATTAGTGTGCTTCGTGGTTAAACACGCTTTTAAGACTAATCCATTGAGTCTCCTTCCTTTTTAAATTGGACGCATCCTGTATAATAATGAAAACACCTTCAAAATCATTCTTACAGGATAAACCATGACCACTCAAAGCAAAGCATTAAGGTTTTCCATGTTTTCCCTGCTTTATTTTACGCAAGGCACGATCCTGGGATATTTTGCTTCTCTCAATACCCTTTATTTATTGGAGAACGGCATTGATCTGACCCGGGTGGGCATCTTTTCATCGATTGCCTTGATCCCCTTCATCCTGAAGATCTTTTTCGGCATGCTGAGTGACCGGTTTAATTTTTTCAAATTAGGGCACCGAAAACCGTATATCCTGATCGGTCTGGTGGTTCAGTTTGTCTGTTTGCTGGTCGTAGCGCAGATCAATCCTGGACAGAGCTACTGGACCTTTGTGATCATAGCCTTTCTCCTGCAAACCGGCATGGCTTTTTACGATACCTGCACGGACGGCCTGGCGCTGGATACCACCCCGGCCAGCGAGCAGGGAACGCTTCAGGGATTTATGGTGGGCGGACGCTCGGTGGGCGCCATTGTGGCAGCTTCAGCCTGCGGGTTCATTGCCCAATACTACAGCTGGCCAACCGTGTTCTACTTCCTGGCGATCCTGACCCTGCTGCCGATTCCGTTAATATTCTTTATTAAGGAATCTCAGCGCTCGGGTGAGTTGCGTTTCAATTGGGCCGCGTTTAAGGCCTTCAAAAACGCGCAGGTAATTTCGGCCGCGGTGGTTGGCTTGATCATCTTCCTGGTCATTGTGGGTGCGAATCAATTGATGAACCCCACCTTCACCGAACGTGCCAGCATTGACCTGAGCACGGCTGGGCTGATCACCACTATTTGGGGCATCGGTTGTGTGATCGGGGCTTTTGTGGGCGGCATCGTGAAAGACAAAGGCGGCAACAAGACTGCTTTGTGGCTTTCGGTGCTGGCTGTCATTCCTGCCATGTTGCTGATCGCGTTCGTGAGCTCCATGCCCTGGATCTGGCTGGTGGCGGCTTTCTTTGGCCTCGCCTACGGCATGTCGCAAGCCATCTACTTCGCGCTGGCCATGAAATATACCCAGCCAGCCATCGCTGCCTCAATGTTTGCCATTCTGATGTCGGTGACCAATATTGGCCAGGGCATCGGCTTGGGATTGGGTGGCGCGCTGGCCGACAAGACCAGCTATACGGTGACATTCGTGGTCTTTGCGGCATTGATGCTGCTGACTTTGCCCTTCTTCCCGATCCTGTTCAAGAAAAAAGAAGAATAATCAGTGAGAACGAAAAGAAGCAAGGAAAAAACTCCTTGCTTCTTTTTTTGTCTCTAGAAATTCAGAGTTACAGACTTGGCGCAAAAATGCCCGAGAAGATCAGCCAGGCTAAAGTGGTTTTGGCGGCCAGGCTGAGGATGATGTAAACTCTTTCACCAAACAGGTAATCCTTCCATTTGCCGACCTTTTTGTATTGCAGGAACATGTTCAGGGCGAAGATGTTGAAGAACACCAGCAGGGTTGGGATGATGGCGTAGACAAATTCGGGCGGTTTCGCGTCTCCGCTGTTGACAGCACCCATGAAGTAGAGAAAGATCACGATCCAGGGGGCGATGCCGGCGATACAGCCAAAGATGAACGCAGACCAGTCGACCTTTTTGGTAGTCTGGTTTTGTTTTTCCATCACCAAACCGAAAAGGTTCATGGAAGCGTTGACAACAAAGGCCAGGATGATTGCGCCGATATCGTTGATGCCAACCAGCAGGCCGATCAGCACGATCATCAGCGAAGAACTCAAGGCGTACTCATAAAAGCGCACTGGGTTCATCCCCTTTTGCAGCACTTTCTCATACCATTTGAAGCCGAAGGTGGCCAGGCCGAAGTGCGCCAGCGCGGAAAGGAGCAGGAAAAGCGCTACTCCGATCCCCAGCGGGATGTCAAACAGCTTTTGCGGGTTTGCTACCAGGCCGCCTAGTTCGCGGTTGAAGGTGAGATAGTTGGAGTAAACCGGGTAGGTTTCTCCGGGGGTGTCCACGATGCCGGTAATGATGATCATGAACACTCCCTGGATGAAATGCAGAAAGCCCATGATCAGGTTGAATCTTCTCAGTTTTTTGATCTTTTCCGGGATGGTTTGTGTTTCGTTACGAACTTCCTTGCTCATTTTGATCCTCCTGTAATCACATCTAAAGGTTATAGATTGATATTACAGGCATAATATCAATAATACAACACCTTGTATAAGGTGTGTATAATCTATGTGCCCCCGGATATTATTGAAGGGTTATATGTTGTAAAGGTCGTCCAGCTTTTTTATCTCTTCGGGGGTCAATTCGATGTCAGCAGCCAGCAGGTTTTCCCTCTGGTGCATCGGATTGTGCGACATGGGGATGGCAATCACGCGCGGCTGTGTCACCAGCCAGGCCAGCGCGATCTGAAAAGACGTGGCGTTATGCGCTGCGGCGATCTCTTTGAGGGTCTGGTTGACCTTCAGGTTGCGGAACTTGATGGGCGAGTAGGCCGTCAGCAGCACATCGTTCTGTTGGCAGTATTCCAGCACGCCGTTCTTTACATATTTCTTGTTGGGCAGGCAGTAGGGCACCTGGTTGGCGAGAAGAGGCGTTTCGCTCAGTTCGCGGGCGCGTTTGAGGCGCTTAAGATTGAAATTACTCACCCCCAGGTGTTTGACCTTTCCTTCACTCACCAGTTGGTTGAGGGCGCGAAACGTCTCATCGAGCGGGATGAGCGGGTTGGGCCAGTGGATCAAGTAAAGATCAAGATACTCCATTTTCAGGCGGCGCAGGCTGTTTTCACAGGCCTTGAGCACCTCCGGATAGGTCAAATGATGCGGCCACACCTTGCTGGTGATGAAGAGGGTCTCACGCTTGATCCCGGATTCCGCCACGGCCTGGCCGAGTAATTCTTCTGAATGGCCGCCTGAATAGATCTCGGCGGTGTCAAAGTGGGTGTAGCCGAGCGACAGCGCTGACAGCAGCGCAGCCATGGATTCCGCGTCCTTCGAGGGATCGGCGCTGCTCTCGCCACCCATGCTCCATGTGCCAAAGCCGATCTTGGGTATCTGAACGCCGTGCAGGGTTTCGTATTTCATGTTTCCTCCACAAGTAATTAAGCCAGTATCCCCATTTTAACCAGTTCCGAGGTCAACTGCTCCGCGGATTCAAAGCGGATGGTCCGAAACCCGAGCTCCCTGGCCGCGAGGATATTCTCCACATTATCGTCGATAAACAGGCATTCGTGTGCGGGGCGGTTCGCGATGACCAACAGGCAG
>CAZRHZ010000018.1:24307-27098 GCA_964599995.1 uncultured Anaerolinea sp. | reverse complement strand
AAGATCAGGTTCTTGACCACCGTGCGGGCGGTAGAAAGCCCCTTCTCGCGGCCAACAGCCAGGGCGGTCTTCAACTCAAAAACGTGCAGCAAGAAGAGCGCGCCGTAAAGCCCCCATCCCAGGGCTGGTAGGTCCAATAGGTAACCGCCTCCGATCAAGAGGGCGTAAAGAAGCAGGGTGGAAGCCTGTAACGCATACCAGAAAGCCGGTTTTTGGGTCATGATGAGGTTCCTTTACGGCAAAAAGGTGGCCAGAATGCTGCGGTTCTCCGCGGCACACAGAGTGCGCACTTCGGCTTCGGTCAAGCCCGGGTAGGGTTCATAGATGAATTCCATTTTCAACTCTTCATCGGTGAACTCGCGCGTCTCGTAAAGTTTATCGGCGTGCGCCAGCGGGATATCGATGCGACGGCCTTTGCGCAGGTTTTTTTTGCGCCCCTCACAGACCGCGAAGGTATCCAGCAGGGCTGGAATGAGATAGTGGTTCTTGGGGCTCATGACCGTGCAGAAGGTGCCGGTCATCTGGTGCACCAGCATGTGCGGGGAATTCGGAAACGGCATGCAGCCTTCGATCACGCGGTTCACGATGCCCTTGAGCGGCAAAGTGCAGGTGCCAACAGCCAGTTTCTTGCCTTTCAGCTTGGCGATATCTTCGAGTGTATATGATTTGCCCTGCCCATCGAAATAAAGCGTTTTGCCGTCCTGTTGAAAACCCGCGCCGAGGATCAGGGTGAAAGCGGCATTGCGCGGCTGCCCTTCATGGAATAAATAATCAAACGCCACACGGGTGGTGGCCAGGCAGCCGCCGCGGCAAACGTTTTCCACATCGCACAACTGCTGCGCTTTGAGAGACCCATCCGCGGCCGGCTTGGGCGGATTGCCTTTGGTGTGTCCCACCAGCACGCGCACGTTGGGGAAGTTCTTTTGCATCCATGTGCCGGTCAGCGAAGGATCGGCTGGTTTGTAGGTCGTGACGGTTTCTTCTCCGATTACCTGCACCTTGGGGTCGTTAAAACCGTTCTCGTCGGCGATGCGCATCAAGGCGATCTGTTTCGGATCAAAGCCCATCATGCGCGTTGCCACGCGATCGGTCTCGACGGCATGGTTGCCGCTCACGATCACCCGGCTTTGCACGGGCTGCACGGGCGCAGGGCAGTTTCCCTCCCCGCCCACCAGACCGTCGATCACCACCAGGTCGGGTTTGAAGAGGTGCAGCATGTCCACCAGTTTCTGGTCGATCTGGTGGTTATGGTTGCGCAGCCGCAGGTTGTAGGGGATGGTGCCCATGGCATTCTTGAAACCGAGGGTCACACCGGTATACAAATTGGTCTTCATCTTGGGGATGGAGACGTAAAAAGCCTCGCCGCGCGCCACCTCGCTGAAGATCTGCGGCACAACGATCTCTTTCATCACTTTGGCTTTGGGCAGCAGGTAGCGATCAACCGGCTGCATCTCGAGCACCATCAACTCCACGCCCCTCACCTTGGCCAGGCGGTCGAGTCCGGTGGCTTTGAAAGCCGTCGGGGTCGGAAAGCCCTTGCCCGATGATTCGACGATGACAAAGCGTTCTGTATATTGCTTGAGAAACAGGATCACCGCATCAATGACGCGCGGATCGGTGGATTCGGGGTAATCGGCTTCCTGCATCCCCAGGTTGTGGAAGACTGTTACCAAGTTGGGCTTGATGACCACTTTCTTGCCGCGTAGTTTGTCGGTGAAGTGCACCCGCTGATCCAGTTCGGTCAGGTTTTTAGAAACTGCCTCCCGGATTGCCTGGATGTCTTCACGCTGGTCGTAAGAAGGCTTGCCGTAGTCCTTGGCCAGGCAGACGTAATCCCGGGTGTAGTCCAACGGTTTGGCATGGGTGATCATTACAACGCTGGGTGTTGAGGTCATGAGGGTGCCTTTCATATACTTAATATAGGTACATATTTCAGGATGGATTGAGCCAGGCATGCCGCTTCACCAAAGGGAACACCCCTGCCTGTCAGGGTTTCAAAGTGCATTTCATCTGGGATCAATGATTTTAGGAACATGTCTTGGGTCTGATCAGCCCAAAGGACTTTTCCAGTGGACGGCTTCATTGACCCTTCTCCTGAAACCAATAAACTATGCCTTTTTGATCACGTTGTCTGATACACCCAATACCGTATGAAGACCTTCCGCGAGGCTCATTAATTCCAAAACCTGTTTTTCTTGCATACCGGTCAGATTGCCCATGATGCGCTCATAGCTGGCGTTCTCGATCTCCTGCAACACTTTTTCGCCAGTTGGCTCGAGAGCTAAAAAGACGTTGCGCTTGTCGCTGGTATCTTTTTGTTTCGAAAGGTACCCGCCTTTTTCCAGGCGGTCCACCAGGCGGCTGACCGTGAACATGGGCAGTTTTAATTCGTTCGACACGTCGGTCACCCGCGTCTGCGCGTTGCGGCGCAAATACTGCAGGGTATAGATCTCGTCAAAATTCAATCCGTAATGGGCTGCCACCACCCGTTCGTAATGAAAAATGGTTTTCAGCACCAGAAACAGGTCTTCATCTATTTTTTTGCGCGATATCGGGTTCATTTTCCTACCTTAATATGGTTGCATTATGCAATTATTATACCGTTCTAAATGAAAAATACAACTTAACAATCCCATTCAATATTAATACCAGATACACGGGCAAAAAATCAATCCCCCATTTCACCAATAGCTTCTTCGCTCGATCCACCTCTTCGATTATGGACAGGTATATTGCAGCGGCTTATTCAGTCCGCGAATGGGTCAATCTCCGCATCAATCCTTGGCCAGGG
>CAZRHZ010000018.1:0-24207 GCA_964599995.1 uncultured Anaerolinea sp. | reverse complement strand
CGGTTGGTTGAAAAAGTAGCGCAGCACCAAATTGAGGTCCTGGCACGAATACCAGCTGGTTCGGTCCAGCCCGGCTGAAAAATCACCCAGGTTTGAGCCCGTTGTCCTGAAGGTAACCCCGCAGTTCTCGTCTGTGACACGGCCCAAGTTGTAAGGCAGATAATACCGTGTGGAGGTGGCATCCTCGTAGCCCATAAAGATGAACAGGTGATCTTCAATGACTTTTGAACCCAGCAGCACGCCATAATACTTGCCGAATTCCGATTCACCCGATGGAACTTGTTCGACAAAAACATTAAACTTCATCTTCTGGTCGGCGTTCACATCAAAGATCAGTGATTTGTCAATTACAGTGGTTCCGTTGAGCCAATTCGCGAGGTTCGTTCCGATCCCCTCTTCAACGCCGGCAATGCGGTAGTCGTTCTGGATATAAGTTTTCGCCAGCTCGGTCATCTGCCAATGCAAGGTGTTTGGATCCAGCCACGCGACATGGATGCCCTGGTAATAGATGGCGGGCACAATGCCGGTCTTGGTGCCGATCAGTTCGATCTCGCTGTCGGTCAACATGCCGGCAGGGATCGACACCTTATTGAACCAGATCGTGGCATCCGGGTGTTGAGCGAGCGCGGATTCCAATTCGGTCTGGTCCCCGGTGGTAGCGGTGGCATACACTGTTCCGTCGGTCGGAGAGGTGACCAACGGATAATAAAGACAATCGCCCGTATGGTCGTAGATGAAAAAAGTATAGACCGGCTGGCTCGATTGGGTATTCAAGGCAAAAATGGGTTCAAGGGTGTGGGTGCGCTGATAGACTACATTGGTGATATCGATCAGATCCTCTGCTTTTTCATCCAGTTCTTCCCCGAGGCCCAACTCAACCAACTTGTCATGCGCATCGGTCATGATATCCGTATACGGGAAAAGGTCAGCTTCTGTGAGTTCCGCGGGTTGGGTGACCTGATAGAGTGGAACCAGATTCGCGGCGGTCAATTCCTGGGTGGGTTCTACCGTTGGCGTCAGCGTTGGGGTGGGCGCCAGGGTTAGCTCTGGCGTGTTAGTGCTGCCTGGGGTAGTCCCCTGCCCTGGTAAACAGGCCGAGAGCAGCAAAAGCAGAGCAACTACAAAAGAGAATTTTTTCATAGTTAACCTCACCCTTATCTAAATAAGACACCTCAAGAATCAATAAGGAACCTTCCAGAATGATAATACATCTTTTTCAGATTGAGGATTCATTTAATAAGAACGGAGGAACCATGGCCAATGCCACATCCTCCGTTCCTGATCGTCGAAATTGGATGATCGTGTCGTGAAAAGTCAACTCATCCTTGCATATTCAGTTCTTTCACCAGCAGCAGGTACATGGCATGCGACCACAGCAGCGGATTGGCGACCGGTCCCCACTTTTTCAGCCAGGTGTCATAATGCTCCGGTGCAAGCAGATGAGTGCTCACCTGTTCGGTCAGGTTGCCCTTGGAATCCGCTGAACCTTCGATCCAGGTTAAAAGGCTCTGCGCCTTTGCCTTCTCACCGGTCTTCGCATAATATAAGCCCAACCAGGCAGCCAGCAGGATCCATTCCCCACCCCCGTAATATACGTCTTCCTTATATCTGTAGACTCCTCCGTCGGGAAGGTGCAGGTCCTCCTCGATCGCTTGAATGGTGGCGGTGATGATCTTGTCATCCAGCGCAAAGACACCGTAGGGAATCGCCAACCCCAAAAGGCTGGCGTCCACGCCGCTGCAGGCCACCGGCCGTGCGGGTTTTTCATTCGTGGCTGGCCAGAGATGTTTGGCGAATTTTCCGTTCAAAACAGCGTGCTGTGCCAGGAATTCCTTGATCTCTTCAGCCAGTTCCGCTGCCTTGAAAGTGCAGCCCTTGAGCTCGCCCTGTTTCTGCAGTTCAGCCACAGCGACCAGACCGCCATAGCTGGTGGCCAGCGAGTAAGGATGCAAATACTCGGGATGTTCCTCCCAGCAGTCATAGTTGGGCAGTTGCCATACCAATTTCAGATAGCGCAGGCTCGTATTGATGGGCGCGGTGAGCTCATCCAAAAGGGCAAAATCGCCTGAGATCTTCACATGTTCCGCCAGCCCCCATAGCCAGCTTCCGTAGCCATCCACTTGAAAATTACCCCAGCCGTTATCCGTTTCTTCTTCGAATCCCTCGAGCGTGAAGCGCGTGTTTAAGATGCCTTTTTGATCAGGTTTTTTGCCATTTTTCAGTTGAGTTTCGAGGGTGTCCACTTTATGCGCATAGCGGTTGATCGTGCTGCCCACCCAGCGATAGAAAGCCGCAGCGCTTTCGGTTTGTCCAACCCTGTCCATGGCGTACGCGATAAAACTGCCATCGCGCAGCCAGCAATAATGGTAGGTCGGAAAAGCCGGGCTGGCAATGTACGCTCCGCTGGCATATTGGTTAGAAATTATGGTTTCAATGCTTCTTTTATAAAGGTCTTTCAATTTTGAGCTCCTATATAGTATCTATAATGATTTATAAAAGTCCGCTTAATTATTCGATTAAAATCATTCACTTGACCCAGTCGATCACCACCACGCTCCAATAATCCAGCGAAGGTACGGTCATAGTGATAGACTCTGTTCCCTTCTTGAAATCAAGCCATTTTCTGGTGTAGGGATCGTCTGGTGTAACAAACCAAACCGCGGATACCTTACTGGGGTCAGTCATCACGGTCAATTGAAAACCTTTCACCGGAGTAGGCTTTTGTACATTCTTGGCCCATTCCATTTGCTTGATACCCAAAAAATTGACCAGGTTAATCGCGGTGTGACCGGGTGTTTTGCGAATCATCTGCCAGATGGAATTTTCTGAGAAAGCCGTTGATGAATTGACGCCTGGGATATCAATCATCACCCTGTCAAGCGTGGTGGCATCTACTGAATTTGGACCGATCACTTCCTGATAACGCACACAAAAATCATAATAATGGCGAAGTGTCACCAATAACTTGTTCGACATAATTTGATAACTTGGGAAGTAAGCTTCAGCAAGCATGCCTCCCTTTTCGCCCAGTTCGATATGTCCACCACCACTCGCAAAAATGATCGCATCGTTCAAAATTGCTGTATTTTCAAATTTTGGGTCGATGTAACAAGCCAGCACAACAGGTTTTCCACCACTCAATTTTTGAGCGTTGACAATCAATGAATGCAGATCAGCAAACCGGACATGCGGCTCCCATACTTCTATGTACATAAAATCTTCATTTGAGGGAGCAATATCTTCTACTGGCCAGTTATTGACAAGATTGAATACAGTCGCATTCTTCGGTGAATATTTATCAGTCAGGGATTTGGTCTTATTGACAAAATCAACCATTGGGCCAGCCAGATCAAATCGATGACCCTCCTGATCAAAACCGTACTTGGGTTCGCCGTACTGATCAATGTGGATGCCATCAAATTCAGTGTTGTCAAGGACTTCTCTGAACTGTGCCTGTAGATGAGCCACCCAAGATGACTCTGGGCGAGGGTCCATGATCATCATCTTATCGCCGCCGAATTCGTGCATTTTTCCGTCTTCAAGATACAACGCCATCTCAGGATGCTGCAAGGCAAAATCCCTCGAGCAGCCATAAACCGCAGTGTAGGGCATGGCTGCAACGCTATATTGATGGGCAATCTCAATTAATTTCTGAATGGTGGTAATGGATTTCGGTTTGGATGACCACAGGTCGCAGTAGGGATCCTGTTCCGTCAGAAATTGCTCATGTCGGTACATCCAATCATAGAATTGCAAACCGTTGATGTGAAAATGACTTAATAATGCCAAAGTTTCGTGGTGATCTTCGCGGGTAGGAGAGAAATCGGTTAAGAAACCATAGCGCGGATTTTGAGTCCAGTTGTCAAGCACATCGAACGCAGTGGACTCGACTGCAAGAGGTTCGCCGCTGATGGTTTCCAATATAAGATCCACACCATACCCACGTGGCGTCTCTCGAAATGGGACATAAGAGAATTCGAACGTTTGTTGTGTTTTGCCAGGTTCAAGCTTTTGTGTTTCACGGTAGACGATCGACATGAGAGAGTAAATATCGAGGACTAAAAAAAGTTCATCCTTCAGTGGTTTTTCGGTTTCGACAACCACATGGATCTTTACTTCTTCACCTGGTCGATAATATGACCGGTTTACGGATAAGTTTTTTATGGCAACTTTGTGATGCATAGTTCTCTCGATGAAACAAAAATATTGGTTACGCTATTTCTTTCAGACTTCAGATATGCTTAAACACTTGTGATGCATCAATTATCCTTTGACGGCACCTGTGGTAAGTCCTCCGACGAAATATTTCTGAAGGCTGAAGAATATGATAAAGATAGGTACAAGTGCGATTAATGAAGCGGCAAAAACCAATCCCCATTGAGTTCCATGCTGCCCCTGGAAAAGGGCGATGGCAATGGGCAGCGTGCGCTTGGCAGGATCGTCAATAAAGGTTAAGGCCATGATGAACTCATCCCAGAAACCCATGAAGGAAAAAATGGCAACTGTGGCAATTCCAGGCACTGAAAGTGGCAACATGACCTTCGAAAAGATCGTGAAGTAATTCGCGCCATCTAGAAGTGCGGCCTCCTCCAGTTCACGCGGAAGTTGTTCGAAAAATCCGCGCAACAGGAAAATGCTCATCGAAGTGTTGGTGGAAGTGTAGATCAGGATCAACCCAATCAAACTGTTCCGTAACCCAAGGAATTTCATTAACAAAAACTGGGGAATGATCAGAATGGTACCCGGCACCATCATGACGATCAGAAGTATGAAGAAGATCAGCTCTTTCCCTTTGAAATTAAACCGGGCGAAAGCATAGGCCGCCATTGAAGAAAACAGAAGAGTCAAGATCGATGCGCAGATCGAAACTAAAGCACTGTTTAAGAAATAAACCTGAAAATTGTTTGCCTGCCATGCTTTGACAAAATTGTCGAAAGAAGCATTTTCGGGGATCAATACCGGCGGATACTGGATGACAAACAAATTGGGTGTCATCGCCGATGAGATCATGTAAAGGAATGGGAGTACCATGATTACCCCACCGATCATCAGCACCAGGTAAAGCGGAGATTTCCGTAAGATTTTTTTCAGTGAGTGCATATCTGCCTCTTTACATCAATTCTTGTGGTCGGCGCAGGAATTTGAGCTGAAGACCACTGACTGTGACAATAAAAAACGCCAGCAGGAAGGAAAGCGCTCCACCATAGCCGAAATCGAGATAGGTAAACGTCTGGTGGTACAGATAACTCAAATAGACTTCGGTTTGTTGCATGGGGCCACCGTTGGTGATCAGGTAGACCGATATGAACACATTGAAACCACCGATCAACAACATCACCAGCGTAAAGACCACGGTGGGGCTGATCAGCGGCAATGTGATTGACCAGAAGGTCTGCCACGAATTTGCACCATCAATGGCGGATGCTTCGATAACTTCTTTCGGGATCGTACTCAATGCTGCCAGATAAATGATGATCGACCACCCCAGACCCTTCCATATCCCCAGGCTCAAAATAGGGATCATGGCAGTGGTGGCATTCTGCAAGAAGGGTACAGCCTTGTCTGTGATGTGAAGCACATCCACCAAAAAATAATTGATCACACCTTGTGGGCTTTGGAACAAATACCTGAACAACAATGAAACGATCACCCAAGAAGTAACCACAGGAATGTAGTAGATCGTACGGAAGAAGATTTTCCCTTTGGTCACGTTATGGATCATCAACGAGATTAGCATTGCAAAGATTATTTGACCAGGTACGGTCACAAAAACATACAACAGCGTATTTTTGAAAGCCACCCCGGCGTTCTTATCTTGGAATACTCGCAAGTAATTATCCAGCCCGACAAAGGTGCTCGGTGTATTGGGCATCACAGACCAATTGTAAAAACTGATTTGAAATCCTTTGAGCAGTGGAAAGACCATGAAAACACAAAAAAGAATGAATGCTGGAAGGATGAAAATATAAGGAATGATCTTTTTTTGAGTACTCAGTGACATTTTCAAAATACTCCTGAACTACAAAACGGAATTCCAAATCTCTTTTGATTATCCTGCTTTTTGGTGGCACGACGGACCAAATGTCGAGTAGGCAGATGATCCGCCGTGCCCAAAGTTTCAGCGTAAAAAAGTTGGTTCTAAGGCGTTAGTTTCCCATCAGGGGATCGATCTGGGTCACCGCTGCATCCAAACCTTCTTGAACCGTGGTTGTCCCGTTCAGGATACCTGTGCCAGTATCGGTCATGATGGTTTCGATCTTTGACCAATTGGCTACCGGAATACGAGCCTTGGAGGTATTGAGCTGCTGCAGGAAAATGCCGAAGTATTCAGGCATTTGCGATAAGTTCTCAGCTTCGGTGGATGCCTTAAGTACGGGCATCTGACCGACAGTGGCCATTTGCAACTGGGTATCCAATGAGAGCATGAAGCTGATGAATTTCGCCGCGGCTTCCTTGTTCTCCGACTGTTGGAACATGACGATGTCTTCGCCACCTACCACAGAAACCGAACCACCTTTACCAGCCGGCATCAGGGTCATCCCGTATTCAACATCCGGGAACTGGCTGCCGAAAGAACTGGGGAACCAGGGACCTTCAGCGATCATGGCAATGCTGCCCTGACCAAGGCCACCCCAGGTGTCAACGCCACCACCCAAAATTCCAGGGTGGAAGTAACCGCCATCAACCATGTCTTTCAAGAATTGGTATGCAGCTACCGAATCAGCATTGTTGTAATAACCGCTGCTGACAGTGTACTCGGCGTCGGTCATATCTCCGCCAAAACTCCAAAGCCAGGGATCGATTGCCCACGCATAAGTACCACCATCGGCAAAGCAATACTTGTCTTCGCCAAGAGCTTTGATTTTTTCACAAGCTGCTTTGAAATCATCAATGCTGACGGGAACTTCTGCGATGCCAGCTTCCGCGAACATGGCTTTATTGTAAACAAGCACACGGGTGTTGGTATCGAGCGGAAGACCGTAATAACCACCTTTATAGTAATTGGTTGAAAGAGGGCCGGGGAAAACAGAATCTTTCACAGTGGCAAAATCGGACATGGTCTCGCCCAGGTTGGCCAATGCACCCATGCCGGCAAATTCAGGTACCCAAATGATGTCCAAACGAGCGACATCCGGAGCGGTGCCGCCAGCCATTGAGGTGATTAGTTTTTGGTGGTATTGATCATATGGGATTGAGACAGCTTCGACGTTGATGCCGGGATTAGCGGCTTCAAAGGCTGGAATGATTGTGTTCTCGAGGAAGGGCGTCTCAGTATCTGCGTTATATCCGTGCCAGAACGTGATGGTCACAGGTTCAGCAGCAGCCTCGGTCGCGGCGGGAGCTTCAGTGCCGGCGGGGGCTTCGGTGATGACAGGAGCCTCGCTGGGGGCGGCTTTGGTGCAGGCTCCCAAGAGCAGGCTCAAAACGATCAAAACAGACAGGGTGATCAATGACAAACGATGTTTCATCTTCTACTCTCCTTTGTATTTTTGAGATCTAATGTTTTCTTGATGATCAAGCTAGCCTTTATGTTTAGAACAAAAAACAAAGTGTGATTTTTTTCGTTGCCTCCTTTTTATCCTTTACAGCCTTTCTTTTCAATAGTCAAAACTTGAAACGTTTCAATGCGCGCAGAAAATTTTTTAGAGATGAGTGTTCTTTCCGGAAGATTGCCGGATGACAAGTTTCGGTTCCACCATGGTCTGTGGCAGGCTGTTCCCGCCAGTGATCACGCTAAACAGCGCTTGCATCAAGGCAAAACCGATCTTCCGGAAGGGTTGTGCGATGGTCGTCAGTGAAGGCTGCCAGTGGTCTGCCAGGATGATGTCGTCGAACCCGATAACGGAAACGTCTTTCCCTACCTGCTGCCCGCGCGATTGCAATGCTCGCATGGCGCCAAAAGCGCAGATGTCGTTTGCTGTGATGATCGCAGTGGGAGGTTCCGGAAGATCCAAGAGTAAGTGGGCAGACATCTGCCCCGCCCGCTGGTTGAAATCGCCCTCGATCACGTAATCCATGTTGATCGAAAGCCCGCACTCGGCCATGCCGCGGGTGTAGCCCTCCCAACGCTGTTTGGTGCACATCAATCCGTTGGGGGGCGTGATGGTGGCGATGCGTTCGTGCCCTTGTTCGTGCAGATAGCGGATGGCCATCTCAACCCCAGCCGCGCCGTCCACGTCCACATAGGGATATTCGACTTGCACATCCGAGCGGCCGTAAGCCACAAAGGGGAATTTCTTTTGGGTCAGGAACTGGATGCGCTCATCCTGTGAGCGGATGCCCATCAGGATCAGGCCGTCCACCTGGTTTTCGCCGATCAACCGTTCGTAGGTTTTTAGCTCCTGGGCGTAATTCGGTGCCGCGGTGATCAAAATGGCGTAATGATTTTCCGCCGCGATCGAGTTGATGCCGGCCAGCAGCTCCAGAAAGGCGTTGTCGCCAGGGTCCGTGCTGCGGTAATATTCAGGTGAAATGATCGGGACCAGGCCAATGCGCTGGGTCTGGCGCGTTTTCAGGCTGCGCGCCGCGGCGCTGGGGTGAAAATCGAGTTCCTGGATCTTGGCGTGGATCCTTTCGCGCGTTTCCTCTGCCACCAACTGCGGGTCGTTTAAATAGTTAGAGACCGTCCCCACGGAAACACCCACTGCTTTGGCAATATCGCGTATCGTTGTCATAAAAATTGAACCGTTTCAATTGAGATTATAGGAACTTTCGCGCGCGTTGTCAATAGTCAATTTTTCGTAGTCAATTTTTCGTGACTAATTGGTCCATCTCATTTCTGTTCATGCCAATCCCGAAATAAACAGCCTTGATAAATAATTCTTTTTATCAAATTCGGTGTTTACATCTACAGATAATCATGTATTCTTAATCTATTGTTTTTCCAATGGCTATCATCTGGAAAAGGAGGTAATCGCGAGCGTTGACTGACATGCACTTTGGACAAATTATTTCAGAATTTATCTAACAGGAGTTGCCCAATGTTACACGAACCAGCCACACCCGCAGCAAAAGATCCTTCAGGTCCTTACAAGGTCAAACTGGGGGTTCGCATGTTTTTAATCTACCTGCTCTTTTATGCAGGATTTGTCGCCATCAACCTGATCTCTCCGAAATCTATGGGAATGATTGTTTGGGCTGGATTAAACCTTGCCACTGTTTTCGGTTTCGCATTAATCATCATCGCCCTTTTGGAGGCCTTGATATATGATGCCTTGTGCCGAAAAAAAGAAGCTTTTTATAAAAAGCAAGAAGCCGGCATCGGGGAGGAATAAGCAATGGCCATTACAATTTTCCTTGTCTTTGTGTTCTTTGTCATTGGTCTTTCGCTTTTTCTGGGCAATCGAACCAAAACATCCAGTGGATATTACGCCGCGGGTGGAAAAATCCACTGGGGTGTAAATGGCATCGCTTTTGCTGGAGACTACCTGTCTGCCGCTTCCTTCCTTGGAATCTGCGGCATGATCGCCACCCTGGGCTTTGATGGTTTCCTTTACTCCATCGGCTATCTGGCCGGCTGGATTGTGGCGCTGTTTGTGGTTGCTGAACCCCTTAAACGCCTTGGAAAATACACTTTCACAGACGCTGTGGACTCCAACTATAACTCGCGCGGCATCAAGTTAGCCGCAGCCATCAGTACACTGGTTGTATCCATTTGTTATCTCATCCCGCAAATGGTGGGGGCTGGTGTGTTGGTTCAACCACTGCTGGGTCTACCCCATGCCTGGGGCGTGATCATGGTCGGTGCCATTGTCATTACCATCGTGGCAACCGCTGGCATGGCTTCAACCACTTATGTCCAATTCATAAAAGGGACCTTATTAATCATTTTTTCCACCATTCTGGTCGTTGTTTTATTAGTTCGAGGTGTTTCAACACAACCCGACCAAGGCGGCAAGATCGAGTTTTACCACTACGCCACCCTTTCTGCCCAAATGGTTGGCGAACAAATCGTAATCGACGATCCGCAATATACCCTACTTGAAACCCAAGAGATAAAAGGTGGCCTGCACTTTGTGAAGCTGGAAAAAGAGGGCCTCGAAACCTGGTGGTACCTCACCGAAGATGAAACTGGCCTGCTGTTGTCAGAAACCCAAAGCACGGTGATTAAAACCACCGGAAAATGGATCAATGGCGCTCCTCAATCAGAGTCCAACAAATTGAGATTGGTCGGCAACCTTGAACGGATTGACGGTGAAGGGAATGTCGAAGAAGGAAATTTGAGCGTTTTCACCTTCCTGGCCAAATTAAGCGATCCAGAAACGCTTTTTAGAACCTGGAAGTCGACCAGTTTCACTGACAGCGCCAATCAAAAAGTTACCATCTACTACCCCAAATTCGTCACCGGTGACCAATTCCTGCGGCCTGGACTGAAGTTTAAGGTGGAAGGAACTATTCTTGAGAAACTCGATTTTCTCTCTTTGATGCTCGCCCTCTTCCTTGGAACAGCCGCTCTTCCGCATATTTTGATCCGGTACTACACAGTTCCCAACGCAGCCAGTGCGAGAAAATCCACGATCATCGCCATTGCCGCCATCGGCTTTTTCTACATCCTCACCCTTTTTATGGGACTAGGAGCAGCCATCAATGGCAGCATCAATCCGGAAGATAGCAACATGTCTGCCCCGCTGTTGGCACAATCGTTTAGTGAGATCTTATTCGCCATCATTTCAGCGATCGCTTTTGCCACTGTTTTGGGAACCGTCAGTGGTTTGATCGTCGCTGCTTCTGGTGCCGTGGCTCATGACTTTTTCGATCGCTTCCTTAAAATCAAGATGACCGATCAGCAAAAAGTGCGCGCCGGAAAGATCTCTGCTTTCGTGATCGGCGGAATTGCAATCATTCTGGGAATCCTTTTCAAAGGCATTAACGTGTCGTTCCTGGTTGGATTGGCTTTCGCTGTGGCGGCCTCTGCCAACTTACCGGCCATCATCATGCTTCTCTTCTGGAAGAGAACTACCGCCAAGGGCATTACAGCCTCGATCGCGGTGGGTATCTTATCTTCCTTGATCCTCATCGCACTTTCGCCCGAACTATACACACTTTACGGGTTGAATCCCTTGGATGCACCAGTCCCGCTCAACAACCCGGGCATCGTCTCAATTCCGTTGAGTTTCATTACCCTGGTTGTGGTTTCACTTCTCACACCCAAGAAAAAAGAACTGGTTTAATTCCACCTCTCTCGCCGGGTGCTCAAATTCTGAGCACCCGGTTTTTGGCGATCAACTTTCGCCAGGAAATCATGTAAACTATTTCTATGACAACAACCTTGCCGGTTAATTTGCATTGTCATTCGGTTTTCAGTGACGGAGAGCTCACCCCAGAAGCGTTGGCTGAGTTATTGGCAGCCAATGGGGTTCGTTATGCCGCCTTGACCGACCACAATACAATAGAAGGTCAACAGCGTTTTCAGATTGCACTTAAAAATTTCGGGGTGAATTTTATCCCTGGTCTTGAATTGACCACCTTTTTCAATGGAATGGAAGTTCATCTGCTTGGCTATGGTTTCAAAGTGGATGACGTTGAACTCAACAACACCCTGCTTTCTCTACGCCAATACAACCCCTCTGAAACAATGAGCATCGCCTCTTCTCTTCGCAAGAGAAGTTCATCTCACCTCGATCCTGAAAAAATCAATCAGCAAAAATCCATTCCTGATGGAAGATTGGATACCGCACAAGGGATCAGGTTGATCCATCAGGCGGGCGGATGCGTGTTTCTCGCCCATCCCATGACCCTGTCCAAAGACCCTGCGAAAATTTCGCAGATCGCCAAAACCTTAAGAGGCCTGGGGCTGGATGGCATCGAAGCGGTTTATGCCACGCACACTACAGATCAAGAACGACAACTTTGCTCACTGGCAAACGACCTTCAGTTACTGATCTGCGCAGGCACCGACCTGCACGATAGAACTCAACCCCCTGCGATTGAGATGAGAAACACAGATTGGTCAGCATTTCGCACACGCCTTTTTTCCAGCCCGGGTTTTTTTGAAAAAGCCAACCCTAAAAACAGGAAAGTAACAACTCCACATACCACTTCGAATGAAAAAGCTGAACCCCATCACCATTTTCGCAAACGAGCCTATACCCTTCGCATCTTCCTGCCCACTTTCATCGCCATAACTCTATTTCTGGCCGCCATTTGGGTTTTTGTGCTTCCCTCTTTTGAGAACACCCTGCTTGAACGGAAAAGGGAACTGATCAGAGAGTTAACCAATTCAGCTTTGAGCATTCTGACCTCCTACCATCAAGAGGAACTCTCAGGTGCCTTAACCCGCCAGCAAGCCCAATCTTTGGCCATTGATCGGGTTCAAGCCCTTCGCTATGGTGTTGAAGCCAAGGATTATTTCTGGATTCAAGATACCTCCCCCGCCATGATCGTTCATCCGTACCGTCCGGACCTCAATGGTCAGGATCTGACCGATTTTAAAGACGCCCGTGGGGTGCGTATCTTTGTGGAATTCTCAAATCTGGTTCAGCAGCAAGGCGAAGGATATATCGAGTACGTCTGGCAATGGAAAGACGATCCTGACCGCCTTGAACCAAAGGAATCTTTTGTAAAACTGTTTGAGCCGTGGGGGTGGATCATCGGAACGGGCATCTACATTGATGACGTCAATGCTGAAATCGCAAAAATTGAACGGAACATCACCGCCACTTCGCTGGTTGTTTCTGCTCTGATCATTCTCCTTCTCCTATTCGTCCTTCAACAATCTTTGCAAATAGAGAAAAATCGGCAAGAAGCTCTTGAGAATTTCAAAGAGTCCACTGAAAGGTACCACGCGGTCATCGAAACCATGACCGAAGGTACTTTATTGGTGCTGGAAAACCGCTGTTATTATGCCAACACCACCATGATCAATCTGATCGGTTATTCTCAAGATCAACTGCCGTTCTTGACTTTGGAAGACGTGCTGCCCAGACGTGCAGAGAATGATTCTTTGTGGCAAACCATTGATCAACTGAATCCATCCCAACCTGCTGCAGTGTCCACATTGGATGGTATTCTTCAGCACGACAGCGGACATCCAGTGGAGTGCATCCTTCTCTTAAATTCCATTCAATACGCCAACCAGAATGGTTTTATTCTTTTAGCCAGGCAAGTGACTCAACAGCACGGCGCAAGGATGGATGATGACCTGGGAGATGCCGCCAACCATCTTGAATTGGGAATTTTCAAAGCTAAACTGGTTCGCCGTGGGGTCTTTATCAACCTGAATCCTGCTTGCGCCAGGCTTTTGCCTGCCCATTTAAAAGAGGAAGGCTCACAACCCGCCCTGGCTGATCTCTTTAATGACTCGCGCGATTACGATCAATTCATCAAGGACCTGCAAAGGCAAGAACAAGGTTCGAAACAATTATTGCATCTTCGTTCTGATAACCAACAGAGCATAATCCTTTCATTATCTGCGAAGATAGCCAAAGACCAGTTCAATGAACCGACCTTCATCGTTGGAACCCTTGAAGATATCACCCATATCCACAATCTAACCGCTGAACGTGAAGCCCTGATCGAAAAACTCCAGTCTTCGTTACTTTTCTTCCACGAACCACTTTCCAAATTTAAGCGCTCCGTCACCATATGCGATCTGCATACTTCCCTTTCACAAGTAGCCAAAAATATTACTGACCAGCATACCTCCGCCGCCCTTATTTCTGCTGATGACAACACCGTCGTCGGTATTATTACCGATCATGACCTTAGAGCGCGCGTCTTGGCCAAAAATCTCGATGCTCAACAACCGGCGTACTTGCACATGACCTCTCCGGTCATCAAGATCAAAGAAAGCGCCATGATCTATGAAGCCATGATCAAAATGGAAGAATTCGGCGTTCGCTATTTAGCGGTTGAAGACAATCATGGACAAATCGTCAATCTGGTCGACACAAAAATGCTCACCCAATTCCCGCGTTACGGTGCTTACGTCCTCCTGCGGGAGATTTCTCAATCGGCCACACTGCAAGACCTGATCAATACCCACCGACGAAAAAACGAGGTGATCAAGTCCCTTCTCGAAAGCAGCCGGAACATCAAACATGTGACCAATATTCTCTCTAATATCCACGACACCTCGACCGAAAGGTTGATTCAATTGGCCATAGAAGAAATGGGCCCCCCTCCCGCTCCTTTTGCCTGGGTTGCCATGGGCAGCCAGGGACGGCAGGAACCCACCCTCATCACCGATCAGGATAACGGCATCATCTATTCTTCCAATCAGGATTTTTCCACCTATTTTTTGGAACTTGGAACAAGAGTTTGTTCCGGTCTGGACGCTTTGGGTTACAAATTCTGTGACGGGCAAGTGATGGCCAATCAATCCGCCTGGTGCAAATCATTGGAAAAGTGGAAAAAAGAATTCAACCGGCGGGTCAACCTTCCGGAACCCCGGGAGTTACTTGAACTTTCCATCTTTTTCGACTTCAGGTTGGTTTTCGGAGACGCAAATTTAGTCCAGGATTTGCGAAATCATGTGAGCCTTTCATTACAGAACCGTAATGATTTCTTCTATCTCTTTGCTAAACACACACAAAAATATAAACCGCCATTACGTGGTATTGGCGGTTTGTTCCAGAGCCTGAGTGGCAGCGAAATCGCAGAAAACGAAACCAACCTGAAAGACATCGTAATGCCGATCGTCAGTATTACCCGCTTGTATGCCATTAAACACAACCTCCCTCAAACCCATACCCTCGAACGCCTGGAGGGTTTGGTGGATCGGGGCATCCTGCCAGCCACCACCCGCGACGACCTGGCCGCTTCTTATGAGTTCGTCATGCTGATGAGATTAAAGAACCAGATCACCCTTCTCGAAACCGGAGAGACTGCCGCAGACCAAACCCATTCCCTCAAGCTCAGTGAGGTACAACAGATAAGGTTGCGAGAGGTTTCTTCTCAGATCAGCACCCTCCAAAAACGGATCGATTATGATTTCCTGGGAGGATTTTGATCGCGTAAACCAGCCTAACAGTGCAGTTCAGGGTTCAGGTCGTCGAAGGGTTCGTAGCGCTTTCCCAACAGGTAGATGATGTACTTGACCACCGCAATCTCAAAGGCCAGCTCGCCGAAATCGATCTCCAGCCAGACGTCGTTATATTCCGCCTCGGCCTTGAAGACGAACTTCCCTTCCACAAAATCCTTCAGGACGGGTTGAATAGTGTTGAGATTGAGCTTGAGGATCCTTTGATTGGGCGAATGATGCGCGTGGATGCGCGGACAGGTGTTGATCTGATGGATGGTGGCGATGGAGTTCGAATAATTTAGATAAACGTTGATCATTTTTCCTCCATACATAGAATACTACGATTGCGAAGCACTGTATCCACTAATTTGTAAGGTTTGCAACCCAATCTCACTGACACAAATCAAATCCTCTCGCTATATAATGAGTAAAGTGAAGAGGAATTTTCCTCATATTATTATTTAGATAAGGAGAAATTCATGAGCACTCGAAGTTATACCACCGCGCTGATCCTTTCCATCTTCCTTGGCGGACTGGGCGTCGATCGTTTTTATCTTGGTTACACCGGCCTGGGCTTGCTGAAACTATTCACCGGCGGCGGGTTTGGCATCTGGTGGCTGGTCGACCTGATCCTCATCGCCACTCGCAACCTGAAAGACAGCGACGGCCTCGACTTGGCATAGTTAACCTCATAAACACTGAGACACCTCCAATCCATCGGAGGTGTCTCTTCGTTAAGTCATGCTTTGCTAGATTGAGCACACATAGCTCAATAGTTTCGGGAGTCTGATTCAAGACTCCCGAAACTTGCCTTGAATCCCCACCTTCGCATCATCCCTTTTCTCCTTTTCATCTCTGGTACGGGCGACCCTCGCGGTCGCCCTCGCATTATTGAATTTTTCGTGTGTTTCGCGTTTTTCGTGGTTAATTGGTTTTTTAAAATATCCATTCCGAATAATCTCTGCGAGAGATTGTTTTTTTTGTGGTTAATTGGTTTTATGATTTTCCATTACAATCAACCTATGCACACACCCCTCACCATCATCGGGGCAGGCCCCGTACATGTTACATGTGTCGGGGCAGGTCCCGCCGGCATGACCGCCGCGCTTTTCGCCGCCCGCGCGGGTGCGCAGGTGCGGCTGATCGACGCCAACCCGCAGGTCGGCCGCAAGCTCACCGTCACCGGCAGCGGACGGGCCAACCTGACCAACCGCAGCGTCGAGGCCGAGCGCTACACCTGTGCCGACCCCCAATGGATGAGCGCCCTGCTCGCGCGCTTTGGCTACCCGGAGCTGCTCGACTTCCTCAATGAGATTGGCGTGCTCACCTACTCCACCACAGACGGCTGGTGCTACCCGATCTCTGAATCCGCGCAGACCGTGGTGGAGGCCTTCGCCAATGCCCTGCAGTTGGCCGGCGTGGAACTGGTGCTCAACCAGAAAGTAATATCTATACGCAAAGAGCGCGATAAGTTCAAACTCACCCTTACCTCCGGCGTTACGCTTGAGACCCGCCAGCTGATCATCGCGGCGGGCGGCAAGGCTTACCCGACCCTCGGTTCGCGCGGCGAGCTCTTCCCCTCCCTGAAAACCCTCGGCCACAGCATCACTCCCCTCACCCCCGCCCTTGCGCCCGTCACCTGCGACATGCAGCCGTGGCGCAAATTGAGCGGTCTGCGCCTTGACGCGCGCGCCTCGCTTTTCGAGGGCTCCACCCTGCTGGCTGAAACCACCGGCAACCTGATCTTCACCGAATGGGGCCTCAACGGCCCCGCCGTGATGGATCTCAGCCACCACATCTCGACCCGGCCCGGCGCCAAACTGGAGCTGGTGCTGAATCCCCTGTTTTCAAGTGAACCTGCCCTGCGCGATCTGGTCGAACGAAAACGAGCCACCCTCACCCCGCTGCGCACCCTGCTCGGATCGGTGCTGCCGCCCAAGCTGCCGCCCCTCCTGCTTTCCAGAGCCGGGTTGGCACAGGGCGTGCTCGTCAATCAGCTTAACCGCGACCAGATCGACAAGCTCTTCAGGGTCGCTACTACCCTGCCCTTCAAGGTGACGGGGGTGCGTGGGTTTGAATACTGCCAGGTTAGCGCGGGAGGCGTTCCTGTCAGCGAGGTCGACCCGCTGAACATGCGTTCACGCCTGGTGCCCGGCTTGAGCCTGGCCGGCGAAGTGCTCGACGTGGTCGGTCCGTGCGGCGGCTATAACCTGCAGTTCGCGTTCAGTTCCGGCGCGCTGGCCGGCATGGGAGTGGTGGAGTAAACCCTTATTGGGTCAACACCTGCAGGCAGCTATTTTTCCAGGTCTCGGAATACTCTCTCAACAGGTTATGCCTCTGCAATTCAGGTGGGATCGTGAAACCATCCGCCTTTTTGGCGTTCGAAAACGCGTCCACAAACCCGTTGGCATACCATACCGCGATGGCGGTTGAAAAAGCCGCGAAATTGAGGCGTTCGGCATAATGATGGTAGAGAACCGTGTCAATGATCTCTCTTGGCAGCCCCCAGATCCCAAGCAGATAGGCACCGATCTCGGCGTGCGTCGCGCCAAATTCCTTTTTCTCGTGCGGCAGCACCTGCACCGGATTGGTCACACCCAAACGGTACAGCGACTTGTACAAATCCGGGGCAGTCGTGCCCAAGATCAGTTTTCCGATGTCATGCAGCATGCCCGCGGTGAAACCTGAGGCGATTTGCTTCTTGTCTCTCGTCATGGTGGAGACGATCATGCGCGAACAGGTGGCCACCCTGAGCGAATGATCCCACAGGTTTTCGAGGCCTGCCTTCTCGATCAGATCGTGATCGAACTGCGAGAAAAGATGGATCGAAAAAGCCAGGTCGCGGATGGTCTCCATACCCAGGAAGAAAACTGCCTGAGAGACTTCGGTGACTTCCCTGGCCAGCCCAAAATACGCCGAATTCACCAACTGCAGGATCTTGGCGGTCATGCTGATATCCTGAGAGATCACGAGCGAAACGCGTTCCAGATCAAAATCGGGTTTGTTCAGCTCGGCGATCAGTTGGGTGTAAAGACTGGGTTGGCTCGGAAGGTTGGCGATCTTGGCGATCTGCGCCTTGACATACGGGTTGATCACCAGGTTGCCGACGCCGATGATCTGGCTGATGATGCGCGTCATTTCCTGCGGGTTGATCGGCTTGGAGATGAACTGGTGCGCCACTTTGGTGGCTTGTTGGTTAAGGGCCTGGTCAGTAGCGCCTGTCAGCGCGATCCTCAGGGTCGAGGGAGATAGTTTGGCGGCCAGGGTCAATAGCTCGACCCCGTTCATTTCGGGCATGGCCAGGTCGCACAGGATAATATCAATCGCCTCACGGCCCAGTACCTCCGCTGCGATTTTTCCGCTTTCTGCAGTTAATATTGTCCATTGGTTGTTGCCTGAACTTAAGGCGCGTTTGATCGAAAACAATACATTTGGGTTGTCATCCACCAGCAAAACTTTATACATCAGACCCTCTCACCTTAATCATGTTCAGCCAATCTATGGTCAGCCAAAACTCTCTCTGGTTGTTTACCCGATCCTCCCATTTTATCGAGGTCAAAAAATATTTTGACTCCCCAATCCTTTAAGATATTGAAGATCTGGCTCGTGCATTATATGTTGTTACAAATCAATACGATCTGGAATGATGCGAGTTGAAATGAGATCAACAATGATTATAAATGAAAGACCCTCACATACAATGCCACCGGAGGATCGATTTTGCTGCAGAAAAATACACAGGCATCGTGATCGAGAAAATCACCTGATCATGATCAAGGCATTATCCAGACGGGTCAGGCTGGCTTCGATAATATTTGGGTCTAGGTCGGCGTGACTTTCGAGGTACTCCTTGGCGGAAAATTTTGCGCGCGGTGACAAATTTTCCAAAACCCTTTGCCGCACCTCTGAGCTCACTCCGATCAAGCCGTTCAGCAGGTCCTGCTCCTCCACCGTGCGCAGCCAGAATTGGATGCTTCCATTTGAAAGGGATAAAATCTTTTCGAGTTTTGCCATTTTTCTCTCCTGATCACCAATATTGGATCCTGTTTTCATTATAGGCAATTTACGATCTATCTTGATTAAGAGTAATGATCATATTTTCATAAACATGTCAGGCAGGGCGGCTCTTGCCACCACCCGATACGCCGGACGATATGCAGATCGATATTCCTTCGAATGATGCACCGCAGGAAAACCTTGCGATCTCATTAAATCAAGATACTCTTCCAATTGTTTCTCTGAGAAGGAGAATGTGTTTTGCGATGAAACGGAGAGCGCGGTTTGCAGATAATTTTCCAATCGCTCGGTGGAACCTTGAAAAGACTTGCCAGAAGCCAGGAAAGCGTCAAGTACCATCGCGGGGTCAAACGCCGACCTTGCCAGCGGACGCAGGTGTACCCTGAGGATTTTCCCTTCCAGATCGATCGCCTCAAAAAGAGGTTCCAGAGGGCCCTCCCCCATCTCGCGAATTTCCCGGTCGAACCACTTACGCGCTTGCTCAGCGTCAGCGCTGGCATGTTCATTCCCCAGCGCGGCTTGAACCAGTAGTTTATACAGATCCTGCTCTCTCAACAATGGATATCGTCTGGCGTGCGAGACAAGTACTGACTTGATCGAGAGAGGATCAACGAGAGGCATGGATTTTATTAAGCGGGTTAATGAGATTCATCCAGAATGATATCCAGGTTGCGGAGCAAAGACATGGCCTCTGGCAGGGAGAATTTGGTTTTCTTCAAAGTATTCAAGGCCGGTGAGATCATGTAATTCGTGGCTGTACTGAAATCCGCGCCGGTGAGATTGGTATTCGCAAACCGACTGTTCTCAAAATCAGTACCCGAAAGATCAGCATACGTCAGGTTGGCATCTTCAAAACTGACCTCGTGGGCAACACAGTTCACCATGATGACCTTGGTCAGGTTCAATCCCATGAAAGAAGAAAAGTTAAGCACACAATTCTGAAAATCAACCGGCTTGGCGAGTAAGCTTCCGGCCGCCCATTCTGATTGGGTCCAGTTGATGCCGATCAGTTTGGATTCGGCAAAGCGTGTGTTCAAAAAAGTGCTGTCTTTTACATTGATCAGGCTCAGATCACAAGCCACAAAAGTGCAATCGCGGAACCGGCAGCGTTGAAAGTAAGTACCGTTGAAATTGCATTTCACAAAAGTGCAACTGGTAAATTCTTTCATCTGGACGCGAGATTCTTTAATCTCCACGTTCTTGTAATCAACCTTGTTGAATTCGGTATCGCTTGAAGTTGAAAGTTCCATGGTTACCCCTTTTTGGCTGGAGGCGAATAATATCAAAAGAATATAGGTGCAATTTTCATGCTAGAGATGAGTTGAAGCTGGCACCAAGCTTTTCGAAAACCAAATAACAAAAATTACCCTTTTGGGTAGTTACAACTCAGAATGGTTTTCTTTAGAATGAAAAACATCTTTCGTCGGGTTCGGCGGTTTTCATCGAAAGCACTCATTTTTTTCAAGGAGAAATTATGAAACACATAATCAAAAAGTTATTAAAAATAATACCGGTACTTTTGTTCTTGAGCATGTTTTATGTATCCCCGGTTCACGCAGAAGATGGTGGAAACATGGATCAATCAATTATCGATGTCACCACCGATCTAAATACCTTGTGGACTTTACTGGCTGGGTTCTTGGTGTTCTTTATGCAGGCAGGTTTTGCATTAGTAGAAACAGGGTTCACACGCAAAAGAAACGTCGTACACACAATGTTGATGAACCTGATGGTGTTCTGTGCGGGCGCAGTAGGATACTGGCTGACCGGATTTGCCTTACAATTTGGAGGGATCAATTATTCTTATCCGGCAACCGGGTTTTCAACGGAGTGGTCATTTGCCCCCACAACGTTAAGTTCCTGGACGGCAAATGCGTTATCTCACCCTTTATTACTAGGCGGGCAAAATATCGCAGGGCTTAGTGGCTGGATGCTTAAAGGGTTGGGCGCAAGTTCTGGAATTTTGGCTTTTTTTGTTTTTCAAATGGTCTTCATGGATACCGCTGCCACAATTCCCACCGGCTCAATGGCTGAACGTCTGAAATTTGTCGGATTTATCATCATGAGCTTGTGGGTGAGTATGTTTATCTACCCGGTGGCAGCCGGATGGGTCTGGGGTGGTGGCTGGCTGGCCAACCTGGGGCGTACCCTTGGGTTGGGAAATGGCGCGGTTGATTTTGCCGGCTCCGGCTGCGTGCACACCATCGGTGGTTTGGTTGGTTTGACCGGTGCGATGGTGATTGGTCCCCGCCTGGGCAAATTTAATAAAGATGGTTCAGCAAACACGATTCCGGGTCACAACATTGCGCTGGGGATCTTGGGCACGATCATTTTATTTTTCGGGTGGTTTGGTTTCAATCCAGGTTCATCACTCTCCTTCTCTGGCGCAGGCAGGAACCTGGCCGTGGTCTCCGCTGTCAATACCCTGCTGGCCGGGGCCGCCGGCGGTTGTGCAGCCATGGCTTACATGTGGTTAATCAGCAAAATAAAGAAACCTGACCCGGGATATAGTGTGAATGGAATTCTGGCAGGATTGGTGGCCATTACCGCTCCATGTGCCTTTGTCGATCCATGGGCAGCCGTGGTGATAGGATTGATCGCCGGCGTATGGGTATGTATCGCGGGGAATCTTCTGGAAAAACTAAAAATCGATGATCCCGTTGGGGCGGTGCCGGTTCATTTAGGGAATGGACTATTGGGAGTTTTATGCGTTGGTCTCTTTGCGAATGGAAATGCCGACACCGCCGGTTGGAATGGCATTGCAAGCCCGGTGACAGGTCTTTTCTATGGCGGCGGTTGGGGCCAACTTGGAGCCCAGGCGATCGAAGCAGTGGCTTTGATAATTTTTGTCGGAGGCCTGTCGTTTCTTTTTTTCAAGCTGCTCAAAAAATTGAAACTTTTGAGAGTGTCGGAAAAAATAGAACGGGAAGGGCTGGATGTGCCTGAAATGGGTTCAATTGGATACCCTGAAGATTGGGAACCCGCTCCAGAGGCAATCATCTACTCCACGAAGTAAACACGCGGAATAATTCACAACTATAGATAGAGAAGACATTCCAATGGTTTGTCTTCTCTTTATCCAAGGAGTAAAAACCCATGTGGACGGCATTGATAATATTCTTATTGGTCTATGTTGCAATTGTCAGTGAAAAGTTTCCCCGCCATTGGGTTTCGCTGCTTGGCGGATGTTTTCTCTTGGTCTTTGGCGTTCTGACCCCCAAAGAATTGTTATTAACCATTAATTGGGAAACGTTAGGGTTATTAGCCGGCATGTTTATCCTGGTTTCCATCCTTACCGAATCCGGGTTTTTTCATAGGTTGGCGATGGCAGCAGTTCGAAAAGTGAAATATCGGCCAGGTCCCCTCTTTATCTTGTTGATTCTAATGGCTGCTGTTTTCTCCATGTTCATGGACAGTATTACCGTAATGCTATTTTTATCCGCATTGACCGTTCAACTCTGTCATCTACTTCGGCTGGAACCTGTCCCGGTTGTTATTGCAGAGGTTTGTGCAGCAAACGCGGGTGGAGCGGCCACTTTGGTCGGGGATCCTCCAAACGTAATACTTGGAACCACCCTGGGGTTTTCATTCTCAGACTTTGCGGTTCATACTGGGCCAATTGCTCTCTTGGCCGCCATTCTGATCCTTGTCTACTTTTACATGGTTAATCGCAACGTGTTAAAAGAATCAAAAAAATGGCTGACAGAATACACCATGATGGAGGTTGAGTTTAATAATCGCCGAGCGCTAGATTCCCGTCTTCTGAAGATTGGTTTGATCAGTTTTGTGTCTGCCATTTTGCTGCTTATCTTTCACCTCCCCCTAAGCAAGCTTCTTGGTTTTCCAATTAATGTTGCTTTTGCCGCCATGTTGCCCGCCATCATTGCGCTCATATTGTTAAATGACAATCAAAAGAAATTAGTGATCCTAAAATTAGATGGAGAGAGTATCCTTTTTTTCTGCGGATTATTCATTCTGATAGGGGGTCTTGAGAAAGTTCATCTTTTTGAGAACCTGGCTAAGGTATTCTCTGAATTTTCGAACAACAATACCAAATCACTGCTATTGCTGCTGCATTGGATTCCCGGACTCTCAAGCGGGATTGTTGATAACGTTCCTCTTGCTCTGGCGATGAGTTGTGTGCTGAAGGATTTGACGGTTATTCCAGGCATGCCTGCACTTTCAATAATGGTATGGTCTTTGGCTTTAGGGATCGATATTGGTGGAAACCTGACCCCAATAGGTGCTTCAGCGAACGTGGTAGCTTATGGATATCTTGAGCGTCACCATGGAAAAGTAGGTTGGAAACGTTGGCTGATTCTGGCGGTGCCGGTCACACTGCTCGTAATGATCGTGTCTTCGCTGCTATTGCTTCTTAAATTTTCAATCCATTGGTATTGAGCATCACCAAAAATTACCCGTTTGGGTAATTTTCTTTTCATTCGTAATGCATAGAATAGTTAACAACAAACCAACGATCGTTAAATTAAAGAGGTTTCTTATGCTTGAAAACACCTTGGTCACTTACTTCATTCCCTTTTGCATCTATTCTGTGATGGGAGTCTTCATCGCCCGCATTCAACTCGCTGGTTCAACTTTAAAAAATATCAGTTGGCTAAGATGGCTTCAGATATCTGTGGATTTTTTACGTATCGTATTCATGTGGCCGTTGGTGCTGTTCATTGAGAAATCCAAAGCCTGGCTTGAAAACACATCGGACGTCGAAACCTCAACTCCCCCAATGCGGCTTAAATGAAAACACAAAGTAAATGACAAATAAATAGCTTTTACCTGGCAGAGACCTGTTGGAGAAACCGGTCTCTGTATTTTTTTTCAATGGGTTCAAAAGTGAATTGATGCGGATCATTTCAAGGTCCAGCAGTAAACGTCCACGGAACACTGTGGGCGAAAAAGATTTAGTTCTTGGAACTATCCCCATACAGATTGCCCTCGCCAGAATCACACATATACATGGTGTTAGTGGTTCCTGATGCTGTCGCAGTTCATGAATCAGCTGTTTATGGTTCAAACGTCAGGTTCGCCAGACCATGGTAATAATTGCACGAACGCGTGGTGAAACGCATGACCGTCAAATCCGGGTCAGTAATGCCCAAGGGGTAGTATTTTTCATCCCCCACATGCCAGATTCGCTTGCGCGAAGCTGCGTCCTGCAAGAGCTCAATGTCTCCAATCAACGACAATCCTTCCCAATGATCAAAATCGACAAA
>CAZRHZ010000017.1:26249-29593 GCA_964599995.1 uncultured Anaerolinea sp. | reverse complement strand
AAGCTGTTTGAAAAAGTGTTAAAACTTGAATTTATGGAAGGTTTTGAAACGGAACTCCAATACACGGCCTATAATTTTGCGGAAAACTCAAATGACCCTATGATTTGGAGAATATCTGCTTTTAATACACACGTACGGATACCATTGGACTTTAATGACTACCCATTTGATCATCATTTTTTGTCTTTTTATTTGCTAAGTCCCGAAGCATTTGATGTTAGCGAACAGCAGTTAGTGGCAAATGAATTCAACCAAGATATTTCATTACATGTCGACCAATTAATACCACCGAGAAGTTTTCGATTAGTATCAAGATCCAAAAAGTTAATGGAAGTAGCAAATATCACACGAGTGGATTTTATTCCGGAGAGTATGATTCGATTTGACCTTGAACTGGCACGAATTTCCTCTACATTTTTATGGCATACATTTATTCCATCTGCCGTTATCTCAATTTTCTCATTGATAGCCGCAGGTTTCGCACTTTTCTCGAGAGTCTCTTTTTTGGATTCGGTATTAACTCAAGTAATACCTTCTGTGTTAATTGCCATCGCTGCGATTCAACTAGTAGCTGCTCAAAACGTGCCAATTAATTCCGGACACACAAGGCAGGATAATCTTTTCATTGTTTATTATATTAGCCTGCTTTTACTCTACGTTTCCTTGCAACTAAATAACACTTTTGTTTCTCCAATATTGTTTTTGTCGAGTGTGGTACTCGTGTTTATTGTTTTTACTAATTTCTTGATAAACATATATAAGAACAGATAGGAAATAATCTTTAGAATGCGATAAACCCTATCAACCGGGTAGTTTATGAAAATATCCAGTTGATGAATCCAAGAAAGACGAGTTGAGAACGAACCTTACGAGTTTCTCAATAAAAAACTTTTCTCCCACAAACTCCAAAAATCTGGTAAAATAACGCACGAGATAGCGGAAGCGTTATCCCGGTTTGCCGAGATAGCTCAGTTGGTAGAGCACACGACTGAAAATTGTGGGGTCCTCGGTCCGATCCCGAGTCTCGGCACTGATACACTCTCCTTTGGGGAGTGTATTTTGTTTTCTGGTCATCTTGCCCCTCTTCAGGTATGATTGGGCCAAACAACGGATTACTACAAAGATGAAACCCAAGAATTCAGGTACCATTCCCTTGATCGTGATCGTAGCGCTGCTGGCTGTACTGGCCATCGTTTCAGCGCTGACCGATCATCAGACCATGATCAGCACGATAACAGAAACGACACCCACGCTCGACATCCCAGCCAGTGTCACCCAGACCATCCAGGCTGTCTTGGCCGCCACCGAAACTGCGCGGCCAACCTACACCCCGATCCCTCCAACCGCCACGGCCATTCCACCCACGGCAACGGTACTCGTGCTGCCGGATGAGTTTTACATCAAGGGCTTTCAAGGTGGAGTGCAATATTACGGTCTGGGCTGTGAGGCGAAGACTGCAGTAGACCTGGCAGCTTTTTATGGATTGACATTGTACGAGTACAATGTGCAGATGGCGCTGCCGATTTCAGACAATCCCGATCTTGGCTTCGTGGGTGACGTCAATGGCGATTGGGGGCAAATCCCGCCGTACGCCTATGGAGTTCACGCCGCGCCGATCGCAGCCGTGTTGAACGACATGGGGCTGGAGGTCGAAGGGGGCAAAGGTTACACCCTTGAGCAACTCAAAGAAAGCCTGGCGAAATCCAATCCAGTCATCGCGTGGGTGGTCGGGCACGTGGAATATAGTGAACCGGTGGACTACACCGATCAAAATGGCGTGACCACCATCGTGGCACCTTATGAGCACGTGGTCATCCTAACCGGTTATAACGAGACCACTGTGCGCTATGTTGACAACGGCCACTGGGCGGATGTGTCTTATGAAACCTTTCTGACTTCGTGGGGGGTGCTTGGAAACATGGCCGTGATGCATAAGTAGCGACAAAATCCTCAACAAGAAAGGTCTCCTCGGCATAAATGAGGAGACCTTTTTATTCTGAAGGAAGGTCAGGATAAATTACATGACACCGGCCAGCACAGCCAGCACTACACCACCCGCGATAACACTGCCCAACTGCCCGGCGGCGTTGGCGCCCATGGCGTGCATGAGCAGGAAGTTGTCATAATCGTATTCCTGCCCGAAGCGTTGGACGATGCGCGCAGACATAGGGAAGGCGCTGATGCCGGCTGCCCCAATGAGGGGATTGAATTTTTTTCCAGAAATCAGGTACATTAATTTTCCCAACAGAACGCCACCTACGGTATCCAGTACAAAGGCCAGCAGTCCCATACCCAGAATCAGCAGGGTGGTGGGTTTGATGAAGGCGACACCTTCCATGGTCGAACCGATCACCAGACCCAGGAAGAGGGTGGTCAAATTGGCCAGTTCGTTCTGGGCGGCCTTGTTCAGGCGTTCGACCGCACCGCTCTCGCGGATCAGGTTGCCAAACATCAGGGAGGCGATCAAAGGCGAAGCTTTTGGTGCTATGAGCGAGACCACGATGGTCACCACGATGGGGAAGAGAATCTTCACGGTGCGGGAGACCGTTTTGACCGTATATGGCATGCGAACGGTTTTTTCGGCTTTGGTGGTCAGCAGGCGCATGACCGGCGGCTGAATGATGGGCACCAAAGACATGTAGCTGTAAGCGCAGACCGTAATGGGACCGAGCAAGTGCGGAGCCAGCTTTGACGAGACATAAATGGCGGTCGGGCCATCAATAGCGCCTATGATTCCGATGGAAGCAGCTTCTTTAATGGTGAAACCCAGTGCCTGAGCCAGCAGCAGGGTGGCGAAAATACCAAATTGACCGGCCGCGCCCAACAACGCCATCTTTGGATTCTCAAGCAGGGGGCCGAAATCCGTCATGGCGCCGATGGCGATAAAAACGAAGAGCGGGAAAAGCTCTGTGGCGATCCCCGCGTCATAGAGGACTTTTAACCATCCACCAGCTTCGGTGGCACCTGTTAGAGGCAGGTTGCAGAGGATGGCGCCAAAGCCGATGGGCAGCAGCAGGGTGGGTTCATAATCCTTGACCACAGCCAGCAAGATCAACAACCCGCCGACCAGGATCATGACCA
This sequence comes from uncultured Anaerolinea sp., assembly GCA_964599995.1. GTDB lineage: Bacteria > Chloroflexota > Anaerolineae > Anaerolineales > Anaerolineaceae > UBA6107. The sequence continues at coordinate 26,512 of CAZRHZ010000017.1, read as the reverse complement.
GGTTCTGCCAATGCAGCATTTTAAAGGCGTCCAACAGGATGAGCAGTTTTGATAGATCCATGTGAGCCTCAGGCGAACCGGATGATGACCGCGCCGTAAGGCACGTGTTGGCCATCGGTAACTTCTACACTGGCAACCACGCCGTCTCGTGATGAGCGGATGATGTTTTTCATTTTCATGGCTTCAAGGGCACAAATCTGCTGTTTGACCGTCACGTTGTCGCCCGCTTTGACAGAGATATCCATGATGACACCCGGCATGGG
>CAZRHZ010000017.1:0-26149 GCA_964599995.1 uncultured Anaerolinea sp. | reverse complement strand
TCAAATTTTTTACCATTCACGTTCAGGTTCACGCTGTTGCCAGACGCGCTTTCGACTTCAACATCAAAGCTACGGCCGTTAAGCTTAATTTGCATTTTTTTAGTCATCTTCGTGGCTCCTAAAGTTTGGGTAATTGGCGTGAGGTCTTGTAAGGCCCAGGCCCCGTGAGTAAGGCAGCACCCAACAAGCTGGAACGTTTTGAGCGAAGGTAGATGGCCGCGGCAATCGCTGCGACCTCCGCTTCTTCTGTTTGATCCTCACTGTCTGCGACTGCCAGAAGTGGCGCCGTAGAGGATTTTTCTTCAGCAACGGCTTGCTCCGGCTTTGGCGGAAACAGCTTTTGAAGACCCACAATCACACCAATAAAAAGAAAAAGAGCCAAAAAAGTGATTGTAATTCCCACGACACTGACCATCAAACCCGTTTGAATGTTATCCACAGGATTTTCTCCTTTGATCTGCATGGCTTAAAGGGGCATGCAGCCGTGTTTCTTGGCGGGCATTTGGGTTTGTTTGTCGCGCAGCAGTTCAAGCGCGGCGATCAAGCGCGGACGGGTTTCATGCGGGAAGATGACATCATCTACAAAACCCGCTCCGGCGGCGATGTATGGGTTGGAGAATTTCTCGCGGAATTCGGAGACGAGCTGCTTGCGCGTTTCACCCGAATCGGTCTTCTCGGCCAGTTCCTTGCGATATAAAATGGCGACAGCGCCTTCAGCACCCATAACCGCGATCTCAGCACCCGGCCAGGCAAAAACCATATCGGCGTGGATGTGTTTGCTGCTCATCACGATGTAGGCTCCACCGTATCCCTTGCGAGTGATCACGGTCAGTTTTGGCACGGAGGCTTCTGAGTAGGCGTAAATGATCTTGGCTCCGTGCCGGATGATGCCGCCATGTTCCTGTGAAACGCCGGGCAGGAAACCGGGCGAGTCTGAGAAAGTCACCAGAGGGATATTGAAGGAATCGCAGAACCTGACGAAGCGGGCAATTTTATCTGAAGCGTCAATATCAATAGCGCCGGCCAGGACCTGAGGTTGTTGGGCGACGACGCCAATGGATTGACCATGCAGCCGTGCGAAACCGACGATGCTGTTCTGGGCGTAGTTTTCCATCACTTCCATGAAGGAACCCAGGTCGCAGACACGAGCGATGATCTCCTTCATGTCATAGCCAACCGAGGGGTCAGTGGGGATGAAGGTGTCTAATTCCTTATCCATGCGCCAGGGGTCATCCGTCACATCGGTCATTGGGGCGGATTCTTTGTTGTTGGCAGGCAGGTAGCTCAATAGTTGGCGAACCGCGGAGAAGGCTTCTGATTCGTTTTCCGCGGCGAAATGCGCCACACCACTGGTGCCGGTGTGGGCCATGGCTCCGCCGAGGGTTTCGGTATCCACCACTTCGTGGGTAACGGTTTTGATGACTTCGGGGCCGGTGATGAACATGTTGCTGATGCCCTTGGTCATGACGATGAAATCGGTCAGGGCGGGTGAATAAACCGCTCCACCGGCGCAAGGTCCGAGAATGACTGAAATTTGTGGGATCACCCCGGATGCCAGGGTGTTACGATAAAACACCTCGCCGTAAGCATACAGGCTGAAGATGCCTTCTTGAATGCGCGCGCCACCGCCGTCATTTAAGCCGATGACGGGAACACCCGCGTCCATGGCCAGGTCCATGATGCGGCATACTTTTTGACCAGCCACCTCGCCAAACGACCCACCCATGACGGTGAAATCCTGCGAGAAAACGCAAACCCGGCGGCCATTGATCTTGCCGAACCCGGCCACAATGCCGTCTCCGGGATATTTTTCCTTATCCAGCCCGAAATCGGTATGTCTGCTTACCATTAAACCGTCAATTTCTTGAAAACTGCCATCATCCAGAAGCGCGTCAATTCTTTCGCGCGCTGTTTTCTTGCCTTTGTCATGCTGGGCATTGATCCGTTTTTCACCCCCACCCAGTGTCATTTGATGGCGAAGGTTTTTCAGCTTATCCAAATAAATTTTCTGACCGCCATCTTTTTCCGGCTTATTCTGCTCCATTAATACCTCCGTGGATAATTGCTTGCGATTTATGACAATGACTAATTTACGCCCGGTTGTCTATTGCAGCAAGTGATATTTATAGCGTCCTCGATGGTAAATCGTTATATCTTACCTGAGTATGATCAGGCCACCTCATATTACCAAAAAAGGATCGCCTTTTGGCAAATCCTGAGCGCGAAACGCCTTCGATTTTTTCGAAAAGGAATTTATGCAATCAGTTGACAATCACAGGGGTATCAGTGGGTTGGTGAACCATAATGCGGTTTCGTCCACCTTCTTTCGCGAGATACAGGGCAGCATCTGCGTTTCGGAACAATTCATCGATGGAGGCGATATTTTTATCTGCCAGCGCAATTCCAGCGCTGATCGAGAGATGCAGATCGCGACCAGATACCGTTAATGTATGACCGATGATACTTTTTTGAAGGCGCATGGCAACCGCCAGGGTCGATTCACGATCACTTTCAGGCAGCAGAATGACGAATTCATCTCCACCCCAACGACCAAGGACGTCGTGCTCGCGAATGTTCATCAGGCAGTGTTTGGCGATATCTTGCAGCGCCAGATCACCGGCAATATGCCCATAAGTGTCATTGACCTTTTTGAGATGATCCATATCCAGCAGGATCATGCCGATCGGATGGTGATAACGGTGGGCGCGAGCCAGTTCGTTGTTGGCGATCTGCAAGAAACCCCGCCGATTGAGGACGCCGGTCAATTCATCGCGGATGGCACGATCCTCCAGGATTTTCAGCAGTCTGGAACGCTCGATAGCGTTGCTGACAATGTTCGCAAACTGCTGGAGCATGGAGATGTTCTCAAGATCCCAGATGTGTTCGGTCAGCACTGAATCAAACCCGACGAATCCAACGAGCTCGAGATTGACCCACATTGGGAAATTCGCCAGCGATTTGATCTTGTGTTTGCTAAAGAGTTCTTTCTCTCTGCGGGCGCTTTCAGGCATGTCTTGAATATGACTGATGACCAGTGGATCGCAGGTGATCTGCTCGAGGATCCATGGGAAATCGTTGGTGGGGATGTTTTGCATCTCGGGCAACTTGGGAGAAATTCCATCACGGCACCATTCATGTGTGTTGCTCATGTTCTTCTTCTTGGTATCGATGCGGAACACATAGGCGCGGTCGACTTTTTCAAACTGCCCCATGTGTTTCAAGACCGCGTTGATCTCGGTGTCAATATCTTCACTTTCGACGTTGATGAAGCGGGTGGAGATGTTGGTGAGCATTTCTTCAAATTGTGATCTGGCCACCCGTCGTTCTTCAGATTTTTTCTGATCTGTAATGTCATGAATAATGCCAAAAATGCCGGTGAAGTTGCCGCCAGTGTCGAATTGCGGTCGGGCGAACATTTGAACAAATCGATGTTGACCATCGCGCCGAAGAACTTCGAGTTCAAAGGTATTAGACTTGTTGGCTTTCAGCGAATTGATCTGCTGAGAGATAAAGAATAAAGATTCCTCTTTAATGTATTCATTCAGGTATGTGTGTTCCAGAGTACCGGTTGGAACGCCAAGTATCTGGTTCGCGCTCGGGTTTGCAAATTGGAATTGTAGATTCTGATCGATGATCACAATTCCCTCGCCAAGGTTATCCACCAGATTCCGGTAGCGCTCTTCGCTCGCCAACAATTCTACTTCAGCCTTTTTACTTTTGGTAATGTCAAAGAGCGAAATGATAACTTTGGAGAGAGATTGTTCGTATCCTTCTGCAGCCAACCAGTGAGTGCTCACGAAGAATGATTCGCCATCCAGCGCGTGCCCCATGCTTTCCCATTCAAAATTCGTTTTGCCGTTGGCGACATTGGTGATTTCCTGCAAGAAATCCAGCGGATACGCGACATCCAGAACCTTATCCATCTTTGACAGCAGATCCGTTTTGTCTTTGGCGTGGAACAACCTTATTGTCTCCTCGTTGACATCGAGCACTTTGATCAAGGAGACACAGTGTGCGAGCTCATCAGGATTTTCAGTAAAGAATTTCTTGAAATTTGATACCCCATTTTCTTTCAGGGAATCTGTATAGGCTTTGACTGCGGAAAAATCTTCTTCCCAGATGGAGACAGGAGAATGCTCGAATAGATATCGATAACGGATTTCGCTAATATGTTGGGCTTCTTCAGCACGTTTTAGCTCGATTGCTTGGGCAATCTGAGTGGAGACGAATTCCAGCACTTCAGCGTCTCTTTCACTGAAATGTGTTTCTTCGGAGTAGCTTTGAGTGGCCATCAACCCGATGACGTGTTCATTAACGATGAGGGGCACACCGAGCCAATCGAATGGCATGGCGCCGATCAATTCCACTTCACCTTCTTCGATCAGCCTTTTGAGGGTTTTCCTGCTGGCCAATAAGGGTTTGCCCATGCGCATTACATAATCAGAAAGACCGTGGCCGGGTTCGATGGGAGGAGCGGTTTCTTCGTATTGATCTATGAAAAAGGGAAAATATAACAGCTTGCTTTCCTGATCAAAAAGGGCAATGTAGAAGTTTTCCACCGACATGATACCCCTGAGGGTCTGGTGGATCAAACGGTACAGTTCATCCAGGCTCGACGCTGAGATCGTGGCTTGTGAGATCTTGTAAATTGAATCACGCACCCTTTCGGTGCTCTTGCGTTCAGTAATATCCTCAAACATCTCGATCGAGAATAATGGCAGGCCAGCCATGTCTTTTACGATGGAAGTTGTCACCCGCCCGATCACGAAGTGGCCGTCTTTGTGGCGGTGTCTCTTTTCTGCGGTAAATGAACTTCGAGCGTCACTCCAAATCTCGCGGTGTAGTTGATCAATCACTTTACTCTCATCCGGATGAGTGATGCTTTGAATCGATTGCTCGCAATATTCCTGTTGAGAATATCCCAGGGTCTTCAGGATGGATGAATTGCCTGATTGGTACTGGCCATTTTCGTTGATGATGGTCATGCCAATGGCGGAGGTCTCAAATATCTGTCGGAATTTTTGTTCACTTTCGAGCAAGACTTTTGTTTTTCTTTTAACCTGCGATTGCAAGCTCCGATTCCAGAACACGAGAATGGACAGGATTGCAAGAATGATCAATCCGATGATCTCAACTACTCGCAGGAACTCGTCCGTATCAACCGAGGTGCCATACCATTTTCGGTCGATGGCATTGTATTCAGCTTCTGAGATGCGCGCGAAACCATCTTCCACGATACCGAGGAGGGTTGTATTGCCCTTCAACACAGCGCGATGGAAAGCCCCACTGTAAAGAGATTCTGTGCTGTTAAAATCCTGTTGAATGCCATAAAGATACAAGAAGTAATCGGCGGGAGGTTTATCGATCACGAACACCACGACCTCGTGGTTGGCAGCAGCTTGAATGATCGACTCATAACTATCATATTCAGCCAGATTTGTAATGCCATGTTCCAGCAGGTAATCTATGGCAGCGTCTTGTGACTTGACCGCCACTGAAAAACCTTTTAAGGAATCCGCATTCACAATACCTGAAATGTTATTATCAAAATAGATCGGAACATCGATTTCCTGATAGGGTTCAGAAAAATCATAGATCCGCGCGCGTGATTCGGTGAAGAAAAGGGTATCAATGACATCAAATTCACCAGCCTGCATGCGCTCAAGCGCAGTCGACCAATCCAATCCGGTGATCTCCACCTTGATACCGGTTTTCTTTTCCCATAAATTCCAGCGGTCAATCAGGATTCCGTGCAGGTTTCCATCTTGGTCGAGGAAAGTAAAGGGCGGGTAGTTGTTGTCCATTACCACCCGGACGACAGACAGTCCGCTATTGGGGATTAACCGAAGATCTTGTTGACAGGCAGAAAGTGAATTAATGACCAGACAAAAAAGCAATATCAACGGATAAAAGATATGTCGTTTCATCCGCATACTGAAAAAACGTTCAGACGCTTTCTTTGCAAGATTTCTTTTCATGTTCACTGGTAGTTCTTCTATAGGAAATATCGTAACATTTCCACTTTTGCTTCGCCATTAAACGAACGTTAATAATTTTTAATATTTATTTAAGGTTGTTTTATGGGTTGATGAGGTTAGTTTGTTTTTACCAAAGTTTCCTCGATAAATATTCTATCTTTATACACATTGTGTTGATTCAATGGGTTTGTATAATACGTTGCACAAAAAAACTATTCAGGTGAATTCATGAGCGATAATAAAATTTTGCTAGTAACCGACAGCACCAACGATCTTCCTGAGGAGCTGATCAAGCAATATAAAATATTGGTGGTTCCATTGACCATCAATTGGGATGGCAAATCTTATCTGGACGGAGTGGATATTACACCCAAAGAATTCTATGACCGTCTGATTGTTGATCCAGTGATCCCAACCACGTCACAACCGGCACCAGGTGATTTTCTAAAGGCCTATCAAACCGCCAAACAGGCCGGAGCGGAGCAGATCGTGGTAATCACGATCAGCAGCGCTATGAGCGGTACTTTTGAATCTGCCAGAACTGCAGCCCACAACATTGATCTTCCTGTTCATGTGGTGGATTCAAAGTCAAATTCGATGAGCCTGGGCTGGCAACTTCTGGAGGCGGCGCGAACACGGGAGCAGGGTGGGGGACTGCAGGAAATTTTGGCCAGTGTGGATCGTGTGAGATCACAACTCCATTATCATATCGTTCTCGACACGCTGGTTTATTTGTTCAAGGGCGGCAGGATCGCGGGCGCAGCGAAATTGGTGAATAATGTGCTCAAGATCAAGCCGCAAATCAGGGTGAACCACAATTCAGGCACTGTGGAGCCCGGGGATATCTCTCGTACCCGTTTGAAGGCGATCGAGGCACTCTATACCAGCTTTTTTAAGAAGGTGGATGTTTCACGACCCCTTCATATTGCAGTGCTGCATAATGACGCGCTTGAAGATGCCACGCTTTTGGCAGAAAAAATCCGCGATGAATTCAAACCGATCGAATTAATGATCGGGATCGTATCCCCTGTGCTTGGGGTGCATACCGGTCCGCGAGCGATCGCTTTATGCGGTTACAGTGAAGCATAAATCTATTGTGTTCCTCAATTTTTAAGGTAATTTTCCATCCTCTCGCTTGCCAATTATATGGGAATGATATATGATAAAAAATGCGTAGATTGCCGAAGACGCAATCCGTTTTTATTTCAACCCCATAGGAGGAGAGAAGTGAAAAAGAGTTTGTTAGTACTTGTTTCTGTATTGGTCATCAGCACACTGCTGCTTAGCGCATGCGGTGGCGGTGGCGGCAAGGTTACTTGCGGCACCACGGATAATCCGTGTGTGATCACCTTTGTCCCGTCAGGTGACACAGGCAAGATCACAACAGCCGGACAGGGAATTGCCGATTGGTTGAACGCAGAGACCGGCCTATCGTTTGAGATCGAAGTCGGCACCAGTTTTGCTGCTTCCATCGAAGCGATGGGTGCTCAAAAAGCTCACATTGGTTTCTTGAACACCTTCTCAGTGCTGCTGGCTAAAGAAAAGTATGACATTCAGCCTGCTCTGGCAGTTGTTCGCAAGCTGGCCACCAATGACCTGAGCCCCGACAAGGACCTGTCTGGAACCATGCAGCCATACTATCGCGGCCAATTCATCACCACCGTTGATTCAGGGATCAGCACTTTGGCAGACCTGGAAGGGAAAACCTTCTGCTTCGTGGATCCCAACTCGACCTCTGGCTATATTGTGCCAAACATCATCCTGAAAGCCAATGGAATCGATGCGGACGCTGGCGACATCACTGTCACCAATGCCGGATCACACAACAACGTGGCCATTGCTGTATATAACGGCGACTGCGATGCGGGTGTGACTTATATCAATGTCATCACCGATGAATCTGCTGATCTCGCGGCTACCTATCCTGACATTGCGGACAAGGTTATCCCGTTCATGGATACCGATCCAATCCCCAATGATGGCGTTCAATTCATCAAGGGTTTTGATGCTGACCTGCAGGCCACCATTGTTGCCGCCATGTTGAAAATGTCACAAGATGAAGCAGGTGCCCAGCTTTTGAAGGACCTCTACAACATCAACGGCTTGATCGCCATTGAACCTGATTTCTATGACGATTTTGCCAAGGTTCTAACAGATGCCGGGGTTGATCCCGCATCACTTGTGAAGTAATTCACACGGAGAGCAGGCCGAAAGGCCTGCTCTTTTTTTTTAAGTTAATTAATGGATATAATAGCAATAATCGTTTTTAATCCTTTGAAGAAAACAGGTTAGAAAACATGCTAAAAATCGAAAACCTCAGTAAAACCTACCCAAATGGAACGCAAGCGCTGAAAAATGTCAGTTTTGAAGTGGACGAAGGGGAATTCCTGGCGGTGATCGGCTTAAGCGGTTCAGGAAAATCCACCTTGCTGCGATGCATCAACCGATTGATCGAGCCCACTTCAGGAAAAATTATTTGGAACGATGTGGATATCACCGCCGCTGCTGGAAAGGAAATCCGGAATATTCGCAGGCAGATCGGTATGATCTTTCAGCAATTCAATCTCGTGAAACGTTCGTCTGTGAAGATCAATGTACTCTCAGGCAGGCTTGGCTATGTGGCTACGTTCCCGAGTCTATTTCATGTTTTCTCACGAGAAGATAATCAGCGGGTTTTAAAAACCCTGGAGATGGTTGGGCTTGAGGATAAACTTGAGGTTCGTGCAGATTCGCTATCTGGCGGCCAGCAGCAGCGCGTGGGAATTGCCCGTGCTTTGATGCAGGACCCGAAGATGATTCTGGCTGACGAACCCGTGGCATCCTTGGATCCTGTTTTAGCCCATTCGATTTTAAAATATCTTGAAAAACTTAATAAAGAGTATGGCATGACGGTCATTTGCAGCCTGCATTTTTTGGATCTCGTTCACCGCTACGCCACTCGGGCGATTGCATTAAAGGATGGGGAATTGGTTTTTGAGGGTCTTCCGAAAGAGATTGATGACAATCAATTCAAACAAATCTACGGTAAAGACGCTGAACGCATTGAAATTGCACGAACTGCTGATTCAGAAGATTCCGTGAGTTGAACCATGACCAGCGATCAAACGGAAATTTCACCGACTAAACGAATCCCACGTTGGGCACCTCTTCTCTCCTTAGTGATTCCGGGCTCAGGGCAATTGGTCCAAAAGAAAACCTGGCGAGGAGTTGCAATTCTGCTATTGTCGATAATTCTCGGATTTCTGGTCTATTGGTCTTACAGTACCTATGAAATCGGGAAGATCGAACTAGGTAGCGGATGCTTCATCAGTTGGCTTTGGATTCCGTTCATCCTGTTTCATCTTTGGAATATCCTGGATGCGTTCGAATACAACACCAGAAAGAAAGCCCCGCTTATTCTGGCAATCGTGAATGCACTGATCATTCTATTCGTGATCGGTTGGATCGTCACGGATGTAAAACTTGATCGCCTGGTGACCCGCATTGATGACGCGAAGATCGTGATCAAAAAACTGGCCAACCCTGATTTTTTCAGTACCTATGAGGGTGACAAAGAGGTTGTTTGCGGGTGGAATTGTATCTGGACTTATCTCGGTGCCAAGATTAAAGGCGAGCCAACCGGAGAAGTGTTTGTCAGTGCCAATGCCAAAAGACTCTTTGGACAGCAGGGAACTATCACTGCCCGAACATGGCAGGTAATTTTTAGCGGTGCAGAGAGGGGAACCCGCATTCCAGGTTTTGAAACCGGGACGATCGTTGAAACGATCGCCATCGGTCTGATGGCCACGCTTTTTTCAACCGTCTTCGCGATCCCGGTAAGTTTCTTGGCAGCACACAATATTATGAAGCGCGTTCCGGGTGGCAATGTGATCTATTACATCACACGAGGTATCTTGAATTTCACTCGCGCGGTTGACACGGTGGTGTGGGGGTTGATCGTCATTGTGTGGGTGGGATTAGGTTCGTTCGCAGGCGTGATCGCATTGACCATCCATTCGGTGGCGGCATTAGCGAAACTCCTCTCGGAGGAGATCGAGCATATTGATGCGGGCCCGGTGGAAGCCATTGAGGCTACAGGTGGCAATTTCATCCAGGTGTTACGATACGCGGTCATCCCGCAGATTATCCCCTCATTCCTCTCTTATACATTACTGCGGTGGGACATCAACATGCGTTCCGCGACGGTGGTGGGGTTTGTAGCTGGCGGTGGCATTGGATTCTTCGTGCTTGAAACGATCCGACTGGGTGGATATCAACAATATGCGTCTGCGTTATGGGCAGTGGCAGTGGTAATCATCCTAGTCGATCTCATCAGCAGCCGATGGCGTTTCAACATCATGAAGGATCAACCGCAAAAGGTTGGCAAGACCCCGACCTGGAAAAAAGTAAGGAATATCATTTATGTTTTGCTCGGCAGCGTCCTTTTCATTTACTTCTGGGATGTGACCCGTATCGATTTGAAGGACCTTTTCAATCCCGGCCCGACCTTCGGCCGTCTGCTGATGGATTTCATCACCATCGATGTCAGCGGGCAGGTGGTGAATAACGTGGTACGTGAGTTGATCATTACTGTCATGCAGGCCTTCATGGCAACCACCCTGGGCGGCCTGTTAGCGATTCCTTTCAGCTTTTTGGCGGCCAAGAACCTGACCGGAAAAAGCGTCTTTTCTGCATGGCTCTTTTATCTCACACGAGCGGTTTTCAACATCTTGCGCTCGATCGAAGCACTCCTCTATGTGGCGATCTTCGTGTTTTGGGTCGGCATTGGCCCGTTCGCGGGTATGTTAGCATTGGCTATAACCACGTTTGCCCTGATGGGCAAACTGTATTCCGAGGCGATCGAAAACATTGACCCGGGCCCCATCGAGGCTATCACAGCCACCGGCGCGAACCGCATGCAATCGATCGTGTATGCCATTGTGCCACAGATCGTACCGCCATTTTTATCCTATCTGATCTACCAATGGGATATCAATATCCGCATGGCGACCATTATCGGGTTCGCGGGTGGCGGCGGCATCGGTCTGATGCTTTCCACTTTCTTCGGTAGCCTGCAATATCACAAAGCCGGAACGGTTATATTGACCATTGTGCTGATCGTAGCCGCCATGGATTTCTCCAGCGCAAAGATACGCGAAAAATTTGTATAACAGGAAAAACGATCTTTACACAGGAGCCGAGATCGGCTCCTGTGTTTTATTAATGGCTACAGCCAGCCTTTCAAATGATATACGAACATACCAAGGTATTCTTTCAGGGATTTGGTCACAGAGGCCAGGTTGGTGTAGGAAGGGACGAGATTGATCATGAATTCCTCGAAGTTCGGATGCCAGGTTTTTTGCCAGGAGATTTCTGTAATGGAGTAATCGATTGGAGCGGGGGTCACACTGCAGCCTTGTTTCTCAAAAAGGAGCATTGACCTGGGCATGTGCGAGGCGGAAGTCACCAACACCACGTTTTGGAAATCTTTCTCTTGGATGATCTGACAACTGAATAGCGCGTCTTCGTAGGTGTTTTGCGATTGGTTCTGCAGGATCAGCGCTTCCTCAGGCACGTTCATGAGTTTTAAGATCTCCCGCATATCCTCAGCGGGGCTGGAGCTGCTTTGGTCCAAAAAATCAATGTCGCCACCACTTAATAGAATCCTGGCGTCCGGGTGTTCTTGATAAAGTTTGGCGGCGTACAAGATCCGGTCGCCGGCACCGTTGATCTCTGTCATTGGCCTTGGATCAATGAGTGGTTCGGTGGCTCCTCCCAACACAACGATCACATCCACGTTTTGAACCGATCCCAGGCTCTCATACTTCCATTCCAGGGGGCGCGCCAGGGCATTTGCGAGGTAGCGATTACCACCGATGAAGATCACCAGAAAAGCCACGATCAGGAAGAATTTTGCTAACTTGCGATGCTTCGAAAAGATCAAGGCTGCCAGGATCAAAAGGCAGACCAGACCGATCGGGTAAACAAACAAAGGTAAGAACTTGGAAAGAAAGATGAACATTGAACCTCACTCGTCAAATCAAGAACGTAAAACTTGTTTATAGTTTTGTAAATTGCAATACTTCAAGTTCACATGTAAAATGTTACCAGACAATTACGAGAAAATATTACAATGAATTTTGGGGTTCCAGTAGTCCGCACAAAAATCATCATCCCTCGACGGCGAACTGAAATATTGTCGCGTCCGAGGTTACTTTCCATTCTCGAGAACGTGCTGGACTTAAAACTTTTAATCCTGGCCGCTCCGGCGGGATATGGAAAAACCTCCCTTTTAATTGATTTTGCCTATCATACCCAATTGCCCGTCTGTTGGTTCGCCATTGACTCGCTGGATGTGGACCCGAAACGGTTCATCGCGCATTTCATCGCCGCCATCGCCAATTGTTTTCCGTCGTTCGGCGAAGCTTCCAGTGCAGCCCTCAGCAACCTGGATGAGAACACCCAAAATCTGGAGCCGGTTATTTCAGCGATCATTAATGACGCCTACGATAACATTTCTGAGCATTTTGTTTTTGTGCTGGATGATTATCATCTGGTGCGTGAATGCAAGCTGATCGATGAATTCATCAACCGCATCAGCCTGGAGATCTCAGAAAACTGCCATTTTGTGATTGCCTCGCGTACGTTGTTGACCCTGCCTGACCTGACCTTGATGGTGGCGCGTTCTCAGGTCGGTGGTTTAAGCTATGAAGAACTGGCTTTCCTCCCGGAAGAGATCAAGCAGTTATACTCGGTCAACTACCACCAGAATATATCTGAAGAGGCTGCCTCAGATCTGGTGGATCAGACCGAAGGCTGGATCACAGGGCTTCTACTTTCAGCGCAATTGAATCCCCAGGAAACCACCAATCGTTTACGCCTGGCGCGTGTTTCGGGGATTGGTCTGTATGAGTATCTGGCGCAACAAGTGCTTGAGCAGCAGCCGGAAGGCCTGATCTTGTTTTTGAAACGGACTTCGCTGCTGGAGGAATTCGATGCCAACTTGTGTGAAAAGATCTTCTCGCAGGTGGAAGGCATCGAGAAAGACAATTGGCATGAAAAGATCGACCTGTTATTGAAGGAAAATCTTTTTGTCCTGCCGGTGGATGATGAGACACTTCACCTGCGATATCACCATTTATTCCGCGATTTTCTGCAAAATTGCATGCGCGTGGAACGTGCGGAGGAAACAGCCTCCATTGAATCCCATTTGGCAGACTATTACGAAGAGACCAAGGAATGGGAACGCGCTTTTGCCATCTATTCCCGCCAGGGCAACCCCGAAGAGACTGCCGGATTGATCCTGCGTTCGGCACCCTCGATGATTCTGAGCGGCCGATTGGCCGTGCTTTCCTCGTGGATTGACCAACTGCCCGAGCCAATCAGTTTTGAGCGGCCTGAGTTCTTGTCCATTAGGGGGGCAATCGCCATGATGAAAGGAGAAAGCAAGAACAGCCTCTCCATCATGAACAAGGCGATTGATGGTTTGCGAAAAAACAAGAATACAGTGGAATTGATCGCCACCTTGATCCGCAGAAGCTGGGTCAACCGGTTTTTTGGCAAATACGACCTGGCGAAAGCAGATGCCGAAGAGGCCATCACGATGAGTGATGGTCAACCTGATTTTCGCAAACTTAACGCTGAAGCGTATCGGGCTATTGGATTATCTTACTTTCAATCTGGAGAGTTAAAGAATTCGCTTAACGCCCTGACAATCTCGCTGGACATGTTCTATCAGCTTGATGAAGCGGTTGACGCTGCCAAGGTTCTGCTTGATCTTGGTCCTGTATATTCCTCACTTGGGCAACAAGATGAAGCTGATGCCGCTTATCACAAATCATTGGCATACTGGCAGCAGACACAAAACTCACTCTGGCAAACCAATTTGCTCAACAACATCGGGGTAATCCAGCATTTGAGCGGGAAATACGAACAGGCAGCGCTGTCATTTGAAAAAGCCATTCTACATGCCCGTCTGGCGATCAATCCGCGCCTGGAAGGTTTTTCACTCACCAGTCTGGGCGATCTATTTCGTGACATCCGAGCACTGCCTGAAGCACGCCGGGCATATCAGTTGGCGAGGGAGGCCACCAAAACGGTTAATGACCAGGCGCTTCAAATTTTCCTGGAATTGTCAGAAGCCAATCTTGAGCGATTAACCAGCAACGACGCCGGCCATGAAGCGCACATGAAAAACGCCCTCGCAATCGCAGAAATGGGTGGATCAAAATACGAGATCAACCTGTGTAAACTTGTAAACAGCGTATCTTTATTGGTAAAAAAGCGATTTTCTGAGGTTGACGGAACATTGCGAGAATTGGATGAATATTTCACAAAGGAGGGCTTTCATCTTGAAGAACTGAGAGTGAAATATTACCTGGCTATCGTACAAATGTTTCTCCAACCCACCGTCACAAATGAAGAGAAATTGGGCGAGCTGATCTATAACAATTTGAATGATCGCGATAAACCTGCTTTCATTCAAATTGGATTTGAAACGCTTGAGTTGCTTGAATCGTATGTAAAAAAACGAGGTAAAACAGAATCACTAGTCAGTTTTATCACTGCATTGAAAAAATTTGAAAATTCTTTGGGGCCATTGCGAAAAGTCATCCGAAGACATTCTGAGGCGGTTCAATTCACGGTGCCAAAACTGGTGATCCGGGCATTCGGAAAATGCCAGGTCAAAATTGGTGAACGATTAGTGGCGCTTTCTGACTGGAAAACTCAAATTGTGAGAGATTTCTTCTTTTTTATCCTGGCACACCCGGATGGAGTAACCAAAGAAGAGATCGGTGAAGCTTTTTGGCCAGATTCCACGATCGACACATTACGAGTACGCTTCAAAAATTCCATTTACCGCTTGCGTCATGCGCTGGGAAGCGAGACCATTACCTTTATCGAAGATTATTATCGCTTTAATCGCACACTCGAGTTTGAATATGATGTTGAGAGTTTTTTACATGAACTGCAAATGGTTCAGTCCTCAGAGTGCGCAGAAGACAAGATCCAACATCTGCGTCAGGCTGTGGGGTATTATCACGGTAGTTATCTACCAAAAATGGATTACGAATGGGTGATCGTTCAACGGGAGCAATATCATCGTCAGTTCCTTAACCAATCTTATCGATTTGTTGTTGCAGACCAGGCAATATAAACAAGTGATCCACTACGTGGATCGAGCTCTTGAAGAAGAACCCTGCCATGAAGAATCGTACCGAGCAGCTATGACCGCCTACGCTGCTCTGGGGGATAGAACTGCGGTTTCAAGACAGTATGAAAAATGCCGCGCCATTCTGCAAAAAGAACTTGATCTCGAACCCACCCCGCAAACTGAAGCTTTATACCGAAGTCTTCTCCAATAATCCAATAATTCAAGGTTTCAATTACCTCAAGCCCGCGGTATATTGGTAATTAATTAAGTAAAAATTGGGGGATTTAAAGCCTGCTTTGAAGCCTATTTTGAAGCCTGTTTTGAAGCCTGGTTATTGGCATAATATTGAAACATATCAAAATTAGTTTATAAAAGGAGTCTGTCATGAAATCAATGTCCAGCAAGTTTGTTGTATTCTCGGCCAAGTATTTTCGCATCGTTCTGATGGTTGTCACCCTGGTTCTCTTTGTTTTGGCTGCCGGCGCCCCTGCTGCCACTGGAACTATCGGCGGATAATCGAACCACATGATCCTCGTTGCAGCCGTCCTGATCGGGTTAATCGCAGGGCTTTGCAGAGCGTGGATTGGCAAACGAACCTACCGGATCTACGAGCTAAAGCTACCCATTTTGGTGCTGTTGGCTTTCATCCCTCAGTATTTTGCCTTTTATGCTCCAAAAATGCGTGAAACCCTTCTCGATACCACAGTCTCGATTCTATTGATCAGTTCATTGATGCTGTTGTTGATCTTTTCGATCCTTAACATAAAGAAATTGAGTTTTTGGCCGATCAGTTTTGGTTTCCTTCTGAATTTTCTGGTGATCGTCCTCAACGGTGGATTTATGCCGATCAGCATGGAAACGGTTCATAAATTGACCGGAGATGCTGAAACAGTTTGGATGATTGGGCAAAGGTTTGGTTATTCGAAGGACATCATCCTCACACCAGAGACGACCCGATTGGCCTTTCTCTCAGACCGGTTTACCATCACGAACTTTCTCGGATTGAACATTGCCTTCAGTCTGGGGGACGTGTTCATCGCAGTCGGCGTTATCGGCCTGCTTTGGATACTTGGTGGAAAGCCACGCGAAAAAAACAAGGAGATTATTAATGAGTAACATCTTTATTGATTACATGAAGAAGGATGAACAAATCTACGAAAACGAACGCGAATACAGCCGAATTCTCACCGCAGCGGTTGTCAATGAGCGGTTTCGCAAATTACTGCTTTCAAACCCCGCGCTTGCCCTGAAAAGTGGTTACGGTGGTGAAGCCTTCAACCTGGCGGTTGAAGAATCTGAACGCATTTCATCGATCAAGGCTTCTTCTCTGGCTGAGTTTGCCCGCCAAATGAATGGCCGCACACCACATTCAGGCATGATGTTCCTGGCTGCAAAGAATAGTATTTAACATCCTGGTTTGTTAATTGTGGTTGCCAATTAAGGTTGCATAGATGACGCACTATATCGAAAACTACAACTACCCTTACAAGATCAAGGGTTCTGGAAGTCACTCCAGAACTGCTGAGAAGTTGACTGGGTTAACCAGCCTGAGTCACTTTTTGGTCGGCATGGAAACCAAAGAAGACTTGATCCAAAGAGCAACCACCTATATCCCTGATTATCTGGTTTTGGATTACTGCAAGGTCTTTGTTCTTGACAGTGACGGACATTTTTGTGCGCCGTGTGATCATCTTGTGGTGGAAGAGTCGGTTGAACACGTTTTTCAACAGGTAACGTCTTCAACGAAAACGCAGCGACCCTCTAGTTTGGAGCAAGTACTGGATCCCCAGTGCCGGGCAGCCCTCGGATTGAAGATCAGGGATTGCCATTGGATCGTTCCGCTTAAAGTGGAGGAAACACCCATTGGCGTGCTTGTTCTGGCCAAACACAATTCGACGGAAATCGAGGCTTTTCCAAAAGAGATCACTTTCTTGGTCGATCTGATCGCAGATCAATTGAGCAGCGCGCTTCATCGGAAACTACTCAATCAACAACTTGAGAAAAACTCGATCGAGATGGTTCTGGCTCTCTCGAAGACTCTCGAAACGCGTGATCCAAACAGCGGAGAACACAGCAAGCATCTCGCTTTTCTTTCTGAACAGCTGGCCGGTTATTTCAACCTTTCCAGCCACGAAACGATGGAATTGTACTGGGCTGCTTTATTGCACGATATTGGCAAGATCGGCATCGAAGACAGCATCTTGCATAAACCCGGTCCATTGACCCGCCGCGAGTGGGATATCATGCGCTCCCATTCGGAGATCGGCGCGCACATTGTGCAGGGTGTGAGCGGTCTTGAACAAATCGCTCCCATTATTCTGGCGCATCACGAACGGGTGGATGGGATGGGGTATCCCCATCATTTGAAGGACATCCAAATCCCGCTGGCCGCCAGGATCATTGCCGTGGTGGATTCATATTCCGCCATGACGGAAGGCCGCGTATACCGCGAGGCCCGCAGCCATGAGGAGGCGATAACTGAATTGATCGCCTGCTCCGGAAAAATGTACGACCCTGAAGTTGTCAAAGCATTTATTCAATTATTCGATCATCTAGAAATATAAGTCATTTTCAGAAATTGTCCATTACCGGACACCTTCTATACTTCGCTGCTGGGGGACATAAAAATGGATGGCTACTCGTCTCGAGCCATCCATTTTTAATTCTCAAGTATGTTACACATCTATCACGAATAGACGGACCTGTCTCCACGAAGGGTGAGGATCTCACCGAAATAAACCTGGTGGTAATCTCCGATAGGATATTGGGCTTCGATGGAAGGATCGAGGAAGTTTTGCGGTCTGAATACATCCGTGTAGATCTTTTTGCATTCGATGACCAAATTGGCTTCAACATAAGAAGGCGCGCTCACCAGCGTGCTTTTACAAGGGGTCAGCCCGGATTCTTTGATCTTGTCGCCTTCTCGGCCTGATTTGGAACCCAGCAACTGCAGCGCTTTTTTGTATTGCTCCGGGAAGGCGCAAAGGGTGAAATCTGAGTTAGATTCCATGAATTCGTGAGTAAAACGCGAAGGCCTGACCACCACCTGCACAAAGGGTTTTTGCCACATGACCCCCATGCTGCCCCAAGAGATGGTCATGCAGTTGAATTGCTGCTTGGCAAATTGACCGGCTGATAGCAAAAACCAGTTGTCTCCAAATAAGGTGTTGATCTTTGGTCGAAATTCGTAAGCAGAAATGGATTGCAGGTTCATTTTCCCTCTCCAGATTGGTTTGTGGTAGCTATTATATACCACAAGCACCTTACAGAAAATGATTCACGCGCTTTGACCGGAAAGAGGGAATAAAATTTTTTTCTGAATTTTGAAATTCCAGCAAGCACGTATTGAGTCATGCAGCGTATTACCAACGGCTTGCTGCGTCACTTCATCAACAGGCTTGACAAAAAACTAACTCAACGGTATCGCAATCACAAATAATCTGCCCCAGGAGGATACGCCATCCTGGCTGATGCAGGTTTGCAAGATTAAACTTCCACTTTCAGCATAGGTTTCTTTGAACAGTTCTGTGCTGCTGATCGTTTTATCGGGATCATCCAGGTTGATGAAATTGGAATAAGGGTCGGTTGGTTTTAAAGCTTGATATTGTTTGATCTCTTTGACTTTATATTTCTGTGAACTGCCATCTCCAAAAACCAAAATGATCTCATCGCCAATTTTTAACTCTGCAAAATAACTTCCCGCCAGGTAATTATGGGCTAACAAGCCAATTGACTCAAATTTGGCTGCCAAATCAAACAGCGTGGCTGTTCCGGCTATGGGAGAGACATAACTGGCCGATGGTTGGCGGACAACACGCAAAGCCATTAAATCTTCGACATAAACCCCCACCAGGGCGGAAGGATCATCGTTCATCAATGCGGAAGAAAACGTTTCAAGCGTAAGAGCTTTATCCGCTGCAGCCACAGAATGAACAGGCATCAAACTGAAAGCTGCGATCAAGATGACCAGAATTGAGAAGGTTTTATATAAGAGGGAGTTTATTTTCATGGGTACGCCAATAAATAATCTTTAGTCATATTTTAGTAATTTATTGGTAATAATTCAATGGTTTGACCCTCCTGCTTTCAAACCTGTAAGCAACAAAAAACCTCCTGATCTCGTCAGGAGGTTTCAAGTGAAGTTAATTTTCAAGATCAAGCGATGTTCGATGTAATACTTCTTTTCAAGTCGCGGCCGAAAATCGCAAAAAAGATCGTCCCGGCCAACCCAAACCCAAAGGCTACCAGCAGGTTGATCTCGGGCTTGATGGCCCACAGGAACACGCCGCCAAAAGCCGCGATGCTGACGATGGTATCTCTGATCAGGTAATAAACACCAAACACCGCGGCTTTTTTGTTCTCGGGGGCGAGGTCCATGATCAAGGCTTTACGGGTGGGCTCGCCGAATTCTTTGAGTCCGCGGATCATGAAGGCGAAAATCAGCATTGGCATATTGTGTGAGAAGAGCAGCACCAGCGGAAAAGCCGTGAAGAAAGCGAAGGTCATCAACACAAATGGTTTTTTGGCGGTTTTATCTGCCAGATACGCGACGGGGATGTAGCACAAGACCGCGGTGGCCATTTCTACGGCTGAAAGCCAGCCAAAATTCAATTCTGAAATATGGTTGAGTTCAACCACCCACATGACCACCAGCATATCCGGTATCTGCTCGCAAAAACGGATGATGGTGTCAGACACCAACAAGTTGCGCAAATCGGGGGTGATCAGCTTAAACATGGAGAAGGGATTATGGATCGCCTCATCCGACTGTTTTTTGGGTCCTTCCTTGATCATTTTTTGCTGCACAAAAAGGGCGATCACTCCCAAAACAAACGCCACCATGAACGCGTAGCGAATGCCCTCGACTTCACCGTAAACACCGATCAACGCGCCGCCGATCACCGGGCCAAGCGCTTTGGGGAGCCGTTTGGTGATGGAAAGCAGCGAGACGCCCATGGTGCGTTTGTTGGAGGGCATGACGTTTGAAACCAGGCTCATCGTGGCCGGCAAGGAAACCGATGACCAGGCCAGGAAGAAGAATGCACCCACCAGCACGGCTGCCCAGCTTTGGAACAGGATCACGATGGCGTACCCCACCAGCGCGATCAGGTTGAAGACCAGCAGAGATTTCTTGTAGCCAATGCGTTCACTCAGGTAGCCGGCAGGGAACGAGTACAGCGCTCCCATCAGGTTCTTCATGCCGCTTAACACACCGATGACTTCAAGTGAACCGCCCAGTGCGCGAATGTAGAGCGGCATGAAGCGGTCGGCCATCCATTCACCCATGCCGATCAGGATGATCATCAAGAGGACAGCAACGATGCTTTTCTTGAAGCTGAAAAAATCAAGGAGCCTTTTCCAAAAGCCAGGCTTTTCAGGCGTTGAACCAGCAATGTCGTTTTGATTGTCCATGTACTTTTCTCTACTTCGGGATGAATTTTTGCAGCTGGGGCAGAGCTGCCTGGGCGGCTTTGCGGCCTTCTTCAAGCATGCTGGCTGAATCTGTGAAGCTCCAGGAGGAAAACTGCGAAAGGTTGGGCTTGATGTAACACTCGCAGGCGTCGGCATTGATGCGAGAAGAATGCCCCTGCATGATGTTGATCATGGCCATGATGTTCTCGAACGGATTCTCAGGGCGCTTGATGGTTTTTCCACGACTGGAAACATCGCAGCCAATCACGAATTTAGCACCCATGGCACGCACCTGTTCGACGGGCAGGTTATCCACCACACCGCCGTCCACCAACAGCCGATCGCCGATCTCTACCGGCGAGAACAAGCCTGGGATGGCGGCGCTGGCTCGAACAGCGGGTGCGACAGGTCCCTTGTCGATCACGATCCTTTCACCGGTGACAATATCGCAGCAAATGGCGGCGAAGGGCAGCTCCAGGTCTTTGAATTCGCAGTCGCCCATGTGTTTCTTGATGAATTCTTCCATGGGTTGGGTGTCAAACAAAGCCAGGGGTTTCTTCAACGAAATTTTGACCAGGGTGGGCCAATCCATGCTGACGAACAGTTTTTCCAGCTCATCCAGCGGAACACCCGCGCAATAGGCCGATCCCACCAGAGCACCAGCGCTGGTACCGGCCACAAAATCGGGACGAATGCCTTCGCGTTCGAACACCTGCAGGATGCCGATATGAGCCGCACCGTGGGTGGCACCACCACTTAATGCCAACCCCAGTTTTGGGGGTTTTCTAGTGAACAAGTATTTTAAGTTCATAATTCCTCAAAGATGAAATTATACAACCATGTTATTGCTATAGTTTATTTTTGATTCGATTGGATTAGTGTTTTTCAAGCCAGGCGATGATAGCCTGGATCTGATTGACACGAAAACCGATGACCGCCGCCTTGAATGGCATGTTCTCCCCCATTTCTTTTTGACTGGCAAGCGTGTTTTTCAGCCAGTCTCGGCATTCTTTCAACTGGGTTTGACACAGATCGTGCGCTTTTGAGGGAAAATACTTGATCAGGTAATAGTAGCGGGCCATGAATTCCTGGCGAAAATCACGCGGATGTTTCACCGTGGTCTCAAGCCAGGCGATGAGGGCGGTTTTTCCCTCAGGGGTGATGTGGTATTCCGTGCGGTTCGGATGGGTTTCGCCTGGCTGAACTGTGCCGGTGATGTAGCCACTTTGGGCAAGTTTATCCAATTGGGCGTAAAGGTTCGACATTTTGACATTCCAGATCATACCGACGCCATCCGGGTCGGTCAGCTTTTTATGCAGTTCGTACCCATGCGTGGGTTTTTCATACAGCAGACCCAGCAGGACAAATTCAGAAGAAATGAAGGGGTTCGGTTTTCCGCGCATAATCCCTCAAGAGAGAAAGGTTACCGGCCAATACGGCCAGCCAAATGCTAAATAGCGATTTATGCTACAATCTATTATTATAGTATGAGGAGGATTCAATGGCTACTAAAGAAGTAATGAAATCATCGGGCAGTTCTGCAAAAAGACCGCTTCCAAAGGGTCAGGCCAGCAAGGCAACCATCCCGGCCAAGAAGACTGCAGCCAAGACGGTGGATCTGGCCAAGTTGTTTGGGTCGGTCGCCAAGACAATGGCTCAAAACCAAACTACATTGAATGCCGCGGATACCTATAATCACGATCACGGCGATAACATGGTGCAGATCTTTGAAGTGATCACGCAGGCCATGAAAGAAAAATCCAGCGCCACACCTGCGGATCAGCTGGCGTATGCCAGCAAGCTGCTGCAAGCCAAAAGCCAAAGCGGTTCAGCGCAGCTCTATGCCGAAGGTCTTTCTGACGCGGCGACGCAGTTCAAAGGCAAACCGGCAATCACCACCGACACCGCGATGACCCTCATCCAAACCCTGTTAGGTGCGAAGGGGAGTGTGCCCACCACGGCAACACAACCCCAGGGCGGCGCTGACCTGCTTGGCAGCCTGATCGGCGGTTTAGCCGGCGGACAGCAGTCTCAGGGCGACAGCACAGGCGATCTGCTCGGCAGCCTGCTCGGCGGGTTAACTGGTGCAGATCAGACTCCGGCAGCGTCCGGCCAGGCAGGCGGACAAGGCCAGATCGACATCGGCGACCTGCTCAACGCGGGCATGGCTTTCGCGCAGACCAAACAGGCCGGCGGAAGCAACATGGAAGCCATTCTTAACGCCGTGGTCTCTTCCAGCAAGATGAGCGATTCGAATCACCGTTCGCAATCTGGTACACTGGTGGCCAACACGTTGATGCAGTTCGTGGGTCAAATGGCAACCAAAGGTAAGTAAAAACCCTCGAGGTTCGTGAGCCTTGACGCCTTTATGGTGGTCAAGGCTTTTTTATTGTGTCATTTTGTTTTCTGCCGCCGTGCATGTCGTTTATAATAAGGTCAACAGGTGACGGATTGAGAAAAACCACAAATCGGTATGATTCAAAGTATTTTTTCCTTTCTCAAGGGGCGCTGAAAACCAGAACATCCCACCTGGTTTTCTGGGGTTGCGGCCCGGCACATCAGGAATTGACCTGTCTTTTTGCAAAGTAATTCACTCTCAAGGGAAACTACACATGAGCCTTCATCAACACACGCCCATTGAGGCGAATCAAGCAAAAAAAGACCATCTCTGGCTGCAACTCTCGAGCCTGCCTTACTTTCGAGGTGTGCTGAGAGCCGTCGAGGGGCGTTTCTATGACAATATCGATCTGCCCAAACCAACGCTCGACCTGGGGTGCGGCGACGGACATTTCGCATCGATCGTATTTGACCGCCCTCTCGAGGTTGGGCTTGACCCCTGGAGCGCACCGCTACGAGAAGCTGCCAAACGAGGGGTGTACCTCAAGGTGGTTCAGGCCCCCGGAGACGCCATCCCCTATGAGCCTGAAACGTTCAGCAGCGCGATCAGCAATTCAGTGCTGGAGCATATTCCCGATCTCGACCCGGTGCTGAAAGACCTGGCGCGAGTGATGAAACCGGACGCCCCCTTTATTTTTTGCGTACCGAATCACAATTTTTTAGGTGCCTTATCGGTCAGCCATTTCTATGACTGCATCGGCCTGAAATTCATGGGCAACGCCTACCGGCGCTTCTTTAACCGCATCTCGCGACACCAGCACTGTGACGATCCTGAAACCTGGAAGGCACGCCTGGATAAGGCAGGCTTTGAACTGGTGGACTGGTGGCACTATTTCTCTCCGCGCGCGCTGCACGTACTGGAATGGGGGCATTATTTTGGTTTACCCTCGCTGATCACGCGCAAGCTGCTTGGCCGCTGGATCGTAGCACCCTTCCGCTGGAACCTGTTCATCACCCAGGCGATCACTGAAGGAGCGTACCGAGAGGCTTCCATTCAACCCAAAGGCACCTACACTTTCTATATCGCCCGCCGAAAATGAGAAAAGGATGTTCTCATGGAAGAACCCAGTCTTCTTGATTATCTGAAGGAAAAACTCAACCCGCGAAAGCTTTTCAAAGGGGAAACGGAGTCTGATTCCTCGCCGGTTCTGGTCGCGAAGCCCACGATTGAAGCCGAGCCAGAAACCGGACCTGCGCTTGAGGAGGAGGCCAAACCCTTCTTCCTGATCCGATTCTTTCAGATGCTGGCGAAGCTGCCGTGGCGTTCGCTGTTTGCTCTGGCATTGGCACTGATGGCGCAAAGTCAGCTTGAACCACCCGCTCCCAATTTGAAAACGAGTATCTTCCTTTATTTTGTTGCAGGGACAACGCTGATCTGGGCTCTGCTGAAAAAAGAATGGCAGATCCAGCCTTATGAGCCGGAAGCCAAAGGCCAGCCTGGTTTGCATGTACGTACCGTCCCGCTCATATTTTTCGTGGTGCTGCTTTTTGTTTCCTTCATCTCTTTTGGTGGTAACCAGTTCACCTTGATGAATGTGCTGCTGTGGTTGGCCACCTTGATCGCCGGTTTACTGGCTTTTTGGGAAACAGACAAGGTAAACCATTGGGTTAAATTCAAGAAGCGCCTTACAGGGTTGGTAAAGGGCGGAAAATTGACTTTAAAAGTCGACCCCTGGCACATCCTGGTGCTGGCGGTTTTCCTGCTGGGTGCCTGGTTCCACCTGACCCAACTGAACAGCGTACCGATCAACATGACCAGCGATCACACCGAAAAGCTGCTGGATATTTCGAATGTGTTGAATGGCCAGTATTCGATTTTTTTTCAAAATAACAGCGGCCGTGAGCCCATCCAGTTCTACCTGACTGCCATGCTGGTGAAGGTTTTCAACATGGGCATGGGGTTCTTCACCCTCAAGTTCAGCATGGCACTGGCTTTTTTAGTGGCTTTGATCTATGCCTATTTGTTGGGGAACGAGGTCGGCGGCCGCTGGACGGGGTTGTTCTTCATGGCGTTTCTGGGGTTCGCCTCGTGGACGAACATACTGGCAAGGGTGGGGATGCGCGTGGTATTGTGCCCGGTCTTTGTCGTGCCGACGCTTTATTACCTTTTCCGCGGCATCCGTACTGCCAAACGCAACGACTTCATCCTGGCGGGCATATTGACCGGTCTGGGCTTGCTGGGTTACAGCGCTTTCCGCGTCATGCCGATCGTGGTGGCATTGGGCGTTTTCATTTATCTGGCTTCTCAAAAATTTGACAAGGCCAAGAAAAACACCTGGTGGGCTTTGGGGCTGCTCGCGCTGTTCGCGGTGGTGATGTTCCTGCCCATGCTGCGCTTCGCGGTGGATTATCCAGATTTGATCAGCTATCGCACGCTGACACGCATGACCGCAGCCGAACAACCCATTCAAGGAAGTGCGTGGCTCATCTTCTTGGAAAATCTCTGGAAGTGCGCCATCATGCCCTTCTGGAAGGACGGCACCACGTGGGTGATCTCGGTCGTGAACCGACCGGGTCTGGATGTGGTCTCAGCCGCGTTGTATTTTCTAGGCTTGATCCTGGTGATCTTCCGCTGGCTACGCACGCGCGCCTGGCAGGACCTGTTCCTGCTGATCTCGATCCCGGTGCTGATGATCCCATCAACACTGGCATTGGCGTTCCCAATCGAGAATCCTTCACTCAGCCGGGCGGGTGGGGCTGTGGTGCCCATTTTGTTGATCTGCGCCATCGGTTTTAACAGCCTTTTGAAGAGCCTGTGGAAGCGCGCCGGGGGGGTCGGGGCGAAAGCAAGCGTGGCGGTGCTGGGAATCGCAGTGATCGGTTTTTCAGCCATTCAGAACTATGATATTACTTTGAAGCAGTACGGCAGGCAGTACGTTGAAAACACCTGGAACACCACCCAGATGGCGGATGTGGTGCAGAATTTCATTTGGATGACCGGCAAGGAAGACAACGTGTGGGTGGTGAGTGTGCCCTATTGGGTCGATACCCGCCTGGTTGCCATCAGCGCAGGCTATATCGGGCGCGATTATGCCGTCTGGCCGGTGGATCTGGAAACCACGCTGGCTAACGAGGGCGCAAAGCTGTTCATTGCCAAGGCGGACGACGCCGAAAGCATGACGCGCCTGCAGGAGGTCTACCCGAACGGATACGCGGTGCTGCACACCAACGAGATTCCCGGCAGGGACTTTTATGTGTATCTGGTGTTGCCTTGAAGGAAGTAATGAGT
>CAZRHZ010000016.1:0-29657 GCA_964599995.1 uncultured Anaerolinea sp. | reverse complement strand
GCGAAAAGCCGCATCGGCGCCAATGCTGTGGTGGTTAAATCTGTGCCGCCCAATTCGGTGGTGGTGGGTGTGCCGGGGCAGGTGGTGCAGCGCAGCCAGCCCGCCGCCAGTGGGCCTGATCTGGAGCACGGGCGCTTGCCGGACACGCTGGGCGAATCCGTGGCCAGCCTGTTGACCCGCCTCGAGCAGGTGGAATCCCGCTTGAAAATTCAAGATAAGACAGAAACCGGCAAGACACAACCCGCACAATCCGCTCCACCACATCTGGTTCACACCCCCACGGATGGCGTGTGGCATGGTGAGGACTTCTCGATCTAAAAAAAAGACACCGTAAGGTGTCTTTATTCTTTTGGTTTGGATTTTTTGAGGAAGAAGAAGTAGAAGACCACGAAAAATCCGACCGCGCTGATCACCAGCAATCCGAGGCCGATCCATTGGCGGTCGATCACCGGTAAGCGGCTGCCGATGGAACCTTCTGGGGTGGGTGTGGCGGTCGCTGAAGGCTGGGGTGTGGTGGTGGACGTTGCCATCATCAGGGTGCGGGTCGGCATGGGTGCGGTGCTGGTGCGGGTGGGGGTGATGGTGGGGGTCGGAGCCAGCTTGATCAATAGCGATTGGCCTTCATAGATCGTGTTGTCGGTTAAACCATTCAGGTTCTTGATGGCGTCGTAACCCACGCCGTAATTGGTGGCAATGTCAAAAAGTGTTTGGCCGTATTGAACCACATGATAGATGCTGCCATCAGAATTGGGTGTGGAGGTAAACACCGGATTCATGTAATTACTTAAGTCCTCTGTCGCGGAAGCGTTACCTGAGGTGTCTGAGGTATTGTCTGAAGCAGCGGGCATGTCTTCGCCGGTCACTGCGCCGGCTTGCAAAATATAGTAAGTCATCCCGTCTGAAGCTGTAGCGATTCCCACTCCGACATAGGTGTACTGCTGCATGGTGGCTGGCAGCATGTGAGCCTCATCACTCCAATACCCAGCCAGAGTGTCAATATCCATGTTGTAGCCAGCCGCCCAGTTTTCGGTGACATACACTAATTTTCCCCCGCCAAAACCGAATTCAGAGCAGCGGGTACTGGTTTCAGAATAGCCAAGATATTTCAAATGGTCCTTTGCGCCGATGCTGGCCATTTCTTCGGCTGTCCATTGCGCGCAGGCATCCAGGGTGGAAACCTCGATCAGTGAATTGGTCCAGTAGCTTGCACGCCAGCCGTTGATCAAGGCGATCATGTCAGCACCGCTAACTGAACCACTGGCCTGAACTTTTGCGGGCTGCGCAAGCAGTAAAAAAACAAAAGAAAAAACGGTAAGGAGGATTAAAATTTTTCGGCGCATCGTGGAATTATTATAACCGATGCGCCGGGGGTTGCAATTCCAGTCAAGTTAAGTTATTTCAGGCTGCGTTCTTCAAAATTGGTGCCCATGCCCTCTGCCACCACCAGGAAGTCGGTCGCGGAGATCATGCCGATGATCGTGCCGGTTTCATCCGCCACTGGCAAATGATGCACATGTAGTTCTTTCATCCTGGCCGCGCATTCCCGGATGCCCATGGAGGCGGGCACAGTAATGACGGGAGAGACCATGATCTCGCGGATTTTGGTTGTGGCGGGATTCTGACCGTGAGCAACGATCTTGTCGCAGATGTCGATCGATGTGACGATCCCATATTCCTTGTTTGATGGGGATTTATTAACGATGACGCTGTTGGTGTAGCGGTGGCGCATCAGTGACAACCCCTCGTGGACGGTCGCGTCTGGGTCGATAAAAATCACGAGGTCCTTCATCCAATCCTTCACGGTCAAAGCTGGCATTCCACACTCCTTGGGGTTCAACTTTTTCGATATGGTTTGAATATGACGAACGACAACTCTAATTTAGACTATTCAAGATGAAAAGTCAACAGCGGGATGTCAGACATCAGGATGAATAAGTTCCCGTTTTATTCAATGTTGCGGCCACTTCCAGGCAGAGATTTCATCGGCTAACCGATAGGCGGTCAGATCAAGCTGGATGGGTGTGATTGATATATACCCAGCCGCTAGATCACCAAAATCAGTGCCGCTTTCATCCACGCCCGTGGGTGGATCTCCACCTATCCAATAATAGGGCTTGCCGCGTGGGTCTTCACGCCTCACCAGCGCGTCACGATAAATGCGCTGCCCCTGCCTGGATACGCGGATTCCTTTGAGCTCGTTTTCCTTCAGGTAGGGCACGTTGATATTTAACAGCATGTCTTTGCGCAATTCGTGAGAACACACAATCTCGACGATCTTGCGGGTGGCGCCGGCCGCAGCGGAATAATCCAGGTTTCCAGTGTACCGTTCAGGGGCATCCAGTGAAACCGCTAAACCCGGCACGCCGTTGATCACGGCTTCCATGGCGGCGGTGACGGTGCCTGAATAGGTGACGTCGTGCCCGATGTTGGCGTTGGGGTTGATGCCCGACACCACCAGGTCCACCGGTGCTTCGATCACACCCATCAGCGCCAGGGCCACACAGTCGGAGGGAGCGCCGTCACACGCCAGGGCTGCGCTACCATCGGCCAGTTCGACGGGTTTGACACGCAGGGGGCGGTTCAGCGTTTTGACGTGACCAGAAGCGGACCAATTATGGTCGGGAGCCAGAACGCTCACATCACCCAGTTTTCGCATTTCCAACACCAGGGCAAATAAACCCGGGGCGTAAACTCCATCATCGTTGGTAACCAAAATACGCATGGATTCCTGTCTTTCCTTTGACCTTCTTAAGTGAATTGATAATGATTATTTTAACATTGAGCAACTTTCTGTGTTACCGGGTTTTATCCCTTGCTATTATGAACAAGATTCATTATAATTCATCATTATTATGAATCTTGTTCATAAAAAAGGTTTCAAACGGAGAAGATGTGCCAAAAATTGTGCCTGATCTTCACAACAAGATACTATCAGTCGCTGAAAAGCATTTTCAAGCCAACGGCTTTGAAAAAGCCGACATGCACGAGATTGCCACTGATGCGGATGTGGCCGTGGGCACGATCTATTTACACTACCACAACAAAGAAACGCTCTATTTGCATGTCATTTCCCGCCAGTGGATGAGTACTTTCCAAAAGATCGAAGGTCTGGCCACGTCTGACATCGACCCGGAGCACAAACTGGAGCAAGTGCTTAATGTGCTAGCGCAGGAGATGGTGAAACGCAGATCAATGGACAATTTGTGGGCTGAGATAGGTTCGTTGCACCATCATCAGGCGGGTGAGGACCATCCAGTTCAGGGTCACTTCTTGGGGGTACGCGAGCCGATCTCGAAGCTGATCAGCAAAATTCTGCGCGAGATCACTGAAAAGTACCGTGTTGTGGTTGATGATCGAGTCCTTGATCAAATAGGCAGTTACCTCTTTGTAATGACCGTGGACGCTTGTTTGCAAACTTCGGGGCGTCTGGAGGATCGCGTTGATCTGATCCTCAAAATTGCCAAGGTTTTCCTTCATGCACCGGCAACACATTGATCCACCTAAAATGCAAGTCATCGTATCTGCCTGTTCGATGGGCAGTCGCGTTGCGCTTTACTTTGATGTTGAGAAAGGAGAAATTCGCATGAAAAACGTTCTAAAGGCCATTTGGACTTATCTCAAGGATTGGAAAAACCTGCTTACACATGGTTTGATTGGCGTCGCCATCCTGGTGGTCGCGCTGGTCATCCCTGTTGCGCCGATCTATCGCGTCATCATCCTGGTGGCTGTGGTTGGGTTTAATCTGATCCGCATGAACCACGCCAAGCGCTTCTTGACCACCAAAGCCGAATGATTCAAAAGTTATCGCATGAACCTGCCCGAGCAGAGGAATTCTCTGTTCGCGGCAGGTTTTGTGATATAATTCACCGGCTGTGGAATCATCGCAGCACCATCTCACACGTGCCCCGATCTTGTCTGCGTGCCGCTCAGGCGGTGAGGACAAGGCTAAAGGGTGCGGAAGAAAAAACGCAAAGGAGTATCACAATGAGTTCTGTTATTTCTATGAAAGCCTTGCTCGAAAGTGGCGTGCACTTTGGCCACCGCACCAACAAATGGAATCCCTTGATGCGCCCCTACATCTTCACTGAGCGCAACGGAATCCACATCATCGACCTCCAACAAACTGTCAAACTGTTGAACACCGCCTACAACCTTGTGCGCGATACTGTTGCCAAGGGCGGCGTCATCATGTTCATTGGCACCAAGCGCCAGGCGCAAGAAACCATCACCGAAGAAGCCATCCGCTGCGGTATGCCCTACGTGACCGAACGCTGGTTGGGCGGTATGCTCACCAACTGGTCAACCATGCTCATGCGCATCCAGGAACTTGAACGACTTGAAAAACTGACCGAATCAGGCGACATCAACCGCCTCACCAAGAAGGAAGGCCTGCTGATCGGTCGCAGTATCAAGAAACTACAAACCCGCCTGGCTGGTGTGCGCAACCTCAAACGTGTTCCTGATCTGGTATTCGTGATCGACACCGTGCGCGAGCACACTGCCGTGCACGAAGCCAATTTGAAAGAAATCCCCGTGGTCGCGCTGGTAGACACCAACTGCGATCCCCGCTGTGTGGACTATGTGATCCCCTCCAATGATGACGCCATCCGGGCCATCAAACTGCTGGTTGGCAAAATCGCTGACGCGGTCATCGAAGGTAAGACCATGTTCAAGGATGAGGATCAGGAAGTCGGCACTGGATCCGAAGCTGCTGTTTCACGCTCCGTTTCTGCTACACCTCGCCCGCGCATGGATGAAGACACCGACATGGATGATTCTGAACTGCTCGGTGCTTCCACCCTGGCTAAAATGGGCGACATGAGCGAGGACGTGGAAGTTGCTGTTGAAACGGAAGATGAAGAAGCTAAATCTGACAAATAAGGCAAGAAAAACGACGAAATCGCCTAGAACGCTCTCCGGATTTTCCGGTTAAGACTGAATAGAAAAGGGACTAAGATCAAATGGCAATTACTACTGAAATGATCAAAACGCTACGAGAGACCACCGGTGCAGGCATTCTCGACTGCCGCAAGGCACTTGAGCAATCCAACGGCGACATGAATGCCGCCATGGATTTTCTGCGTGAGAAGGGTTTGGCCACGGCCACCAAACGTTCAGCCCGCCAGGCTTCTGAGGGCGTGGTTGAGATCTATTCACACGGCAACGGCCGCGTGGGTGTGATGATTGAGTTGAATAGTGAATCTGATTTCGTCGGCCGCTCTGAAGTTTTTCGCACTCTGGCCCATGAACTGGCTCTGCAGATTGCAGCCACCTCTCCTGAATACATTCTCGAGTCGGATATCCCGGCTGAAGTGATCGAACGCGAGACCAAGATCGCCACGGTCAAAGCCAAGGAAGATGGCAAACCAGATGCCATTCTGCCCAAGATCGTGGAAGGTGCCGTAAAGAAGTATAAGGATGAGTTTGTTCTGATGAATCAATCTTACATCCGCGATGAATCCATCACTGTGCAGGAATTGATCAATCAAAAGATCGCTGCGCTGGGCGAGAACATCATCGTCCGCCGGTTTGCCCGGTGGGCGCTCGGTGAAACCACCGCCGAAGTGTCGGAAGAATAATCTCCAAAGACCAACCCCCAGGGTTGGTCTTTTCTTAACCCAAGGAGGAAGCATGCAGGAACTCATGTATCATCGCATTTTACTCAAGCTCGGTGGAGAATCCATTTGCGGTCCCGGCGGTTCGGGTATTGATGCCACACAAGCCCTTGAAGTAGCCGGACGAATCAAGGAAGTGCGCGAACTGGGTGTGGACGTGGCCATTGTGATCGGTGCCGGAAACTTGTGGCGGGGCAAGGTCGGCCTTGAGATGGGAATGGATCAAGCCACCGCAGATTACATGGGTATGTTGGGCACGGTCATGAATGCACTGGCTTTGATGGACGCCCTCGAGCATCAAGGTGTGGTCACCCGCGTGATGACTTCCATCGAGATGAAAACTGTGGCAGAACCTTACATCCGCAGGCGTGCCATTCGGCATCTTGAGAAGGGACGCGTGGTCATCTTTGGCGGCGGTACCGGCAACCCGTATTTCTCGACTGACACCGCAGCTTCGCTGCGCGCCATGGAAATTGACGCGGATGTCTTGATCAAAGCCACCAAGGTTGATGGCGTATACGACAGCGATCCCAAGAAAAATCCCAAGGCGGTAAAATTTAATGAACTTTCATATATTGAGACCATCAATCGCCGACTCGAAGTGATGGACCCGACCTCAATCACCATGTGTATGGAACATCGGCTTCCCATCTTGGTGCTCAATCTTTGGGAAAAGGGCGTGCTCAAGAAAGCCTTGATGGGCGAAAAGGTTGGCACGTTGGTGAGATAGACAATCAATAATCCAATTCAATTATCAGGTATAAATTTTTAATGAGAAGGTGACTCACCTTCTCATTTTGATTATTCAGGCGTGGGGTTCTATCACCAAAATCCGTTCAGTAGGCGAGAGATTTGCAGGTATAATTCGTGCTTATTGTTTTTTGATGTGGTCAGGTATTTAAAAGCCAAATCCATGGAAGAGGAAGATGATCCCAATAGAAATTGAAATACTGATCGGTTTGGCTACAGGTCTGGTGGTGGGCATTACCGGAGCGAGCGGCGTTCTATTGGTGGTTCCGCTTTTAACCATTTTTCTGAAATTCAACATGCACACTGCAGTTGGCACCAGCTTGTTTGTGGACGTGATTACTCCGTTGGTGGTGGCGATCACGTATTACCGGCACGGCAACGTGAATCTCAAAGCAGCTCTGTGGCTCGCAATCGGAGCCATCCTAGGGGCGCAAGCGGGGGCTCTGGTGGCCAATGCCTTTGTACCCAGCGAACTGATGAACAAAGGGTTCATCCTGTTCATGTTCGTGATGGCCATTTCAATGTGGGTGAAAAGTTTTCGACCTCGCCAGGAGAATACCTCCGTGCGTCTATCAGAAATGACACACAAGAATCGCTTGATCACGCTTGGCATTGGTCTGTTGCTGGGCGTTAACAGCGGGCTCTTTGGCGCCGGTGGTGGTTTGATGTTCCTACTGGTGTTGATCGTGATACTCAAGTACCCGACGCGTATCGCGGTGGGTACCTCTTCGTTGATCATGGCGTTAACCGCCATGTCGGGCACCGTCGGTTATGCCATCCAGGGGAATGTCGATTTTCAAACCGGGGCGATCATCGCGGCAGCAGCAGTCGCGAGTGGATTACTCGGGGCGCGTATTGCCAATAAGGTCTCCGAGAATATTCTCAATCGTATTGTGGGTTCGGTTTTTGGAATTATTGGCGTGCTGATGTACTTTTTGAAGTAAGACTTCCAATTTCGCGGGTGATCACTTTTTTCGAAAAACAAGTATTCAATTATGGATACTTGTATTGCATTTTATTGGGGTTAGGTTTCTTGGAGAATTCAAGTTAAACTGACTGCTGAAAGCAGGGGGGATAATTATATAGAACATGCCCGAGCAGACAATCTGTTTTTTGAGAATCTGCTATTATTCGCCTGTTTATTTCATTGTGGTCAAGTGGCTTGCTGAATCCCTTAAAATTTTATCTGGTTAGTTTTGATTCCTCGCATAATCCTCGCAAAGATCAAAATGATATTATCATTTGTGACACTTTCTTGTTGAAGACGGTGGATAGCGTTGTAAAAAGATTCTGACATGTTTAAAATCATTGGTATTTGATGGTTTGCTATAATGAAGATGTTGAGTAAATGGTTCAGGGAGGCACCCATGAAAAAAGTATTTAAATTCATATCAATCATGACCGTACTTGCATTTATCCTGGCAGCCTGCAGTTTCCCATCGACTGCGAGTGTTACGACGGAACAGGAAAATAGTGTTAATACTGCTGTAGCATTGACCGTGGCAGCTGCTAATGCGGGGGTGTCTGCAACTCGAACTCCTGAGCAGGTATCACAGCCGACAGCGACGACGACAGTGGAGGTACTACCTTCAACCACTCCAGAGGCTCTTGCCACGCTTTCTGTTCCTCCAACACCCACTGCCACCGAAGATGCGTGCAACCGCGCAAAATTTGTTACGGACGGCGATATCACCTACCCGGATGGTTCAGTGGTTGCTCCTAACACTTCGATAACCAAGACCTGGCGTGTTCAAAACACTGGAACGTGCACCTGGAATTCCAATTATGCAGTGGTCTTTTCCAGTGGAGACCAAATGAATGCACCAACAGTCACCTATTTACCTGCCAATGTTCCACCTGGCTCTACAGTAGATCTGTCGGTCTCAATGGTCACACCCGTTGCTGAAGGTGATTATGTGGGAAATTACATGTTACGCAGCGATGGTGGTGTTCTGTTTGGAACCGGCACGTCACATATGGCCCCACTATACATCGAGATCGAGGTGGCTGAAGCGTTGGTCATCCCTGATATTGATCTTGGAGGGTTAATTTTCGTTTTCCCATTGGAGATCGTCTCTTATGACTTCGCTGCCAATTATTGTGTGGCTAATTGGAACAACGCCACAGCTCCTGGTTATTTGGCATGCCCAGGTACCACTTCAGATTCGAGCGGTTTTGTCGTCAAGGTCGATTCACCCAAGCTGCAGGATGGCAACACGATCGATGGTGTAGGTCTGCTTACACACCCTCAATGGGTGGATGGCGGTTCGATCGCGGGGACCTATCCGGAAATAACTATCAGCAATGGAATGAATTTTAGGGCCACGCTTGGATGTGGGTTTGGAGGAGCAGGCTGTAAGGTGCGTTACTTCCTGCGTTATCGCGATGAAGCAAATGCCTTGCACACATTGGAGCAATGGGATCTTGAGTATGCAGACGCCCCACTAGAGGTGGATGTTGACCTTTCTGGTCTGGATGGGGACAAAGTCAAGATTGTTCTTCAAGTGGTTACCAACGGAAGCTCTGCTCAGGATTGGGCATACTGGGTTAACCCGCGCATTGTGAAGTGACGGCATAATGCGAGGATTCGTCTTTTGTGAGTCGAATTTATAGATTTTACCCGAATCGTAAGGTTTTCCACTCGAAAAGAGGAATAACGATCTGTCGGTGTTCAAAGAGGTCTTTAGCCAGGAAAATCTCAACCTTATGGATGTGCTGACTCCGGAAGTCATTGAAGATACACCTGCAAAGCTAACCATCCGGGTGGTCAAATGCGCATTGGCGGAGGTTTTTCGCAAAACGGGAACTACTGAGTATGGTTCAGCCACGTTGTGCCGGGATGTGGTCTTCACCGCATGGTGAATCCCAAAATCAGCCTTGAGTTGAGTAAAACGTTGATGTAAAGGAATCTGTGTTGCTTGAATCGCTGGCTAGTAAAGGTGTCATGAAAGGATTAGTGACTCCCACTAGGTGCCTTCAATCCGTTTTGGGAATTCGATATTGGAACTTTTTTTACTTAGGAGTTTTCAGAATGAAAAACCATGAAGAGCTCGTTCAGGAAAAATTAAGTCAAATTTCCCATCAAAGAAAGTGGGCACATGGCAAATGGTTGAAGATTAACTCGAAGGTTTATAACGCCGCCATGAAGTTGGAGGAAGCAACTTATGTTGATGGCGCTCTATCAAAAAAACAAAAAGAGCTAATCGCCCTTGGAATTGGCGTGATCACAGATTGTGAATCATGCATGCAATGGCACATGGAGCAAGCCATGAAAGCTGGTGCAACGAAGCAAGAAATCATCGAAGCCATCGAGGTGGCCATAGAAATGGGCGTAGTTCCCGCAACGGTGCATGCCCGGTTTGCGGTGGAAGTGATGGGGAGCTTGTTTCCTGATAACCAGTCTTGATTAGGTTTACCTGACGAGTCATCAGTCAAATTGAAGAGATTGACCTGCCGGGAATAGAAGAACCTTCTCGGGGTGAGCAGTTCTAAGCATTTTAAAGGCTTCCTCACCGGTACAGTGATTTACATGCAGTGTCATGTTTGCAAAATCTTGATGAATCATCCGACTCACCTGATCAATTTTTATCCGATCGGCTGACATTAGATGAATTCCACCGATCACAGTTCGAATCGGTTTCTGAAAAGTGTTTCTCACGTGATAGAGCGTGTTTAAAATCCCGGCATGGCAGCAACCGCAAATCACGATCAACCCTGATTCCGTATCCTGTACCAATGACATGTCATCCAAATAGGGATCTGGAATCCACTGGTCCCCATCTTGAACCACATGATCTTTATTGTCCCCCAACGGAAATTCCCTTTGTTGGATCACACCTGAAGTCCATAATCCAGGCACGATTTCAGTGGGTTGTTCTGATAAAGTGACATCAGCCCTGGAAAGGATCAACTCTCTTGGGAACTTCATTCCGATCGATTGATATTCATTGTTACGGAATGCATAGCGTAAGGTGAAGAAATCGGGATTCGCAAAAAATTTTGGATGATCATTTCGATCGAGTAGTAGTCCAATGCCGGCGGTATGATCGTGGTGAGCATGACTGAGTGCCAGAGCAGTAATTTTCTTGTCGTCACAACCCAAAGAGTGATAATTATGCGAGAAAACCTCTTCAGTCCTCCCGGTATCAAACAAGACATTTCCTTGGTTTGTTTCAATCAGCAAGGACAATCCGTGTTCATGAAGAAGATCGGTTCCCTCAAGTGCATTGTTGTCTACAATACAGGTAATTTTCATTTTCCCTCTATTCGGAAATGATCCATCCGCGAAGTGCTGTATTGGAAGCTTTGTTTCCAAAGATCCATTGAAACCAGTGTGAACGTTCCGAGATCGGTTAAGTTTTATCTTGATCCCTTGATATTTTCTCAATGGATTCGATGCTGAATTTCTGTTCATTAAAAACCAATCGAACAATGACTGAGAGGTATTTGATCACGACCGCCAGGATTCCAAAGACCCCGAAAAATGCAGCAGTGATCACCAGCATCGTGGTGGTGTAACCAGCCACGGGAATGCCAAGGGTGTAAATGATGATGGCATAGACTCCGCCTGCCAGAGTGGCAGCCATCATGAGCGCTGCAAAGATGATGGCAATTTTATACGCCAGGTTGGTAAAGAGGATCAGGGCGTCGAAAGCGGTGTCAAAGCGATACTGCGTGTCGGGTTTCTTTTGACTTCGCAGTTTGAGAGCTTCAAAATAAACCGTCTCCATTTTCAGGCCGCAGTTGGCGTACAAGGCTTTACGGTATGGAATGGTCTTGTTCATCGAAAGGATGCGGTGAACCGCCCTGCGTGAAAGGATGCGGAAGGATTCTGTTTGGAGATTGTATTGTAGATGGGCGTTCCTGTTGAAAATC
Organism: uncultured Anaerolinea sp.; assembly: GCA_964599995.1. Lineage (GTDB taxonomy): Bacteria > Chloroflexota > Anaerolineae > Anaerolineales > Anaerolineaceae > UBA6107. The sequence continues at coordinate 18,417 of CAZRHZ010000016.1, read as the reverse complement.
GAGTAGAAAATGGCAGAGGTGACCCTGATTTGTCGCCCGCTGGCTGCCACGATATCAAATCCTTCCAGTGACTTTCGGTAGACCGCCATGATCAGATCGGGATCGTAGTTCATCAGGATAGTGTCGAATTCGAATACGAAATCGCCAATCGCATGTTCAATGCCGGCGTTCATTGAAGGCTCAAGACCCTGATGGTAGCTCATGTTGATCAGGCTCACAATGCCGTGCGCTCTGGTTTGCACCAACTCGCGTACTTTTACCGCACTGCAATCGGTGGAAGCATCATTCACACATACGATCTCGTATTTTTCGAATTGTGTTTCGAGGATTTCGATCAGACGGCTCAAGAATGGGCCAATCGTCTGCTCATCATTATGAACATAGATTACTGCAGAGATGAAGTTTTTCTCTCGATTCATCATATTGTAAGCACCTCTTCCACGTCGTAAACGGTGTTGATCTTGCCGGAAAGCACGCTGATGAAAGTGGGATTGGTCGAAACCTCTTTGATCACTGTTGGACGCGAATCGTCGATCTCTGAGGTCATCAGAATGGGTTTGATCGCGAACAGTGACCTCACATATTCGAATTGATAATCATCCTTGAGGTATTTTTTCGCAAGATTGGACATATAGAACCATTCTGTTTGGGGTTTTACAGAGCATATGTTGCAGTTCCCCAGATCCATTTCAGAGCAATATCCTTCTGACCGGTTTTGGCAGGTAAACTCAGGCAGCAATCCATAGCATGTGGCATGCGGGGTAAAAGTGACTGTGGTGAGTGAATGCAGACCTGAATTCCCATAAGGCATGATCGAGAAAAATGGGCCATCCATGACCGTGATGCCCTTGTCAACCAGCAATTCATTCACACGGCACAAGGCAATTTCGCACAACTCATATTTGATTTTGACTGGTTCCAGACCAAGCATTCGATGAATCTGGTTAATGCCGGCATAGGTGGCGTTAAGGATGAAGTCAGTTTGAATTTTTTCCCCATCCGCCAGATGGAGGAGAAAATTCTTTCCGTCGTTTTCGATGCTCTGGATACAGGAAGAAAATTGGACCGTGATGCCCGGGTTTATTTTTGCCTCGCGCATCAAGTGTTCTTTTAATAAGGTCGGATCATAGGCAAATTCGGTGGTGCTGAAAGCTCCGTCGCACATGCCGTCCTTGAAATACCGTGCGCTTGGAACCTCTTCGCAAGGGATGTCAGCGTTTATGCAAAACCGTTTAAATTGTTCAGCGCTTGTCCAACTAAAACTACGGCTTGTGGCGTAGATCTGTTCAAAATTCCGGTTGATGCTGAAGCCGAAATCCTCAATAAAACGGTCAAAATAGCCTCTTGATTTCATCGCGGTCGAAAGTGAACGTGGATAGTGGTATCCCATGTGCACCCGCGCCTGGTTGTTGCTGGATGCACGTGCCAGGGGCTGGCCGTCTTTTTCCAGAATGAGGATCTCTTGCCCTTTCCTGGCACAATAAAGAGCGGCATATAAACCGTAGAATCCCGCGCCGAGAATGACCTTATCGTATTTCTTCATCAATCTCAACTTTCAAAGATGACAAACGCACTTGTATCTCGGGTTTTTCAAGCAGCGATTTAAGCACAAATCTGATGACAATGTATGCACAGGTTTGCATGAACCCCATATACCACATGACGTTATTTAAGTCGGTGTGGATATAAGAATGACTCTTTCCGAACACATACCAAGAAATGCACGTTACAAGCGTGACCATGTACAAGGTAAGATCCTTAATAGGCAGCTTTTTCTCTTTTATGGTTCGATAGATTATGACCAAAAGTGCAGCAAGCAGGAAGAACAAGGCAAGTTTTCCTGTAATTCTGAACCAAAGGTATTTCAATATCACATCAAGAACAGTCGCGTTTAATGAATCTGCATATACCTCTGCAAAATCATCAGCATTTCCAAAGGTTCTTCTCAGTACATCCTTTTGATATATGTTTGTAAAGCCATCCATAAGATCACCGTTCCCTCGCAGAAAAGCCTGGAGGGTAATCGCTGTAGCAAATGCAAGAAGTGCCAGGATCCCAATAATGAGGATGGTACGAAACAGTTCTTTCTTCTTCAAAGTATCTTCTTTTTTACAGCGAAACCACTCTGCAATTAGGAACATGATTCCGCCCAAGAAAACAGTGGTGACGAATTCATAGCCGCATGCGCATTTGATAAAAAAGGCGATAAAGAAAAGCGGATAAATCCACCTTCTTTTTTCGGGATGGTTCAAGCAGATCAAACCCAACAACATGGGGAGAAACCAGGTAAATTCCACCCAATAAAGATTGGGGGCAAAATCAGTAACTCGTGCCGAGATGAACGTGATGAGATAAAAAGCGATTGAAAAGATCAATCCGTAATATTTAAAGATCTCAACACAGATCAAGGTAATCACGATCGCCATAAGCGCACAGTTTAGTAACCGGAGGGCGGCAATGGGATGCGGTACATATCCTCCCAAAAAGCCAAACAACCAGCCTTGCAGCCCCAACTGTGATTTATATTCCCGGTAGTTGAACCCTTGCGTAAGCGCCTCTGAATTCTCATAGAGCTGATACGGATCTTCGAATTGCGCAGTGGTTATCACCCCCAAACCAAATTTGCGTTCGCCGAGGTCGAGGTTTTCCTGGTTTGCAATGATCACGCTGACCACTGCCCGTTCTGAAGTGGCCTGGTATCCGGTATCGCTTTCGTACCAATATCGCAAAGTCAAAAAGAGGATCAAAAGTATTACAATGATCGCCGATAATTGTTGGAGAAGTCGCGATGTTTTCTTCATTGGCAAGGGCTCGAGGGGTAGGGTCATGGATTATATTTTCCTAACAGATTATTGAGTAATATCTTGAGTAATAGCAGGTTTCCTTTAAATCCGACGATCTTGGTTGGCATAATTTCGCCCAATGGATAAGTTCTAGTTACAGGGATTTCGCACACTTTCATCCCGAGCTGGCTGGCACGAACAGACAGGTAAGCCAGCAGTTCGTAGCTATTGAAAATATCCCTGAAAATTTGCACCCTTTGATCTTCAAGATATCTACGCGAATATGCCCGAAAGGCATTGGTGGTGTCGGTAAAATGATGTTTCGCAGTGATCGAAATGAGCGGGGCATGCAGTAATTTTACCGCCAGGTAACGGCTGAGTGGGGTACGAACTGCCTTCCCACCCTTGATAAAACGCGAACCCTGAACAAAATCGTAACCCTCCTCGAGCTTTTCTAGAAACTTGAGGGTATCTTCGATGCTGTCTTTGTTGTTTCCATCAATCGTGACAAACCCTTCATATCCTCTTTGAAGTGCCCACCAGAATCCCATGCGAAGTTGAGCCCCTTGTTTGCCAGGCCCCGTTTTCACCAAAAAAGTGTTCACTCCGAATTTCCGCAACATATCCATGTCGGTCGAACCATCGGTTGAACCGCCATCGCAGATCACAATATCACAAGCCCAATCGATGCCGAAGGTTTTTGCCTTCTCAAGCTCTGCCTCAATACGGCCGTGTTCATTAATGATTGGAATGAGCAAACAGTACTTTGTTGCTCTGGGCGACAGTTCATCGCACGTGAAATCTGGAATGCCCTGGAGTTGGTTATAGATCATGAGCAATTTTCTCCAGATAGCTGACAGCTTTTTTTACAGGTTCCAGATCGCCCGAGTCCTTCATTTCAATGGATACCCATTTCTTATAGTCGAGTTGAAGAACCCGTTGGTGGATCTCCCTTTCCATGATCGCGCCAAGTCCTGGTTCTGAGATATGGATGTGATTGACCAACCCGATGTTTTTTTGCACCAGTTCGAGATTCTCTTGATAATGGAGCATGGTGCCGATATCCACGTTCACTTTGATGCCAGGATTTTCGATGAGCCTGCAAATCTCAAACGCTTCTGAGGTTTGGTTGATGAAGTTGGTATTGTAAATGGGTGGATTGGGCTCGATTGCCAGGATCACGCCGTGGCAGGTGGCAAAACTGCCCACCTCGCGAAAGAATTCGATGGCAATGGGTAGATATTCCTGCCCGGGGATGTTCCTGTTCTTCGGACACCCAAAAACCAAATTCTCACAACTTATCGCCTGTGCGAATAAGATCGCTTTTTGGGTATATTCGATCAAGACCTCCCTTTCAGCATCCGAGCGGAACAGGTTCTCGCTGCGGCCATACCAAATCGACTGCATCGAAGAGATCATCAATCCATATTGATCCTTGAGGGACAGGCTGAATTCTCTGGCTTGTGCAAGGTGTTCGTAGGGGTTTTCAGCGAAGATCCGCGTTGGGGCGATTTCAATACCGGAAAAGCCGTGTTTCGATAGAAATGCATACATCTCCAGGTCGTGTTCGGCTTTCCAGGCAATGTTTGAAATCGACATTTTTTTCATAGTTTTTGTTTTTCAGAAGCAATAAACTTAATGAGATCTTGCATAACTTTATCTTGATTGAAGATATACCCATTGGAGCCGTCAAACAAGCTACAGTGTATCGACCTGAAATCGTAACTTGCGATTTTCGAGCTTAATTCATTTGCAAAAAAAGTGCCGTTTAGCTGTTGATAAATTGTTGAAGTAAAAAGTGGTTCGACAGCCAGGTTAATCAAGTGCAGGTCGTTTTTCAGTGAAATCTGGATGTGTCCCCATAGATAAGCCAGGTTGTAAAATTGAAAGGAAGATCGGCTGTCTGTGAATTGAAGCGCGGTGAATCCGCAGCGAACGAAGGCTTCTCTCAATGCACGCCGTTGGTCTGGTTTCGCGCAGCATTTAAAGAACCCATTGTTTTGAATTTCGTAAGCATCTTTGATCGAGGGTTCTGCGGCAGACAGTTCAGAATATTTTTCCGGGTTTAGCATGGAGGGGATGACGTGGATCAGATCGTAGATGAAGTTCTTTTTGATGTTCCTGCCGAAAAGGGCTGGCAGGCGCAAGATCAAATGATTCGGGATTTGGTTTTGAACCCATTCTTCCAACATTCTACGGTGCATTCCATAAGCATTGGATGGAACTGGGGTGATCTGCGAATTTTCATCGACAGCGACGGGAATCGGGTAAACATCGATGGTTGAGATCAAAACCAGCTGCCTGGGATTGATCAATTGAATGTTGTGGATGGCGTTTTGAACAATCTCGAGATCAGCGGAAGGGTTTTTCTGAGCCAGGTATTTTTCAGCGTAAACCCCGGCGTAAACGCAAAGGTCGGGGTTGGTTCCATAGGCTTCTGTGATATTCTTGGAATTGAAAACGGCATCGAATGGATGCTGTTCAAGGATATTTGAACCTACAAAACCCGTGTGTCCAACCAGAATCTCTTTCATTGTTTTCTACATTGATTTTACTATTTGCCCTTAAAAAAAGGCCAATTTATATCAAGCAAAGACAATAGAAACCAGTCAGAAAATCCACCTCTGAACCAGCGATAATCCTGCAGACGGCCTTCCAAGGAAAAATTCAGCCTTTGCAGGCTTTGAACTGAACGAATATTGGCAACATGCACATAGGCCTGGATCCGATGCAGCCCCATCTGGTTAAAACCGTGTGAGATCACAGCTGTCATAGCTTCTTGCATCAACCCTTGACCCCAAAAAGCCGGGTCGAGATCATATCCGATCTCTGCTCGTTTATCATAAGCACTGATCGTCTCATAGCCGCACGTGCCGATCCATTTTTGAGTAGCTTTTTCTGTAATTGCCCACACGATGCCTTTACCACTCTGATTACAGTTCTTGTAATCTTCGAAGATCTCTTCTGCTTCTGCAAGTGACGTGATCGGGTTCATCATGTATTGAACAGCCATTTCATTGGAATACAAATTAAATATAGCGGGGATATCTTCAATCACAAAATCCCGCAGTAATAACCGATCGGTTTGGATCACTGGTGCAGTCTGAATTGGCTCAGCCATTATTTTTTTCCCATCATTATCAGTGTGACAATACGACTATTTTATTGGTTGCTCTCGCTGGTGGGTGTTGGTCGAGGAGAGTAGATCTTTGGCAATTTATCCTTGATCGTGGAGGAAAGGGTTTTTGTGGCCTTGGAAGACAACGACATGAAAACCTGGGTGAGCAGAGTTTTAGTCTTTAGATCCAGCTTGACGTACTTGCCAAGGATATTCTTGATCTCCTTGACGTTCTCCTGGGGGTCAAATTTGATGGTCGTGCCTTCGGATGCGCCCAGGATGTCAAACAAGGCTACAAGAAAAGTTTCACGCTGCGGCACGGGGATATCTGTTAACCAGGTTTTGAGTGTCTGTTCCAATAACATGGCTGAAGTGGATAGTTTGCCATGTGCGAATTTGGTGCGTTGTACATCCCAGTTGAACGCGTCATGCTGGGTCAAGAAACGGCCTGAACTTGTGACTACTGTCCTTTTTCCAACCGGGTCAAGCAGCATCCCCACCATGGATTCCTCCGGCACGTAGGCGGTCACTTTGTGCTCACAATGGGCGAAGGATGCACGATTAACGATCGAGAAGTTAAACCCAGGTCCGTCAAAGTTCAGGATTTTTTGGAGTCTGCTTTGTCGAATGAGGTCAAGGTGTGAACCCGCGTAGACAGCCAGGTTTCCACCCTTCGAATGGCCGCATACGATGAATGGGGAAGTAAAAATCCCAATCGATCGTTCAAGGTACTGGCAGGCTGCTTCTTGGGCTGGGATCTGTTCTTTGTACGCCAGCTCGAAATCTTCTTTCCAGCCAACCACCGAACTGTCTGTTCCTCGAAAGGCGATGATCTTTAGATGATCAAGGGTCTGCAAGGTAAAGGTCAAGGCCGCGAACTGCCTGCCGATCGTATAATCAAGACTTTCATTGAATCTTGAAAGGTGAATATCTTCAAATCTCGGACAGTGTCCCGCTTTTTTCAGCAGGTCTTCGATTTCTGAATTGAACGTAGAGCTGGCTGTTGGATTTGGATCAGTGTTTTTTTTCTTATCCCCAATATTTATCATGAAGTAACGGTTGGCAGCTTCTTTTAAAGAGATTTCTGCGCTGGAATCTATGCCTGGTACGATGTCTTTGTAGGGAAGATAACTTAACAAGGACAGGATCAATGCATCCACATCATTAAAAGGATCTCTGGAGAATTTTAAGTCCCCTCTCCATAGCAAATAATCCATGATCTTTCCCATCTTGTGTTCTCCTTCATGCGTTATTATTAAATAAGGGGATGCAGGTTGTAATTCCCCGAGAGTTTGTTGTTGAATGGTCCAATTATATCGTAGGAAATGTCGGTTTGATTTTTTATGATTGGCTAGTACAACAGAGTGACTTGATACCCAGCAATCATGATGGCTTGTTCTTTTCAGTGTTTTCTGGATCTGTCTACATCGAGACTGGATTTGATCTATTGGTTTATTAACAAGTCGGAACAACTAATTTGTTCTTGCAATTGGCTTGAATTTGTTAACAAAAGCACCATCTTTTATAGTCTAGAAGAGTCTCTTTCAGATTTTCATATTAAGGAAGGCTTGACGATAATTTGACGGCCCTTTTATACACTTTGACTGATCGTTAAAACCGTATTTGTGAGGGAGAAAAAATGAAAAAACTCGTTCCATTTCTATTTATTCTGGTTTTGTTGGTTCCCGGGCTGGCTTGCAGCCTGAGTGCAGGGAAGGATCAGACCCCAGCGGCAGAGGTTAATGACGTTGAAGAAACCACGCCAATCGCAACAGGATCTGCGCAAGTGGCTGAAGAGCCCGCCCAAACCCCTTCTGTTGTTCTATCTAACGGACTAGAGCCCGGCTGGTATCTATACACGAATGCCAACGACGTTAGGGATCTGGTGGTGTATGACGGTGTGGTCTACGCGGCTACTTTGGGCGGGATGGTCGCCTGGGGACTTGACAGCGCTTATTCGATGAAATATACGCCGATGGATGGCATGGGCAACGTGAGTGCCAATGCCATCACTTACTGCGAAATCCCCGAACCGCGCATTTTGGTCGGGACGTTAACTGGTATCAGCGAGTATGATCCTGCTACAGGATTATGGGAACAAACGTTGGTATTCCCCGAGGATAGTTATGTAACCACCAGCAAGATCAATCGGCTCTATTGTGACCAGGCTAACAATCGCTTGTTGATCGGGTACTATGGTCTTGGAGTACTGGATCTGACCACTGGCGAATATTCCCGTTACCGTGAAGAGGAAGGCCTGTTGTGGGATTCGGTCAACGACATCACTGTAAATGGGTCTGATATTTGGATCGCGAATGGATACAAGGGGATTTCCAAAATCTCCAATGATGTGATTACCAATTACAGCGAAGCCGAAGGGTTGCCTGAAGATTCAGCTTATGCATTGGCTTTTGGCGAGGATGGCACTTTGTGGATTGGTACCTCTGGAGGGATGGTTTCCTTCAAATCTGGCCAGTGGAAATACTACGATTCGTCTTCACCTGCCAGTCTTTACAATATCAATGAAATTAGAGTTACCTCTGACGGAAAGATATGGGCTGCCACGTTACCCTTTGGAACCGGACGGCTGTGTCAATTCGACCCGGTTGAGGGTACTTGTGTGGTAGACATGCTGGATGCAGAAGGCCAGGGCATTTACGCACTTGCCTTAACCGATGAAGATGTGCCGGTTTATGCCACAAACAAGGGCGTGTATGTGGTCGAGAATGGAGTGGCAACCGCTCTAAAAACCGAAGACAAACTCAAGAGTAATTTTGTTGACTCTTTCGCCTCCACGACGGACGGCCAACTTTGGGTTGGTACGGATGCAGGTATTCAAATGGTGGATCTGTATGATATTGATGGCGAATGGAAGACCTTCAACGATTCAGAGTTCCCTGATATGGGCGGGAATTGGGGGAGGGCCATTGCCGTTGGCCCGGATGGCAGCGTATGGATGGCGATCACCAATGGCAGCGCCAGCTTGTATCGGGATGGAACCTGGACGAATTTTGAGGATATTTATTCTTATGATGCGGTGGCTGTTGATAATGAGGGCAGAGCCTGGTTTGGAGACGACAGCTATGGGGTCAGGGTTTTGAATCCGGATGGTTCCCAAGCCTTCACTTTTACTACTGATAATGGGCTGCCTGGCAATAATGTGCAGGCAATCGTAATCGACCTATCGGGACGGGTGTGGATCGGCACGGATAAAGGTCTGGCGAAAGTTGAAAATGATACGCTTGAAATCGTGTTTGGTACTGAGAGTACAGAACTTCCCAATCCCTATATTCGAGCATTGGCCATTCATCCAGATGGGGATCTGGTGATCGGAACTTATACCGGTATCGCCAAATATGACGGGAACCAGGTTGAATTGTTGATCGATGTTATGAACAGTGATTACAACAACGCGCGTTTGACCACACTGGCGGTTACTCCTGATGGAGAGGTGTGGGCGGGTACGGATGTGGGATTGCTGAGGTCTGAAAACGGTACCTGGAGGATGTTAACCACCAAAGATGGCCTGTTGACCAACTACATCTCAGCTTTGCACGTCGATCCATTTGGGGCTGTGTGGGTAGGTGGCGGGGGCTCCAATTATGACGGCGGAGGGATGGTTCAGATCGTCCCCTAGGGGTGGGGGTCTGAACGGGGGAAATTAATATGAAATCTGGTTGGGAGTGATGTGATTCGCAGATCTCTTCCAACCAGATTCATTTTCCGAAATGATCGAGAATAGAAACAAGAATTCATTGACCATCTGAAAGGCGAGGGGTATTTCAACCCCCTCACCTTTTTAATCCTGGTATCTACGCTCTGTCAGGCCAGCATGCGTCCTGGCAGGTTGGGGATCTGTTTGATGAAGGTTTTCCAGAAGGTTTTTTGATGCTCAGGCATGAGCACCCAGATCAAGATCGAGCCTGACATAATTGCAACGATGACAATGACCCAAATCAACGCAGTTTTCATGACAATCACCTCGTTTTAGTCGTCTTGGGCAACCAGTTTGGACGCGATCAAACCGGATGCGATGGTGGTGGGCACGCCGCCGCCTGGATGCGTGGAGGAGCCGGCAAGATATAATCCGCGGACGGTCTTGGAGCGGGCGGAAGGACGGAACAAGGCCTGAGCGGCCAGGTCTTGCTGCAGACAGTAAATTGCGCCTTCGGGCAGGAGCAAATGGCGTTCAAAGTCCAGTGGGGTGGAACAATCCGAAAATACCACGTGGTCTTTCAGTCCGGGGATGGCGGTCTTGGAAAGGTTTTCAATGGTGCGCTCGATGAAGCGTGGTTTTTCTTCATCCCAATTGGTGTCTTTGAGGTAGTAGCCGCCTTCGGGTATCAGGTTTAATACATGTTTTCCCTTGGGGGCAAGGGATGGATCGGTGTGGGTGGACCAACAGATCAGGCCGAAGTCGCGTTTGGCCAGTGTGCCGCCCTTGATGTGATTGAAGTAATGCTGGTTGAGATCATCCGGTGAGATGGCGATGATGCTGTGATGGGCTTCAAGCGGGGGCTCGTAATCCAAGCCGACGTAGACCATGGGTACCGATATTGAGTACTCATAGCTCTTTAGGCCTCTAACAGCCAGCGAAGGCAGTTTCTCTTCGCCGATCATCTTCAGGTAGAGTGTTTTGGCGTTGATATCCGACACGATCTTATCGCAGGTGATCTCTGTGCCGTCAGCCAGTTGAACGCCATTGACCTGACCTTGTTCCACCAATACCTTGGTCACCCGGCTGTTCATGCGCACTTCCATGCCTTTTTGTTCGCCCAAACGTTTTAGGGCCAGCGGGATCTGGATCATGCCACCACGTGGATAGTAGATGCCGACATGTTCGGTATAAGGCACCATCGCATAAGGCCCGGGAACGATGGCGGGCGGAAGGCCAAAGTAGAGGGCTTCGTACGCCATGGTCTTCAAAACGGTGTCGTTCTTGAAGTATTTTTCCAGCACGCTCTGGTAGCTGGTCAGAAAAACGGGCAAGAACTTGAGGAATTTAGGATTCTTTTTAACCAGATTGAGCATATCCTTCATGCTGCTGGCGGGTTCGCAGAAGAACGTATCCAGAGTCACATCCATCAATTCCTGTGAAAAGGCGCTGAATTCCTTCCATCTGCGGCCATCTTCGGGTGAAATTTTGCTAATCATCTCGCCGGTCTTTTCAGCAGACAGGGGATAGGTGATGCGCTTCCCGTCCTCGAAAATGAACGACATGATCGGGTCGCAAGCGATCAGGTCCAGTTCCTTCTGCAGGGTGGTGCCCAGAAGTTTGAAGACTTTCTCTATAGGTTCGATGATCTCCACGATCGAGGCGCCCACGTCGCAGTGAAAGCCGTTCTTCTCGAAAGTCGAACAGCAGCCTCCGACCCGGTTGCTTTGTTCCAGAACAAGCACGCGCCTGCCCTGGTGAGCCAGAAGCGCTCCACTGGAGAGGCCTCCCAACCCGGCTCCAATCACAATGACATCATAATCCGACATAATTCCTCCTCTGCAATGAAATGAATGAAACAAACGAATCCATTACGAGAACAACATTATTCAGAATGACCAATAATATGGGACTTGAGGAAAACTGTGGTAAAACCACCAGCCAATTCATTATAGAGAGAAATGCTTAAATATTCAAGTGGCAACTCATTTCCTAATTGCTTTTCAAATTGAAAAATATCTGGGTTGAATTTTGGAATTATTCCCTTTTGGTGGTTGACTTTCGCGTTTGATTCACTATAATAAGTTACAGAAAGTAATTTATTGTTGTAGGCACATTTGTCATGAAAAAACCTGGCATTCAACCTTTGAAAACCATCGCGCAAGCCGAAATGCGGGCCATCAACCGCTCGGCGGTTCTGGATTATCTACGGCTGTCTAAAACAGCTTCCAAAACCGAATTGGCAGCCCAATTGCGCATCAGCAAACCCACTGTCATGCGCATTGTGGATGAATTGAGCGCGGATGGTTTTGTCACCCTGTTGGATGAAAAGGAAAAGGGCTTGCGGCGGTCGAGAGAAATGCTGGCGCTTGACACGCAGCACAACCTGGTGATTGGCGTGGACCTGGGGGGCAGTCACATCAGCGGCGTGGTGGCGGATATTGGTGGCAGCATTTTGTGGCGCAAACGCGCATCGCAAACATGGACGAATGCTGAATCTAATTTTCAAGTGTTGGTGGATTTCTTGAAGGAATTGGAAACCCAAGCCAATGTTTTTTCTGCCAGGGTGTTGGGGATGGCAGTGGGTGTGCCCGGAATCATCGAGAGCAAACAAGGCCTGGTGAAGATTGCCCCCAGTCTGTCTTGGAACGATTTTCCGCTGATGCAAAAACTGCGCAACCATTTTTCGTTGCCCATCCTCATTGAAAATGACGTCAATCTGGCCGTTTTGGGTGAGAACTGGTTTGGCTGCGGGGTGGGTATTGATAACCTGGTGATGGTGGCCATTGGCACTGGTATTGGTGCGGGTATCATTTTGGATGGCAACCTCTACCGAGGTGCCAGGGATTCCTCCGGCGAGATCGGCTATTTGCTGCCCGGATTGGACGCTCTCGACCACCAATACCCTGGTTTTGGGGCGTTGGAAAGCCTGGCTTCTTGTAAAGGGATCGCAGATCGTGCATTCAAGCAATTATCTGAGCAAGATGTTCAGGGTTCGATCACTACAATTGACGCAAAGGATGTCTTTGAAGCAGCCAGGCAAGGCCAGGAATGGGCGCTTCAGAACGTTCGTGAAACCGTGGATTATCTCAGCCTGGCCATCGCCAACCTCAGCGTCTGTTTCGATCCGGAATTGATCATTATCGGGGGGGGCATCGTCGATTCGCTTGATTTGCTCATCGAACCTATCCAAAAGCGATTGCAGAATGTGATTCCGGTTACCCCCAGAATTGCTCCATCCAAACTCAAAGATGACGCACCGCTGCTTGGTGCGGTGGTGCGCGTTTTTCAAAAGTGCATGGATTACACGGTCGTGCATGTTGTGTAGGTACAAGACAAAGGAGGAGAGTTGGAGATCAACCAATTGAAACCCATCCCCGTGATCGATTGTCACATCCATTATCCGCATCCATCCATGATGAATGGGTTAATGGAAACCTGCAATGGTCTCAAATTGGATCGATTAAACATCGTTTGCACCCCTGAACCGCGGCGATTAAGTCTTGTTCCCGACGCTCTTCATCTTAAGGCGCAGCATCCTGGCCGAGTTTATGTTTTTGGTGGCCTGGACGTTTCGATCTATGTGCGCGAACCCCAGCGGGTTGGAGCTTCTTTTGCCAATTACATCAAGTTGCTGACTGAGGTCGGTTGCGATGGCATCAAGATGATCGAAGGCAAGCCGCAGATGCGCAAGATCCTGCCGGTGCCAGCCTTTAACAATCCGGTGTTTGACCCCTATTGGCAGGCGATGGAAGAAACGCAGATCCCGCTGCTGATGCATCTCAATGACCCCGAGGAGTTTTGGGACAGGAACCAGGTGCCAAAATGGGCCGTTCAACGCGGGTGGTTCTATGGCGACGGGACGTATGTGAATAATGAACAGCAGTATCGGGAAATGATTGCTGTTCTTGAACGCCATCCTTCATTGAAGGTGATCTTTGCGCATTTCTTCTTCCTGTCAGCCCAGTTGGAGCGGCTTTCTGAGCTGCTGGACAAATATCCCAACATGAACATTGATCTGACCCCCGGGGTCGAAATGTTTTTCAACTTTTCCAAAAACCTGCAGAAAACACGCGATTTCTTCATGAAATATCAGGATCGGATCCTGTTCGGCACGGATATTGGGGCGCGCGCCCTGCTGGTCAACCCAGAAGACGGCGTCCAGTTCGATGAAAGCCGGGGACGTGTCTTGCTTGTGCGCAACTTCCTGGAGAATGCCAAGACCTTTACCATCCCAGCCAAAGATGGTTTCCTGTTTGGCGACCAGGATATTGTTCTTGAGGGGTTGGACTTGCCTGATGACGTGTTAGTGAAAATCTATCACTTGAATTTTGAGCGTATCGTCGCTCAGACGCCTAAACAAGTCGAATATAGGCTGGCAGCTGAGTTCTGTGGACAAATTGAAAAAATGATCGACCTCCAGGGTTTCACTCAGCCTGGAGTTCCTGGTGATGCTTCGATTGCGAAAATGGTCGGACAATTTTTTCGCGACGCCAGTTGATTTTTCCATTTTTAGAACGGAGGGATGAAATGAAATTGATCAAGAAATGGCAAGAACCGATTTACGCGATCGGTGGGTTCGGACCTGGTTTCTTATATCAAATCGCTTTAACCTATCTGCTCTATTTCTACCGCCCCGCCCAGGCCTTGGTCAATAAGGGCGCGCTGGTACTCGCCCCGGCCGTGGGTTATGCCGCGGGTATGCTCGTGGCGAGGATTCTGGACGCTCTTGTCGACATCCCCATCGCGCACTGGACCGATAACTTGAAATCCAAATGGGGCAGGCGCCGGCCAATGATGCTTTTAGGCATGATCCCGGCCGCTCTTGTCTATGTTCTCATGTGGTATCCACCGGTGGGCGGCGACGCCCTGGGTGCCAACGGTCATTGGGGAAACTCGCTCTACATTGCTGTGATGAGTTCGCTGTTCTTCTTCTTTTACACCCTGATGACTGTGCCATACCTGGCCAGCCTTTCAGAGATCGTGAAAGACGAGCAATCGCGCATCCGTGTGGCAAGTTGGCAGACTTTCTTTAACACCGGATCGTACGTGTTGGTTTACGTTCTGGCTCCGATCCTTTTTGACAAGTTCGGCGTGCGCGGGACTGTTTGGATGCTGCTGCCCAGCGTGATCTCTTTCATCGGCCCACTGCTGGTGATTAAAGAAGAATCTACACTTCCCAAGCCTGATGTTGAACAAACGCAAACTCAGATCCAACCTGCAGAAAAGGACGTGCCGCTGTGGACGAGTTTCAAACTCACCTTGTCCAACAAAGCATTCGGCATTTACGCCCTTTCACTGGCTACTTTCTTCTTTGGATTGCAATTTTTCCTGGGCGGGATTTCCTTCATGGCTTTGGATATGATGGGATTGACCCAGACCCAGCTTGGTACGATGAACGCGGCGGCTTTTGCCCCGGTGCCCATCATGCTCTTGATCTTTAATTGGATTTCGAGAAAGAAGGGCGCAAAATGGGGCTTTCAACTCGCGCTGCTAATATTCGCAGTTGTGATGCTGGGCTTTCCGCTCGGTTGGACGAAGTTCAATCTGCCGCTGGAACCTTACTATATCGGCATGATCCTGGGTGCCATTGGCAGTTTCTCCATCGGCGTCTTCTTCACCATCCCTTACGCATTTCCGGCTCATATTGCAGCTGAAGAAGCCAAACAGACGGGCAAGAACCGGGCTGGCATGTTCTTCGCTGTGCAAGGCTTGATCAACCAGTTTGTGGGTAGTCTGGCGGGTTCCATTTTAGCCTTGCTGCTCACCTGGAAGTATGGAGTGATCGCCATTGGTCCAGTAGCCGCGGTGGCGTGCATCCTTTCGTTCTTCTTTATTCGTAAATATCCATTAGGAAAGCCTGTAAAATAGAATTACAAATTCCACACTCCCTTCGCCACCTGCGGATCTTCGTCTCGATCCGCGGGTGGCAACTCTGTTCAGGAGTGTGATCCAGAAAGCAAGGTTATGAAATTACAGATCGTTCGTGATGAGAAAGAATTAAGCAGGCAGGCGGCAGAACTGGTGCAAACCCAACTTGCGCTTAAGTCTGAAAGTGTTCTATTGTTTCCAACCGGTAACACACCGCTGGGGATGTTTGAAGAATTGATCGGTTTGTATCAGCAAGGCTTGATCCATTTTTCGAAATCCAAATTATTGGAACTGGATGAATACCAGGGCATTTTCTTGAACGACCCGCGCAATCTTTTCGCATGGTTGCAGCGGGTATTTATTTCACAAGTCGATTATCTACCGGAAAATACTTTTCGTTTTTATTCTGACGCGAAGGATGTCAACGCAGAGATCCAGAGTGTGGAACGAACGCTTGAGCGCCTGGGTACGATCGATCTGTTGATGCTGGGGCTTGGTCCGAACGGTCACATTGGTTTCAATGAACCCGGTTCCACCATCGACTCAAAAACCAGGGTGGTGTCGCTCTCAAAGGCGTCGCAATTAAGTAATTCGCGTTATTGGGATCCAACTTTGGGGGTTCCCAAAAGTGGATTCACCCTGGGCATTGGAACGATATTGCAAGCCAGGAAGATCGTGCTTTTAGTTCAAGGTAAAAGTAAGGCGGAGATCCTGCGTGAGACGCTTTACGCCCCTATTTCAAGCCAAATTCCAGCCACCTTTCTGCGTAAAAAGAAAAATCTCCTCATTCTCGCGGATGAAGACGCAGCTTCGTTATTGGATAGTTCTCCCTTAGGGTATACCTAGTTCTCTTTAAGCCACATCATGGCCGGGATTAGCAGCATCATGGCCAGATTGGCAACCTCATGCGTGTCGTAACTTCGATAATATCCCTCGGTTTTCATCACCAGGGCAAGATGCAGGGTGTAGAGATGGTTGCGCTGTTGCTCTGCATGGGTAAAATCGGTCTTGCCATAACCGCGCAGGCTGTCGGTGACGCCACCAAAAGCCAGCGCGCGGAACTGCGCTTCCATCAGAGGATCGGCCCACAGCGCGCGTTCGAAATCAAGCAAACCGGTGATCTGGCCATCTTTGACGAAAACGTTGAGATCCCAGGCGTCCCAATGTACGAGCTGTGGGGTGACGACAGCATCCAGTGAAGCCGCGTGTTTTTGCACCACTTCACGTATCTCTTCAATGGAAAAGCTGTAATCGGCATTCTTTTTGCGTCCATCTTCCAATACCGAATCCACGATCTTGATGAAGGCATCCTTCCAGGTGGGCGCTTGCAGATCGCGGTTGCCATCGTAGCCAAAATAGCTGCCGGTGTACTGGTTGATCTCCCGCACTATGGCGCCTATGTTGCGATCGATCTCACTCCGGGTGGCGGCGAGAAAGTCTTTTTTACAGTGGTCGTAATTTTGGCCTTCCAGTTTCTGCATCAAGAAGTAGTTCGAGTCGCATACCTCGCCGGAGGTGTCATAAGTGTATATTTCGGGCACGGGGATGGCAGGGTCTTGCGCGACCATCCGCATGGTAGCCACTTCGGTATCCATTATGTCTTTTTCGTAGGTCAAGATCTCAGCATCTTTGGGTGGTGCGATCTTCAGGATCACGTGTTCACCATTATCCAGGAGCACGTCATAGGCAGCATTGAACCACCCTTCTTTTAATTCAATGATGGTTTCCTCACCCTCCGCGAGATGGGAACCTGGAAAGGCCTTTTCGACCATTTTTGCGATCTGATCGCGATTCTTACGGTTTTTTGTTCTGCTTTCCATACCCTGCCTCTTGGGTTTGAAGATCATGCCAGAAAGATACGATACACCATAAGGAACAAGCCGAAAAAAATCACGAAATTTACCCTTCTTTTTCATGCGCTGATTTCCTTTGCCTGAAGATTGGATTGATTATACCTGCTTGACAAATTAATACCGGAATGGCAAGAACAGCAGTGATTCTTTGATCCTTTATTACCACGAAAAAATGCAATAAGAAAGTATAATGAAACAGTGTTTCACTAAACGATATCAATACTGGGGTAAACATGAAAATATCAAAGATCATCGAGCAATTGAAGGCCTGGCATGCACCACTTGACCATCCGGAACATACCAGCGACACGATCAAATGGGGCAATCCCGAAATGGAATGCACGGGAATTGCGGTTACCTGTTTTACGTCCATAAATGTGATTCATGAAGCAGCTAAAAAAGGATGTAATCTGATCATTTGCCACGAACCCACTTTCTACGGAAATGAGGATGATCTGGGGTGGCTATCGGGCGATCGTGTTCTCGACGCCAAGCAGCGTTTGCTGGAGGAAACCGGGATGGTGATCTGGCGCGATCACGATCATATGCACGGTCCGGGTGGACCTAAGAGCACGGTGCACGCGGTAAACGACTGGATATTCTACGGCATCATGAAAGAATTGGGTTGGGAAGCTTATGTGGAGGGTGAAATCACCAAACCGTTATGGTTCAGGCTGCCCGATACAACCGTCAGTCAACTGGCGGATGAGTTAACTCAAAAGTTCAATCTTAACGGCTTGCGTATTGTGGGCGATCCAAACGCTAGTGTGTCAACCGTGTTCATTTGCGAGCATCTTTTTCCCGGCTTTGGCGATGACCGTGAGATCATCAAGAAAGCTGCCAATGCTGATGTTATGATCCCTCTGGAGATCATGGACTGGACCCTATCGGAATACGTGCGGGATGCCGCGCAGTTGGGTTACCCCAAAGCCATCCTTGAAATGGGACATTTCAATGTGGAGGAATTGGGCATGAAATACATGGCCGATGCCTGGTTGCCAGAGGTGGTGGATCATTCTATTCCGGTTCATTATATTCAGTCAGGAGATAGTTTTCAGTATTATCGGCGTCATGATTAGTTGATCATTCCGAATCAAAAATTGAAATTTAATAAATTGATTTTCCCCATATGCTGTG